>CAUWEI010000028.1:0-44990 GCA_963557675.1 uncultured Oscillospiraceae bacterium | reverse complement strand
ATCAGGTAGTAGTACACAGGCTGACCACCGGAAATCAGGTTGACATCTGCCTTGGGGCAAATGTCGCTGAAAATGTCAGCTGCCTTAGAAGCCTGCTTCTCCGTAATGTCCTCACCATAGAAAATGGTGATGTACTCCTTGCCCAAATCCCGAACCTTCTCGGCCAGGCTCTTAAGCACAGCGTTAATATCCCGGGAAGTGGAGAACAGAGACTTGCCGAAGATGCCCATGTAGTCACCCTGACGGATGTCATAGCCATCGAAGTCAGCATCCCGGGCAGCATATGTGATCTGCATGGTCTCCACGCTGCTCAGAGCCTCGGTCATAGCCTCTACATTACTTTCCTCGCTGCCCTCGGGATCGTAGCTCAACATGGCCGTAATGCCCTGAGGAACGGTCTTGGAGGGGATCACCACAACCTTCTTTTCGGTAAGAGGATCTACCTGCTCGGCAGCCATGATGATGTTCTTGTTGTTGGGGAACACAAAGACCACCTCAGCAGGAACCTTGTTCACCGCAGTGAGAATATCCTGCGTGGAGGGGTTCATGGTCTGACCGCCGGAGATGATGCCATCCACGCCCAAATCCTTAAAGACAGAGGCGATACCGTCACCAGCACAGACCGTGACGACACCGAACTTCTTTTCGGGAGCTGCCACCTGAGGCTGAAGCTCCTGCTCGCTCATGACCTTCTCGGTGTGCTGCAAACGCATATTCTCAATCTTTACGGTAACAAAAGAACCGTATTTCAGAGCCTCCTGCAATGCAATGCCGGGGTCATTGGTATGGACATGAACCTTAATGATCTCATCGTCGTCCACCAGCACCAGGCTGTCGCCCAGCTCATGAAGGAAAGCACGCAGGTCCTCAGGGTCCTTATCGCTCTCCCGGGAGACGATAAACTCGGTACAGTAGGTAAAGGTAATGTCTTCCTCGTTAAAGTCGGAGAAATCCGCCTGCTCCTTGGGTTTCTCTGCCACAAAGCCCTCGGGAACCACAACATCTTCGCCGTGGAGGGCCTGCATCATGGCTTCCAGAGCCAAGAGCCAGCCCTTACCGCCGGCATCCACAACGCCAGCCTTCTTGAGGACGGGGTTCTGGTTCACAGTGTTGGCCAAGGCTTCCTTTGCCTCTTCAATGGCAGCCTCATGAACAAACTCAAAGTAGTTGTTTTCCTGTGCTGCATGAACTGCCTTGGCAGCAGACAGACGGGCCACCGTCAAGATCGTGCCTTCGGCAGGCTTCATAACTGCCTTATAGGCAGCATCTACGCCTTCCTGCAAGGCCTTGGCCCACAGAACGCCGTCGCACTCCTCATGGCCCTTCATAGCCTTGGACATACCACGGAACAGCAGGCTCAAAATGACGCCGGAGTTACCACGGGCACCACGGAGCATAGCAGAAGCGGCAATGTTGGCAGCCTTCTCCAAAGAAGGATCTTCGGCTTTTTTCAGGTCTGCCACAGCAGCGTTAATGGTCATAGACATATTTGTGCCGGTGTCGCCATCGGGCACAGGAAATACATTCAATTCGTTGATCGGTTGCTTATGGATCTCAATAGAGGCGGCCGCGCTGATGATCAGTCTGCGAAGGTCGGCCCCGTTGATGGTCTGCCTCAATAGATATCACACCTCCAAAATAATCGGGACTAGCCCATTGTGAACAGATTGGGCTTACCCAATCATCATGGAATCAATAAACACGTTGACGGCCCGAACCTCGGTACCGGTACACTGGCTCACCACATAGCGAACCTCAGAAATAATAGAACTGCCTACAGCAGACAGGTTGACACCATGATCTACCATGATATGCAGTTCAATCGTGATGGAATTGTCCTCATGGAACTCCACCTTGACACCCTTGCGCATGGACTCCTTCCGCAGAAGGTGAACCAGACCATCACTCATGGAGCGCATGGCCATGCCCTTCACACCAAAGCAGTTGGAAGCTGCCACGCCGGCAATATTGGTATACACGTTGCTGTCGATCACGACAGTTCCCTTATCTGTTTTCTGAGAAGTCATAAAGAGTACCTCCTTTGCCGATCAAACCGGCAGATTGTGTGCCTCTATTTTACCCGATTTCAAGCAAAAGTACAAGAGGGATTTTTTAACCCGTGCAAAAATCGGTTTGGGTAGGTTCTAACCGTTGAAAAGTTGTAATGCTGTGGCAAAGCAGCTTTGCCACAGCATTGAAAATCAGATCATAGACTCTTCCCAGCACTGAGGAGCCATAATGTCCATCATCTTCACCACAGTGGGGGCAACATTAGCCAGGCCGAAGTTGCCTTCCTTCAGGGTGTAAGCATTGTCCTTGTCGTAAATGATGAAAGGCACAGGGTTCAGGCTATGTGCAGTACGGACAGAGGTCTTGCCCTTCTTGGTCTCGGTCATCTGATCGGCGTTGCCGTGGTCCGCAGTTACCAGAACAGCATAGCCATACTGGTCGGCAGCCTCCAGAATCTCCTTCAGGCCATTGTCCACGCACTCCATAGCGGTAACCACCGCATCCATAACGCCGGTATGACCCACCATATCGCCGTTGGGGAAGTTGCAGCGCAGGAAATCGTACTTCTTGGAAGCCATAGCCTTCACCATAGCATCGGTGATTTCACGAGACTTCATAGCAGGAGCCTGCTCGAAAGGAATCACGTCAGAGGGGATTTCCTCATAATCTTCCAGAGCCTCGTCTACCTTGCCGGAGCGGTTACCGTTCCAGAAATAGGTCACATGGCCATACTTCTGTGTCTCGGACACAGCGTACTCCCGAACATCATGGGCGCACAGGACTTCTGTCAGGGTGTTGCGAATCACAGGAGGCTGCACCAGATAGTTCTGAGGAATCTTCAGGTCGCCGTCGTACTCCAGCATACCGGCAAACTTCACACCGGTATAGTCGCCACGGTCGAACTTATCAAAGTCGGCACGATCGAAAGCCAGAGAAATTTCCTGGGCACGGTCGCCACGGAAGTTGAAGAGAATCACGCTGTCGCCGTTTGCAATCTTTGCCACAGGCTCGCCGTTTCTTGCCACCACAAAGGCAGGCAGGTCCTGATCGATGCAGCCGGTCTCCGCACGGTAGGTCTCAATGGCCTCCTGTGCAGAAGCGAACTGACGGCCCTGACCCTGGACATGGGTGCGCCAACCAGCCTCAACCATGCTCCAGTTGGCCTCGTAGCGGTCCATGGTGATTGCCATACGGCCACCGCCGGAAGCGATAGCGTAATCAAAGCCCTCTTCCCGCAGGGAGGACAGAACCTCTTCCAGCTGTGCCACATACTCCAGAGCGGAAGTAGCAGGCACATCACGGCCATCCAGCAGGATGTGGCAGTAGACCTTCTTGAGGCCGGCGGCCTTTGCCTGCTTCAGCATTGCAAAGAGGTGAGAAATGTTAGAATGCACATTGCCGTCGGACAGCAGGCCCAGGAAGTGCATAGCCTTGCCGTTTTCCTGGCAGTTGGAAACCAGGCTGGTCCAGGTAGCGGAAGCAAACAGCTTGCCGGACTCGATGGACTCTTCTACCAGCTTGGCACCCTGGGAATAAACCTGACCGCAGCCAAGAGCATTGTGGCCAACCTCAGAGTTACCCATATCATCATCGGAGGGCAGACCGACCGCAGTACCATGGGCCTTCAGCCAGGTATGGGGGCAGGTTTCCAGCAGATGATCCAAAGTAGGAGTCTTAGCGATCTTAACCGCATCGCCGGCACCGCCGTCGCCACGGCCAACACCATCCATAATTACCAAAACAATGGGTTTTTTCATATTAGTAACCTCCAGATAGAGTATGTTTTCTTAACCATCCGTATTATTTTACATCATTTTCCGACCAGAAACAACACTTTTTTTCATTTCCTACAAATAGGACAAATTACCACCGTTTGTTCTTCCATTCCTTCAACAAATGCAACAGTTTTTTCTTGCCAATGTGCTTGCAGCAAGAACATTTTTCAAAATTGGTTTTCCTAATTCACAATTTTTTCATAATTTTGCACAAGAAAAAGCACTGCGAATCAACGGATCCGCAGTGCAATCTTACCACAATTATTCAACTTTTAACCACGCATCTGTGCAGACAAATGCATAGACAGAACCGCAAGAGAAGTTGCCATATTCTCATACTGCACCAGAATCTGAGGCGGTACGTCCAAATGGGTAGGCGCAAAGGTCCACACTGCCTTGATTCCATTGGCAATCAGCAGGTCACAGACCTCCTGTGCCGCAGCAGCAGGCACTGTAATGATGCCCATAAGCACCTTTCGCTCCTTGCAGAACTCCGGCAAACGAGAAATGGAATAAATGGGCTTTCCGGATTCCGTTTTCCCGTCCAACTCTTCATTGGCATCAAAAGCTGCCACAATCTCCAAACCATATTCATCAAAACCACTGTAGCCAAGCAAAGCCTGTCCCAGCTTACCTGCACCGATCAAAACGGCCTCGGTAGTGTTGTCATAGCCCAAAAACTGCTCCAAATCTGCAATGAGACTCTCACGCAGATACCCCACCTTGGGACGTCCTCCATCCGAAACCAGTGCCAGATCCTTACGAACCTGCACCTCACCCATATTAAGGGCGGCGGCCAAGGCGGTAGCAGAAATATTAGCAGGGCCGTCTTCCGGCAGAGCCTTTAGATACGCCAGATAGCTGGGAAGGCGTTTCAGTACGGGCTTTGAAATCTCATTGAGTTTCATACGTTTTCTCTCCACAACTTTTTTCGTTATTATAGCACAATTTTTATGCTTTTGCAATGTCTTTCCTTCATAACTTCCGCAACATCGAAAATCAGGAGGTCTGTTTCAGGATTTCCTGGCGCAATCGGCCCATGATTCGCTTTTCCAGCCGGGAAATATAGGATTGAGAAATCCCCATAAGGTCGGCCACTTCCTTCTGGGTCCGCTCCTTTTTTCCCTGTAGACCATAACGCAATACCATGATGTTCTTTTCCCGCTCCGGCAGTTTGGAAAGGGCATCATGCAAAAGTTGATGGTCCACCTCATCCTCCAGCGGTCGCATGATAAGGTCACTGTCCGTTCCCAACACATCCGACAGCAGCAATTCGTTTCCGTCCCAGTCCGTGTTGATGGGTTCATCCAGAGAAATTTCTGTCTTTTGATTGGCAATCTTCCGGATGTGCATGAGAATTTCATTTTCAATGCACCGGGAGGCGTAAGTAGCAAGCTTGATGTTCTTATCCCGCCTGTAGGTTCCCACCGCCTTAATCAGACCAATGGTGCCAATGGAAATCAAATCCTCAATATTCACCCCCGTATTTTCAAATCGCCTTGCAATGTAAACCACCAACCGTAAATTCCGTTCAATCAGCCGACTTTTGGCTCCTGCATCCCCCTGCTCTAACAGCTCCAGTGTCTCGCTTTCTTCCTCCGGCTTCAACGGGGGAGGAAGAACGTCCGTACCGCCTATGTAATAAACGCTTTCCGGTTCCAAAAGTCCCAGGTGCCGCAATAAAAGCTTAATCCAATTATTCATATTGTCCTCCTCCTGTCAAAGCCTGATATGTATTTTGGGGAGATAACTGACCGGGTGCAAAGGCCACCATGGGAGCCGCACCCTTTCCGTCTACCGTTACCCGGTCACACTGCACCGCCAGCAACATTCCCTCCCCTCCCAGAACTCGATAGGGAATGAGCCTGCACCGATGTCCAAGGGCCAGCAGTCGTTCCATGGCTCCTGCCGGGTCCTTCAAAGCTCCTTCCTCCACCGACAGAAGTCGTGACGCTGCATCGGCCTGAGCCACCAATACGCTTCTTCCGCTGAAGGGGTCTTTTAAGGTATTGCCAGAGTCTCGCAGTGCCGTAAGCGCAACCTGCTTTCCTCTCAGAGAAATTGTCACAGGAACCAGTTGCCCTGCATGTGTCATAGCACCGGAGCAAAAGAGTACCACCACAAGAAATGTCGCCAGCACTCCCAATAAAATGCACCAGACACCACCCAAACCCAAACACAACAATGCTCCACCCATGGCAAGACTGAGACCCAAAACCACGACTCCCTGCCGCAACTGCTGCCACCCAACTCCAAAGGTGGCAATTACCATAAGCCCCAGAAACACCACCTTCCATAGATTTCCTGCCAGGAACGTCAATCCCGGCAGCACACACAGTCCTGCATAGGCCGCCCCGACTCCGGCCCCCAATCCCAGCCGCCAGGGGCCGGGATGGACTCCGGTCAGACGAGCCGCAGCCCCCAGAAGGCCATAATTCACCGCAAAGTTCAGCAAAATCACCAAGTCCAGATATACCCGCATAGGCAAGCCTCCCTTCCCTGTCAGTATACCCTGAGGGCAATAAAAAAGCGGTCGCAATTCCCACAGGGAACTGCAACCGTCTTTTCTCAGAATCTGGGCTTGTCACACAAAATAGCCCTCCTGCCAACAGCATCCAAACCTCCCCACAGGGCGAAGGAAAGGAAGGTGCCCCCAGAATCGTCGAAGGATTTTTAAGGGGCTACTTTTTCTCCGTTTCGGTAAACCGCACGAAGATTTTTTTCCGCCTTCTGCCGGGTAATCATCACCTCATGGCCGCAGCCCTGACATTTGAGACGGAAGTCCGCCCCGATCCGGAGAACCGTCCAGCGGCTTTCTCCACAGGGGTGGGCCTTTTTCATTTGTAACACGTCCCCCAGATGAATGTCCATGTTCTTTCTCCTTCCGGTATACCTGCTCTCTTCCGGTCATAGGATACCATAAGACCGTGGAAAGCGAGGGATTATTATGTCACACCATCCGCCGGAGGGGCTTTACCCCACCGTACTGCCATCCCCGGAGGCCCTGCGAAAAGCCGCAGGCACTGGGGAAATCTTTCAGGCCATGTGCATGAAATGTGACGAGTATCACAATTTGATTGTAGATCTTGGTTCTCTGCGTGGGGTAATCCCCCGTGAGGAAACCGCCCTGGGCATCGCTCAGGGAAAAGCAAGGGAAATTGCAATTCTGTCCAGAGTGGGAAAACCTCTTTGTTTTCAGGTGCTGGGCTTCACCTCAGAGGGAACCGCCCTGTTGAGCCGCCGCAGTGCTCAGGAAGAGGCCCGGGATTATCTCATGGAGTCCGTTCCCACCGGACAGATTCTGCCTGCTGTCGTACAAAATGTGGCCAGCTTTGGGGTCTTCTGTGACATTGGCTGTGGTTTCACTGCACTGCTCCCTATTGAACGCTGTTCGATTTCCCGAATCAGCCATTGCAGCCAGCGATTTTCCCCAGGGCAGCAGCTATATGTGGTTATCTGGGAAAAGGACCCGGAAGCCGGACAGATTACTCTGACGCATCGGGAGCTTCTGGGTACCTGGGAAGAAAATGCACAGCTTTTCCGACCGGGGCAAACCGTTACCGGAATTGTCCGCAGTGTGCGGCCCTATGGCACCTTTATTGAGCTGACTCCCAATCTTTCCGGCCTTGCGGAGCCGGGACAGGATTTAGAGCCCGGGCAGGCGGTCAGCGTGTACATTCGTTCCATTCAGGCGCAAAATCAGAAAATCAAGCTCAGCGTTCTAGAAAAACTGCCTACCCTGCCAAAAACACCTCTACGCTACTACCGCACAGGAGGGCATTTAGACAGTTGGCGTTATAACAATGCCGCCGCACCTACGGTGTTTGACCTTTGACCTGCTCCCAATAGGCCTTTGCCGCCTGCTCCATCTTGTTTGGGCCATAGGTATAATAGGTCGTACCCACCAGGTCATCCGGCAGATATTGCTGCTTGACCCAGTGATTCGGGAAATCGTGGGGATATAAGTATCCCTGTTCCCGCTCCATGGTGTAGCTGTCGGCGTGCATATTCTGCAAATGACGGGGGAATGTGCCGCCCTTGCCCTTTCGCACATCTTCCAGTGCGGAGCCTATGGCCATATAGCCAGAATTGGACTTTGGAGCGGTTGCCATCAAAATGGCCGCATCCGCCAGCGGAATCCGAGCCTCCGGCATACCCAGCATATGGGCCATATCCACACAGGATTTCACAATGGGCAGAATTTGAGGATAGGCAAGGCCCACATCCTCTGCCGCAATGACCATAAGACGGCGGCAGGCTGAAATCATGTCCCCTGCCTCCAATAGCCGTGCCAGATAGTGGCAGGCACCATCCGGGTCTGAGCCACGGATGGATTTTTGCAGTGCAGAAAGAAGATCATAGTGGTTATCTCCATCCCGGTCATAGCGCATGGAAGAGCTTTGGGTCACAGCCTTCACATCGGCAAGGGTGATATTCAGCTCTGCTTTGCTGGGGTCCGCCGCAGAGAACAGCACCTCTACCGCATTCAAAGCCTTTCTCAAATCTCCCCCGCAGGCACTTGCCGCATATTCCAGTGCGCCGGGTTCTGCTGTAACCTCCACCGCATTGCGTTTTGCTAAAAAATCCACAGCCCGGTCCATGGCCTTGGATACGGCCTGTGGCGTAAGCTGCTTGAACTCAAAGATGGTAGAACGGCTCAAAATGGCGTTAAAAACATAAAAATACGGATTTTCGGTTGTGGAAGCAATTAGCGTAATTTTACCGTTTTCGATGTGTTCCAGCAGAACCTGCTGCTGTTTTTTATTAAAAGACTGAATCTCATCCAAGTATAAAAGGATTCCATTGGGTGCTAAAAAGGTGTCCAGTTGGGATGCAATTTCTTTAATATCTGCGGTAGAAGCCGTAGTCGCATTGAGACGGCACAGCTTTCTGTGGGTCTTTTCTGCGATGATATTGGCCACGGTGGTTTTACCGGTTCCAGAGGGTCCATAGAAAATGAGGTTGGGGATATTGCCGGAGTCGATAAGCCGCCGAAGCACGGCCCCCTGGCCCAGAATATGCTCCTGTCCCACTACATCATCCAGCGTCTTGGGGCGAATCAGGTCCGCCAAAGGCTGATACATGTTTCTGCCTCCCTTCGTTTTCTTCTAAGTATAACACAGGTTCCTTCAAAATGCACTCTTTCTTTTCCTAACATTTTCCCTCTTTGCAGCCCTGTTTTTTTGTGGTATAATGTAGAAAAATGAGATTCAGGAGGCTAATATGGAGCGTGAAGAGAAGGTTCGGGCTATTGTAGAGGCACTGAAGGAAGCCTACCCCGATCCCCAGTGTGCCCTGCACTACAAAAAGGATTATGAGCTGATGATTGCCGTTCGTTTGTCTGCACAGTGTACCGATAAGCGGGTCAACGAAATCACCCCAGCTCTTTTTGCCGCTTATCCAACGCTGGAAGCTATGGCACAGGCAGACATTGCCGACGTGGAGGAGCTGGTTCGCTCCTGCGGCTTTTACAAACACAAGGCCAAAGACATTGTGTTGGCCTGTCAGATGCTGCTGACAGAGTACGGCGGCAAGGTTCCCGACACCATGGAAGCTCTGCTAAAACTGCCCGGTGTGGGCCGAAAAACCGCTAATCTGCTGCTGGGCGACCTGTATAAGACCCCCGGCGTTGTGGTCTGTGACACCCATTGCATCCGCATCTGTGGTCTTCTGGGACTAAGCCACGGCAAGGAGCCGGAAAAGGTGGAACGGCAACTGCGGCAAATCCTCCCCCCGGAGGAAAGCTCCGACTTCTGTCACCGCATTGTTTTGCATGGCAGAGCGGTGTGTATTGCCAGAAGGCCCCAGTGTCAAAATTGTACACTGGCCCCCTATTGCGACTATGTAAATCAGGGTTAATGAATTGGGAAGCTGCTAGGTGTCTTCCCAATTTTTTATATTGGAAATCTTTTCTCCAATTTGCTATTATTTTTTGTATGATGTTGCGATTTAATGAAAATATGGTATAATAACAGTATATATTTTCATTTCTCTAAGGATACGAGGATCAATTATGAATGACAAGCTACACATTCACGGTGCCAGAGAAAACAATTTAAAAAATATCGATCTTACCATTCCCCGGAATAAACTGGTAGTATTTACCGGACTTTCCGGTTCCGGCAAGTCCTCTCTGGCCTTCGACACCATCTATGCGGAGGGTCAGCGGCGGTATGTGGAATCCCTGTCTTCCTACGCCCGGCAGTTTTTGGGTCAGATGGACAAGCCCGATGTGGACTCCATCGACGGTCTCTCTCCTGCCATCTCCATCGACCAGAAAACCACCTCCAAAAACCCACGTTCCACCGTGGGAACCGTGACGGAGATTTATGATTATCTCCGTCTTCTTTGGGCTCGAGTGGGCGTACCCCACTGCCCCAAGTGCGGCCGGGAAATTAAGCGGCAAACCATCGATCAGATTGTAGATCAGGTCATGGCCCTGCCGGAAGGAACCCGGTTCCTCATTCTGGCTCCCGTCATTCGGGGCAAAAAGGGTGAGCACAAAAAGCTTTTGGAGGACTCCCGGAAGGCCGGTTTTGCCAGAGTGCGGGCCGATGGGATTCTATATGATCTCAACGAAGAAATTCCTCTGGAGAAAAACAAAAAGCACACCATTGAATTGGTAGTAGACCGTTTGATTCTCCGTCCCGACCTTCGCCGCAGACTGGCAGACTCTCTGGAAACTGCCTGCTCCCATGCAGATGGTCTGGTGGTCATTCACCTGCCCAAGGAAGATCAGGATTTGGAATTCTCTCAAAATTATGCCTGCCCGGACTGCGGCATCAGTCTGGCGGAGCTGGAACCTCGGATGTTTTCTTACAACACCCCCTATGGTGCCTGTCCCGATTGCACGGGCCTCGGCTTCCGCCGAACGGTAGACCCTCGAATGGTGGTGCAGGACCCTGCAAAGTCTCTGAAAGACGGTGCCATTCAGGTTTCCGGTTGGAGTAGTCCCCGTCCGGAATCCATTTTCGGAATGTATCTGCTGGCTTTGTCTGAAAAATACAACTTCTCCCTCACCGAACCCTTTGAATCCCTGTCCAAAGAGGCACAGCGTGTGATTCTCTATGGCACCGGAAAGGAAAAGCTGCACATTTCTTATAATCGCGGAACCAGTACCGGAACCTTTGAGCAGCCCTTTGAGGGCATCATTCCGAACCTGGAACGCCGCTACCACGAAACCACCTCGGAGTCCATGCGTAAAGAGCTGGAAGAATGTATGACCGATTCCCCCTGCCCACGTTGTCACGGAGACCGTCTTTCTGATATTGCCAGAGCTGTCACCGTAGGCGGTCTGGGTCTTGCAGACTTTTGTCGTCTGTCCGTCAGTAATGCCTTAGACTTCGTTAAGGACCTGAAATTAGAGGGAAATCAAGCCGTCATCGCTGCACCTATCGTAAAGGAAATTACAGCCCGGCTTCGCTTTTTACAGGATGTTGGCTTACAGTATCTCACCCTGAGTCGTTCCGCCGGTACACTTTCCGGCGGCGAAAGCCAGCGGATTCGGTTGGCAACCCAGATCGGTTCTTCTCTCATGGGAGTCCTGTATATTCTGGATGAACCGTCCATTGGTCTGCATCAGCGTGACAACGCCAAGCTTCTGGAAACGCTCCAACACCTGCGAGACATCGGAAACACGTTGATTGTGGTAGAACACGATGAGGACACCATGCGAACTGCGGACTATATTGTGGACATTGGCCCCGGTGCCGGCGTTCACGGCGGTGAAGTGGTAGCTGCCGGCACTTTGGAGGACATTCTGGCCTGTCCTAACTCCCTCACCGGTCAGTATCTGTCCGGCGTAAAGAAAATCCCGGTGCCTGCCACAAGAAGGCCCGGAAATGGAAAGTTTCTTCGGGTAAAGGGAGCTACAGAAAACAATCTGCAACATGTGGATGTTTCTATTCCTCTGGGAACCTTTACCTGTGTCACCGGTGTCTCTGGCTCCGGTAAATCCAGTCTGGTCAACGAGGTTCTTTATAAAGCCCTGGCCAGCACCCTCAATAAAGCCAGAACCCATCCCGGTGCCTGTGAAGCCATAGAAGGAATGGAGCATCTAGACAAGGTCATTGCCATTGACCAAAGTCCCATTGGCAGAACGCCCCGTTCCAATCCCGCCACTTATACCGGTCTTTTCAACGATATTCGAGACCTCTTTGCCGCCACTACCGATGCAAAGATGCGTGGCTACGGCCCCGGCCGCTTCTCCTTCAATGTGAAGGGCGGACGGTGTGAAGCATGTTGCGGTGACGGACTTGTTAAAATCGAAATGCACTTTCTCCCCGATGTTTACGTCCCCTGCGAGGTCTGTCACGGTCGCCGGTATAACCGAGAGACTCTGGAAGTTCTCTACAAGGGAAAGAGCATTTCGGATGTATTGGATATGACCGCTGAGGAAGCCGTTTCCTTTTTTGAAAACCTGCCCAAAATCTACCGAAAAGCAAAAACCTTGGTGGATGTAGGTCTGGGATATGTGAAGCTGGGCCAGTCCTCCACCACCCTGTCCGGCGGTGAGGCCCAGCGTGTAAAGCTGGCCACAGAGCTGGCAAAGCGTTCCACTGGCTCTACCATTTATATTCTGGATGAGCCTACTACCGGCCTTCACACCGCCGATGTCCACAAGCTCATTGATGTACTTCAGCTTCTGGTAGAAAGCGGAAATACCGTCTTGGTCATTGAACACAATCTGGATGTTATTAAAACCGCCGACTATATCATTGACCTTGGCCCTGAGGGCGGTGACGGCGGCGGTACCATTGTGGCGCAAGGTACCCCGGAAGAAGTCGCCGCCACAGAAGGCAGCTTCACAGGCCAGTATCTAAAACCCATGCTCTCTCTATAAATGCAAAAAGCACTGTCTCGTCCTGTGACGAGGCAGTGCTCAACTGCATATTACCAATTTGCACCAAAGCAATAGGAACCCGCCGGAAGTTCTCCGGACAGCTCCAGTAAGCTATGATCCAAGTTACCTGCATAATCCAGTTCCTTAATAGGAGACCGAAGCTGGGATTCTTCTACCGCCTTTCGTTCCATCGACAAGGCTGCTGTGGTTCCTTGCTGCTCCGGGCTAATTAAAATAGTCCCTCCATGCTGGCTTGCAATCTGACGCACCAGCAACAGGCCCAGGCCCATGCCATAACGGTTGTCTTCTACCGTAGGCTCACGAAGGTAGCGTGTAAACAGGGTATCACGAATTTCCTCTGCCAACCCTTCTCCGTCGTCCTGAATATGCAGCACTACCTGCTTTGTATCAGCAGTCAGCCAGCAACTAATGGTGCCGCCTTTGGGGGTAAAACGGAGAGCATTGGACAGGAGATTGTACACGGCCCGCTCCATTTTTTGGCGGTCAATGTAGCACATCACTTCTTCCTTGAGCGGCTTAAAGGTGACCGTAATCCCCATTTGTTCCGCCAATATTCCTGCTTTTTCAAACATCTGACCAAAATAGGCTCCTACTTCCGTTTTTTCACGGTTCACATTTCCCACAGTCAAGTAGCCCACTGCATCCGACATATTTCCCACCAATCGCAAAATCTGATAGGCTCCACGATTGATACTGGCCACATCACTTTGCAGGAAAGGAGCTTCATCCAGATTCAGTTCCGGGATCAAGTGGTCCATAGCTCCCATGATGGCATTTAGAGGATCTCGAAGCTTTTGCGCTGCCAGAGCCAGAATTCGCAAGCTTTCCCGCTTTGCCTCCTGGTCCAGAAGAAACAGATCTACATCATCTTTGAAGCGGCACATTGCCACCCCTTGGGGACAGCCTCCCACGTCGATGGTCAGGCACAGGCTGCCTTCCTCCAAAGAGTCATACTCCTGTTCACCAGTCAACAGTATGGGTTTCACTTGGCTCCCTACGGGCAGATTTGCTGCCAAACTTTCTCGATTGACACTGACTACTACACCGTGCTCCACCGCAAAGGCTGGCATCGGTACAATATTCAGCAATGCTTTCCACTCCTTTGTGTTTGCCATGATGTCTCCCCCCTTCTTCCATAGGGTGTACCATTTTTCTCTTTACACCCTGAAAACTATTTCCACTACAGGGTGTATCTTCCAATGATTCACCCATTATATATATCATTCTACAAAATAGCAAGTATTTTTATGGAGGTATTTTATGTCCATTCATGCAGGCCATCGTCAACGGCTGAAAGAGCGGTTTCTCGAAGAAGGGCTTGACTCTTTCACCGAAGCCCACGCTTTGGAGCTGCTCCTGTTTTACGCCGTTCCCCAGAAAGACACTGCCCCAATGGCCCATGCACTTCTGGAGCATTTTGGTTCCATTACCGGCGTTTTAGAGGCTCCTGTCTCTGCACTGGAGGCGATTCCCGGCATCGGGAAAAATGCTGCCACCCTTATTCAGTTAATCACAGCCATGAGTCGATACTATATGGTTCACCGCACAGCCTCCCATACCATCTTACCCACAGTCAACAGTTGTGGTGCTTATCTGCTCCCAAGGTTTTTTGGCCGGAGAGAAGAAACCGTCTATGCTCTCAGTTTGGATGCCAGATGCAAAGTTTTGGCCTGTAAGCTTCTGGGGCAAGGCACCATCAATTCCACTGGAGTTCCTCTGCGAACCATCGTAGAGTATGCACTATCTTCCGGCGCAACCTCCTTAGTGCTGGCCCATAACCACCCGAGCGGTATTGCTTTGCCCTCTCAAGAGGACATCGACACCACCCAACGTCTGGCCACCGCCTTGGATGCGGTGGGCGTTCTTTTAGCAGACCATATCATTGTAGCGGATGATGACTTTGTTTCTATGGCTGCTTCCGGCTTATATCAGAGGCCAGAATCAACCGGAGTTTCCTGCAAATAAAGGCGCAATGTCTAGGGTTTCCACGATTATCTGGGATACTTTTCAATATACTCTTCTACCCACTCTGTGGCCTTGGCTACAAAGCCGGCACAGGGCCGCTTGGCATAATATTCCTTCGTTCTTGGGCTTGGAGTTGGTGTATGATCCGGATTGCCCAACAGTTCCCGACAGATAATGCTGCCATTGGTCTTGCGGAATTCCTCCGCCATTTCCTGAATTCTGGCATAGTGTGCCTTTTTCACCTCATCGTCGCCGGGGGTGTCATAGCCATAAAGCCAGCCCAGCACCATGCAAGCACCGGACACCGCACCGCAGACTTCCCGCAGACGGCCAAAACCGCCGCCAAAGGAAGAGGACAGGCGCATGGCATCCTTTTCCGGAATCCCAGTCACATCGCAATAAGCCACAAATACAGCCTGGGCGCAGTTGCACCCACTGTTGAATAATTCTACCGCTTTCTGTACATAATCCATAATTTCGTCTCCTTTTTGTTCAGTTTACCACACTTTACCCAATTTCGCAAGGATGTCCAGTTGACATCTCCCAAAAAGCCAATATACTAAATAACGAAGTGGCATTATTGTGCAAACATGCACATACAAAGGAGCGTAAGTATGCGAATTAAAATTATATCGGACAGTACCTGTGACCTTTCTCCTGCTCTCTTGCAGGAACATGATATTACGCTGGCTCACCTCACCGTGGTAAAAAACGAACAAAACTTTCTGGACGGGGTGACCATAACACCAGAAGACATCTTCGCCCATGTAGCTGCCGGCGGAGCTCTGTGTACAACCTCAGCCCTCAGCATTGGAGAATATCAGGAACTGTTTGCCGAATTTTCCCCGAAATACGACGCAGTCATTCACATTAACATCAGTGCCGAATTTTCCAGTTGTTATCAGAATGCCTGCATTGCTGCCCAGGGATTCCCCAATGTCCGAGTGATCGACTCTCGAAACCTGTCTACCGGACAGGGCCATATTGTGTTGGAAGCCTGCCGCTTGGCTAAGACCTGCGAGGATCTGGACGAAATCTGTGAAAAGCTTCAGGATCTTACCGGACGTGTGGAAGCAAGCTTTGTGCTAAACCGTCTGGAATATATGGTGAAAGGCGGACGCTGTTCTTCCGCTACTGCATTGGGTGCCAACCTGCTAAGTCTCAAGCCTTGTATTGAAGTCAAGGATGGTAAGATGCAGGTGGTCAAAAAGTACCGTGGTAATTACACCAAATGCCTACAGCACTATGTACAGGATCGCTTGGAAAACAGAGACGATATTGAAACGGACCGGCTGTTTATTACCTATACCCCCGTTTCAGACGAAGCTCTTTCCGCTGTCCGACATACCGTGGCCCAATGCAACAATGGATTTTCCAACATCTACGAAACCACCGCAGGATGCACGGTTTCCTGTCACTGCGGACCCGGTACTCTCGGAGTTCTGTTCATTCGCAGTAAATAACATTTAATTCCTGGGAGCTGTTGCCCCAGGAATTTTTTAAGGGAAGGTGTCACAATGTACGCTGATTGTCACATTCACATGATTTTAGACGGAGTCTACTACAAAGATGCCATGGCCATCCACAAAGAGCGGCCCAATCTGGACTGGATTCACAAAACCCTGTCTCATTATCAGGCACTGGGATTTGACTACCTGCGAGATGGCGGCGACCGTTGGGACGTGGGTGCCACTGCCAAACGTTTGGCCCCTCAATACGGTATCACCTACCGCAGTCCCATTTTCCCCATCCACAAAAAAGGACATTACGGCGGCTTCATTGGCAGAACCTATGACACCCCGGAAGAATACAAGGCACTTTTGCAGGAAGCAAAAGAAAAGGGCGCAGACTTCATTAAGATTATGATTTCCGGACTTATGGACTTTGACCACTATGGCACCATTCTAGGGGCCCCTTTGGAGGCACAGGAAATCCGGGATTTGGTGGATCGGGCCCACGATATGGGCTTTTCGGTCATGGTCCACGCCAATGGACCGGAAACCGTAATTCCTGCCGCAGAAAGCAAGGTTGATTCCGTAGAACATGGCGCATTTCTAAACACCGAAGCCTTGCACGCCATGAAAGAGGCCGGAGCGGTCTGGGTCCCGACTCTCTCTACCATCGCAAATCTTCTGAGAACCACACGGTTTGATTGCAATGCCGTGTCACAGATTCTTTCTTCGGCGCAGAAAAATCTGCACGATTTTCACTGCATGGGTGGTATCATCGCTCCCGGTTCCGATGCCGGAGCTTATGCCGTTTTCCATGGAGAAGGCGGTTTGGATGAATACCAACATCTAAAGCAAGTTCTCGGCAAAGACACAGAAACTGCTTTATCCGAAGGCATTGCCGCTATCAAAGACCGATTCTAAGCAAAAACCGGAACTGTCTCCTGATTGGAAACAGTTCCGGTTATTTTTTACCTTAGAGTTCCTTTCCTTCCATAGAAGCACGGAAGTCCTCTCCGGTCATGGTTTCATGGGCCAGAAGATAATCCGACACCTTTAAGAGTTTGCTTTCGTTTTCACGAAGAAGCTTTACACAGTGGTCATACGCACGATCGACCAATGCCTTCACCTCAGCATCCAACGTGCCAGCCACCTGCTCCGAATAAGAACGAGTCTTTTCGTAGTCACGACCCACGAAAATTTCCTGATCGTCCTCATAGCAGATGGTACCAACCCGCTCGCTCATGCCATACCGGGCCACCATTTCTCTTGCCAGATGGGTTGCCCGCTCAATGTCATTGGATGCACCTGTGGTAATATCGCCACAGTACAGAGACTCTGCCACACGTCCGCCCAGAAGCATAACGATGCTCTCGTACATCTCATTGCGGGTACGGTGCAGCGTATCCTCTGTGGGAAGATTTACCGTCATACCCAAGGCGTTTCCTCTGGGAATAATGGTAATCTGGTGAACCGGGTCCTGTGTCGGCAGGAAGTATGCCGCTACAGCATGACCCGCCTCATGGATAGCGGTAATTTTCAAATCCCGCTGAAGCTGCATCCGGCTGCGCTTCTGAGGGCCTGCAATGACCTTCATCATGGCCTCGTCCAAATCCTTGGATTCAATGACCTTTCGGTTCTCCCGGACTGCCAGAATGGCAGCCTCGTTCAAGAGGTTGGACAGATCCGCACCCGTAAAGCCTGCGGTACCCATTGCCACCTTCTGCAAATCTACATCCTGACCCAGACGCTTATTCTTGGAATGAACCTTCAGAATTTCCTGACGGCCCTTGGCATCCGGTGCGCCCACATAAATCTGACGGTCAAAACGACCGGGGCGAAGAAGAGCCGGGTCCAGAATGTCCTGACGGTTGGTAGCTGCCAGAACAATCACACCTTCGGTCTTCTGGAAACCGTCCATTTCTACCAGGAGCTGATTAAGGGTCTGCTCCCGTTCATCATGACCGCCGCCCATGCCTGCGCCTCTGCGCCGACCCACTGCGTCGATTTCGTCGATGAAGATAATGGCAGGTGCAATTTTCTTTGCCTGCTCGAAGAGGTCACGGACACGTCCTGCACCAACGCCCACATACAGCTCTACAAAGTCGGAGCCGGAGATGGACAAAAACTGCACACCAGCCTCTCCTGCCACAGCCTGTGCAAGCAAGGTCTTACCGGTACCGGGAGGGCCTACCAACAAAATACCCTTAGGCACCTTGGCTCCCATATCCTTGTACTTCTGAGGATTCTGGAGGAATTCCACAACCTCACGCAGCTCTTCCTTCTCTTCCTCTGCACCAGCCACACTGGAAAAGTCCACAGGATCTCCTTTGACACCCAGGTTGGCTTTGGCCTTGGTGAAGGCACCGGGATTGCTGCCGGCAGCCCGGCTTCCCATATAGGCCCACACAATCAAAAGCACACTGCCTGCCAAAAGATAAGGAGCTGTCTTTTCCAAAATGCCGGGCTTAGAGTCCGGGCGAAAGCGATAGGACTTTAAGGTGCCTTGCTCCTGCAAGCCGGGAAGCAACTCCCCTACATCCTCCAGAAATGCTTCCTTACTTGGAATATAGGACTTCACTTCCACATGTTTTCCGTCTTTCAGATACTGCATCTGCAAGACATTGTCGTAAACTTCAAACGTTTCCACCGTTCCTTTTTGGAACTGCTGCAATGCTTCCGAATAATCAATTTTCCTCGGCCCCAAGGCGGTAAAAAATCCGCTGATGGTGGAAATCAGCAGAAAGCCCAGGAGCAAATAGAGTATAATACTCCTTGTACGTACTGCTTTCAAATCGGGGTTCTCCTTACTTAGAATATACCTCAGGCTTCAAAATACCAATATAAGGCAGGTTGCGGAATTTTTCATTGTAGTCCAGTCCATAACCTACCACAAATGCATTTGGCACAGTAAAGCCCACATAGTCTGCCTCAATATCCGCCTTCCGGCCCTCAGGCTTGTCCAGGAAGGTGCAAATCTTCACAGAAGCGGGATTTTTGGTCTTCAAATACTCTACAGTGTGCTTGAGCGTCAGGCCAGAGTCCAAAATATCCTCCAGAATGACGACATGGCGGCCCTCAATATTCGCAGACAGATCCTGCTTCATCTTAATAGTACCGGTGGAGTTGGCACCATTATAAGAAGACACAGACATAAAATCGATCTGACAGGGAATGGGAACCGCACGGATCATGTCAGAGAAGAACACAACCACACCTTTCAGAACACCCACAAAAATGGGGTTTTTGCCTTCATAGTCTGCGGTTAACTGCTGACCCAGCTCCTGGATACGGTTGCGGATCTGTTCTTCGGTGATAAGAACACGTTCAATAGAATTTTGCATCGCACGATACCTCTTTCTAAGCATTGTAAGTGAATATGATTTGCAGTGCCTGTGCACTGGAAATTGCACGATCCTCCAAATTGGCTCCCAGACCTGCTACACCTAAAATTCCACCACGCACCGTTACAACCGGTAAGGTGTCCCGGAGATGGGCCGGAATTTTTCGGTCAATGAACAGTTTCTTTACAGACTTCGAGCCACCAGACAGTCGAAGTCGGTCTCCTGTCTGCCTTTTTCGGAGAAAAACTGGTGATTCCCCTATTCTATCATAAGCAACCGTAAAAGTGAACGGTGAATTTTGAATTTTCTCTTCTGGATTCAAATATCTACATTGAATTTCCCAAGGCCCCACCCTGGTTACGCCGGGAATTTTCAGTTCCACCGAGTCCAAAGCAGGCACTTCCTGCCCTGTCACCAGATACTGGTATTCTCGGCGGAGGACCACTCCCTGTGGAAATTCTTTTCTAGCCGAAGGATTTTGAGATTCTGCCAGCTCCAACGCCTGCTTTATATGAACAGCTTCCGGTTCCCGAACGCCAACCTTCTGCAAAAGCATAGAAATCACCCGGGCCTGCATGGCAGGGTGCAGCTTCAGCAGTCCATCCACTCGAATTCCCTTTTCCTCCCATATGCTGCAAAGGGCTTCCTGTGCTGTCTGATTCAGAAACTCCTGATCCATTCGCAGACGAAGAGCCATTGCACTGGTGTTTTCAGAAATGGATGGATTTTCCCGTTTCAAAACGGGCATTACCTCATGACGCAGACGGTTTCTGAGAAAGTGGTCCGCTCCGTTGCTGCTGTCTTCAATATGGGAGATCCCCCAACGGAAAAGAAACTGTTCCACCTCTTTGCGGCTACAGCCCAGCATAGGACGAATAATCCGGCCCCTTTGCGGTGCAATTCCTCCCAATCCTTTGAGGCCTGTCCCTCGCAGCATATGCAGCAAAATGGTCTCTGCATTGTCATCGGCTGTGTGAGCCGTTGCAATCTTTGTCCCAGAATCCAAGCTCTCCAAAAAGCCATATCTGGCCCGTCTGGCTGCATCCTCCAATCCCTTTCCACAGGACTGGACCTGCCCCCTTCCCACAGAAAGAGCAATCTGGTACTGCTCGCAGAATTCTCGGACAAAGTCCTCATCTCGGTCAGATTCTTCCCCACGCAAGCCGTGATTAAAATGAGCAGCGGACAAAGCAAGCCCCTTTTCTTCCCGCAACAGGTACATGGCCCACAGCAGAGCCATAGAATCTGCCCCGCCGGACACTGCACAAACCACCTGCTCCCCATCGGACAGCAGGTGATTTTCCTGGCAGAAAGCCCAGAGTTTGTTGGCAAATTCCATCTTTAGCCCTCCTGATGCCGCCATTCCCGGTCGGCAAAGGTCGTGTACTGGGGCAGCCACTGAAGCTTTACCGTTCCCGTCTCACCATGACGGTTTTTAGAGACAATGCACTCTGCCACGTTTTTCTCCGGGGAGTCTTCATTATAGTAATCGTCTCGGTACAAAAACAGCACTTCATCTGCGTCCTGCTCGATAGCACCGGATTCACGCAAGTCGGACAAAATAGGCCGCTTATCAGTTCGGCTTTCATTGGCACGGGAAAGCTGGCTCAAACAGATTACGGGCACATTCAGTTCCTTGGCCATAATCTTCAACGAACGAGAGATTTCGGAAACCACGTTTACACGGTTTTCGCCGCCTTTTCCATAGCCGGAACCAGTCATCAACTGAAGGTAGTCAATGACCACCAGGCCCAAATTTTCCACCCGGCGAAGCTTTGCGTTCATTTCTGCCACTGTAATAGACGGGTTATCATCTACCCGAATGTCCGTCTGGCTCAAAGAGGCAGAGGCCATTGCCAGCTTGGCCCACTCCTCGTCCTCCAACTTGCCCGTCGCCATCTTTTGGCTGTCTACAAAGCTTTCGCCTGCCAAAAGTCGCATTGCCAACTGTTCCCGGGACATTTCCAAGGAGAAAAAGGCCACACAGGACTTGTACTTTTTGGCAACATTCAGCGCAATATTCAGGGCAAACGAGGTTTTACCCATGGCAGGACGGGCAGCAATCAGCAGCAAGTCCGACCGATTCAGACCGTTGATTTTCTTATCCAAGTCCATCAGGCCGGTAGAAAGGCCGGGAATGGCACTGTCCGACGCACTCAATTCCGTCAGATGGTCATACACCCGATGCAGCACCATGCCAATGTGCTGCAAGCTCTCTCCTCGGTCTCCCTTCCGAAGAGCAAAGATTTTTTTCTCTGCCGACTCCAGAATTTCCGCCGGGGTTCCCACTCCGTCATAGACCGTATTGAAAATGTCCGTTGCAGCCGCAGCCAGACTGCGAAGCATGGCCTTATCCCTTACGATCTCTGCATAACGCAGCACATTGGTTGTTGTGGGGGTAATCTCCATGAGCTGCTTAATATAGTTGGTGGTAGCCTCCTGCCACACACCACGCTCCTGCATGGTGGAGAGCACCGTCACCGGGTCAACCGCCTGGGAGAAGTTGAACATGGCGTAGATGGTCTCGTAAATTTCCCGGTTTTGCTGGAGATAAAAGTCCTCCGGCTTCAAAAGTCCAATCACATCGGGAATACACCGGCTGTCAATCAGCATGGAGCCTAAAACAGACTGTTCCGCCTCCAGGGACTGGGGCATCTGCCGGCCTAAGATTTCTTCTCCTTCCATCTTCCTTCTCCTTTCGTACTCTTGTCAATATGGGCCAGGGCACCCAGAAGGCACCCTGGCCCCAGAGCCGCTTTCCGGCTCCCAGGGCGTGCACCGCACGCCACAATTCTTTATTCCTCTTCTGCTTCCTCAAACAGCTCCGGGTTTCTCTCCTGGAACAGTGCAAAAACCGCATCCAGAATTGCCTCGTCCTTGACTCCCAGGAAGTTGTCCGTGTCCTCATCCAGAGGCTCTACCCGCAGAATCACCACGCCGCCTTCGTCCTCGGGGTCATCCACCGGAAGCATAACGGCGTAATCGTTTCCCTCGTAGGCGATGTAGTCCATGAGCTCAAAAAACACATCGTTGCCGTTCTCGTCCTGTAGAGGGAATACATTGTTCATCTGTTCGTCCATGGTGTTCTCCTTAGTTTTTCTCTTCAATCTTTACCGTGAGCTCTCCCACGATTTCATAGCCCAGCTTGCACCGGACGGTGTAGGTACCTACGCTCTTAATGGGCTCGTCTACCACAATTTTCCGCTTGTCCAGCGTAATGCCCTGGCCCTTCAAAGCCTCTGCAATTTCCTGGTTGGTCACAGAACCAAACAGACGGCCTGCGCCACCGCCCTTTGCAAAAACGGTAAGGGTCATTTCCTTCATCTTCTTGGACAGCTCCATGGCCTCGGCACGCTCCTTGGCCTGACGCTCCTGAGTGGCCTTATCATTCATACGCATGGTGTTAATGGCATCGGGCGTTGCTTCCATAGCCAGCTTCCGAGGCAGCATATAGTTCCGGGCGTAGCCGTCGGAAACCTCCAGCATCTGGCCCTTCTTTCCTTTTCCACGAACGTCCTGTAACAGAATTACTTTCATATCGATATATACTCCTTATAATAGATTATTGGGCATAGTATTTGTCGATGGAGATAGTCAGCCGTTCCAAGGCTGTCTTTACATCGCAATTTTTCACCTGCGCTCCTGCTGTAGCCGCATTTCCGCCGCCGCCCAGAGGCTCCAAAATCATCTGTACATTGGCATCTCCAATGGAACGGGCGGAAATAATCACCTGATCGTCTTGTGGATACATCACAAAGGAAGTCAGAATTCCCTGAATTCCCAAAAGCTCATCGGCTGCCTGCGCCGCAATGACTCGGGTTGTGGTTTCATTCAATGCCGCAATCGCAATCTTATTGCGATACATCTGAGCGGTTTGTATAATCCGGTATCGAGCCATCGTTGCCTGCAAATCGCTTTGCAGCAGCTTTTTGACATCCACCGTATCCGCACCCAGACGGCGCAGGAAAGCGGCTGCCTCAAAGGTACGCTCACCGGTACGGACATTGAAGCTCTTCGTATCCAGCATGATACCGGCAAGCAGTGCCTTAGCCTCAATGGGCAGGATCTCCGAACTATCCACCGCATATTGCAGAAGCTCGGTTACCAGCTCCGATGCAGAAGAGGCATAAGGCTCGTGAAGCTCTACCACCACAGGATTGATATAGTCTGCGGCCCTGCGGTGATGGTCTACCACACAGACCTTGGAAATCGCTTCCAATAAGGGGACACATTCCACCTGATCCGGGCGGTTGGTATCCACCACAATCAACGTGCTTTTGGGGTCTGCCTGAAGCAGTGCCTCCTGACCGGAAATAAAGCAGTTTTCATACACCGGATGCGCTCTGAGCTGTTCCAGCAACATTCCGGCTGCATTATGCTCCAAGTCAATGACAATTTTCGCATTCTTTCCTTTTTTCCGGCACAGGCAGCAGATACCCACGGCAGCCCCCAAGGCATCCAAATCCGCATTTTTATGGCCCATAACAAAGACCTGACTGCACTGGGCCACCAATTCACTCAAAGAGTTTGCCGTCACACGGGAACGCACCTTGGAACGGTGATCGGTCTCTTTATTCCGTCCGCCATAGAACGAGAAGTTGTAACGTCCCTTCACTACCACCTGATCGCCGCCTCGAGACAGGGCCATTTCAATGCTGAGGGCAGCAAAGTTGTAGGACTCTTCAAAAGTAATGCCTTCCTGACCGATGCCCATAGAGATGGTAGCTGCCACACCTGTGGGGCTTTCCACCTGCCGAATCTCCTCCAAAAGAGGAAATTTATTTTCTATACAGTGCTGCAAATCCCGCTCTTCAAACACAAAGAGGTATCGGTTCCGCTCCAAACGGCGCAGCATACCGTGATAGCCTCCAATGCAGCGGGTAATCACCTGATCCAGCTCCGCATTAAGCGTAGAAATGGCATTTTCCGGCAGGTTTTTGGTAAGTTCGTCGTAGTTATCCAGCAAAATAATGGACACCACAGGACGAGAACGGATGTATTCATCCCGCACCTGATACAGTTCTGTAAGGTCGATCAGATAAATGGAGCCCAAAAGAGCGCCTCCCGTTGCCTTCTCATGGAAGGTCGTGCCGTAGACCCGATAGCGGCGGTCTCCAATGTCCAAATCGTTGGGACATTCCAAGTTTCCGGCAATCAGCCAATCGGTGGAAAATCCCGGTAAAACCTTACTGAGCTTCTGCTCAAACAGGCTTTCCTTCATTCCGGTCAGCTTTGCAAACCGCTGATTGGCCCAGAACACTTCTTCGTCTACCAGTCGAATCAGAGCCATGGGAAGGGGGATGTCCCCTCGGGACGCATTCTCCAGATTACTGGTCGCATTTTGAATATATGCAGCCAATGCCTTTCTCCGGCTGGCTCGGCGCAGCTGATACAAAATCAGAAACAGTGCCGTTGTACCTGCCTCCAACGCCGCCAACAGGGGCTGATTCATCAGAAATGATGCGCCGGCGAAGATTAGCAGGACCAAAAAGTATAAGCCCATGGTAGGATCAACCAAACGACCCAGCTTTTTATTCACAGGACCACTCCTCCCAAATTTCAAAAAGGGCACAGTTATAGCTCTATTATACCAGAACACCATTCTGGAATCAAGGGAGATTCCACCCGTTTCCCCGAAAAGTGAAAAAGCAGGAGAAAAAAGAAAACGCCGGCCAGTATATTCCCGGCGCAAGCGTTTTCACTGTTTTCTGGCTAGATAATAGTCATCTCCCTGCCGATAATAGGGACAGCGAGTTTGGTTTGCATGAAAAATTCGATAGACCTCGTCTTCATCCAAATCCATATTGCAGAAGTATTCGTCATACTCCTCATCGTAGTCAAAGTGCCAACAGCTTTCGCACAGGTCGCAATCCATAAAAATCACCCTCCTTTTTTCCAGTATACCACCGAATAAGCTCCGTTGCAAGGAGAAAACAGCTGCTACCTTTACGGCAGCAGCTGTTCAGAGGATTTGGGGGATCGGTTTGACCAGGAGCCGTCTCGTAAACGAGACAGCTCCCTTTGTTTTTAGCGGACTTCCAGAACCTTGTAATCCTGAGCCTCCACGGCATTTTTCAGCACTTCATCTGCCACAGGGGCATTGAGAGTCACGACAGCCGTGCCCTCCACATGGCTAACCTCAGCAGCTTCCACTTCGGGCAGAGCTTCCAGAGTCTTCTTCACTCTGGCCTCGCAGTGGCCGCACATCATGCCTTCGATCTTCATGGTCTTAGTCATAGCAGGAACCTCCTTTCTTTTATGAGTATGATGATGGATCTTTTTATCCCGTCTTCCGTCATACAAACGGAATAGGTTCAAGCGCAGTGCATTACTCACCACGCAGAAGCTGGAAAGACTCATGGCAGCAGCGCCAAACATGGGATTAAGGGTCAGGCCCAAGGGAATCAGTACACCTGCGGCCAGAGGAATTCCCAAGGTATTATACAAGAACGCCCAGAACAGATTTTCGTGGATGTTTCGCAGTGTAGCCCGGCTGAGGCGAATGGCGGCAGGGACATCGGTAAGCCGGTTCTTCATCAGTACCACATCGGCGGCATCGATGGCTACATCAGTACCCGCTCCAATGGCAATACCCAGATCTGCACGGGTAAGAGCTGGGGCATCGTTGATACCGTCGCCAACCATGGCCACCTTACCCTGCTGGCGAAGGCCCCGGATGACAGTCTCTTTTCCCTGAGGCAAGACGCCTGCAATCACTTCATCCACGCCCACTGCCTTACCAATGGCCTGAGCAGTACGGGGATTGTCGCCGGTCAGCATGACCACACGAATTCCCATCTTTTGCAGCTCCGCCACAGCCTGAGGACTGTCCTCTTTCATGGTATCCGCCACAGCGATGGTGCCCAGGAATCTTCCGTCAAGGGCAAAGAACAGAGGGGTTTTTCCCTGCTGAGCTAGCTCTTCTGCCTGCTTTTTGGCCTGCTGCGGAATCTGGGTGATTTTTTCAATAAAGCTTCCATTACCTCCTGCAAGACTGCTTCCCTCGAAGTTGGCGGTAAGACCATTTCCCGGCACCGCCTGGAAGTTCTCCACCTGCATTCTGGGCAGCTTTTCTTCCTCTGCCCGCTGCAAGATGGCACGAGCCAAGGGGTGTTCACTGTTGGCTTCCAGCGCATTGGCCAGAGAAAGCAGTCTGGATTCTTCCACATCCCCTGTAGGCAAAATATCTGTTACACGAGGTTCGCCGGAAGTGATAGTACCGGTTTTATCCAGTGCCACAATTTCCACCTTGCCAGCCTCTTCCAGAGACTGGGCAGTCTTAAAGAGAATACCGTTTTTCGCACCGGAGCCACTTCCCACCATAATGGCAACGGGAGTAGCCAGACCCAACGCACAGGGGCAGCTGATAACCAGAACGGAAACACCTCTTGCCAGAGCAAATCCAATGCTATGGCCCAAAAGGAGCCAAACCACTGTGGTGATCAAAGCAATCGAAATGACCACTGGGACGAAGATTCCGGAAACTTTATCTGCCACCTTCGCAATAGGTGCCTTCGTAGCAGCAGCGTCACTGACCATCTGAATGATCTGGGACAAGGTGGTGTCCTCTCCCACCCGGGTGGCTCTGCATCGCAGAAGGCCGGACTGGTTAATGGTGGCAGCAGATACGGCATCTCCCTTTTCTTTGTCCACAGGAAGGCTTTCTCCGGTCAGGGCGGATTCGTTGACTGCACTATGTCCATCCACTACCACACCGTCTACCGGGATGCTTTCGCCGGGCCGCACTATAAACAGGTCATCCTTTTGCACCTGCTCCACAGGTATCTCCACTTCCTGCCCGTTTCTCAGCACACGAGCGGTCTTGGGTGCAAGATTCATCAGTCCCTTAATGGCATCCGTGGTCTTACCCTTGGATTTGGCTTCCAGCATTTTTCCCACTGTAATGAGCACCAGAATCATAGCGGCAGATTCAAAATACAGCTCATGGAGATAATGGGCCGCAGCGTCTTTGTCTGCTCCAAGCATGAGGAACAAAACCACCGTACTATAGATGAACGAAGCCGAAGAGCCAAGGGCTACCAACGTGTCCATATTCGGTGCGCCGTGGATCAAGCCCTGAACGCCACTGATAAAGAACTTCTGATTGATTACCATAATCACAATGGCAAGCAAACACTGCAGCAGTGCCAGAGATGCGGGGTTTTCTGCTAAAAATGCAGGTACAGGCCAGCCCCACATCACATGACCCATGGAAATATACATGAGTACAATTAAGAATCCAAGGGAAACCCACAGTCGCCGCTTCAGAATCGGAGTCTGCCGATCTTTCAGCGCATCTTCCTGATTGGTGCGCTTCGGACCTTCCGCTCCCTTCAGGGAAGCTCCATAGCCTGCGGACTCAACCGCCGCAATGATGTCCTCGGGCTTTGCGGTTCCTTCAATGCCCATGGAATTGGTTAAAAGGTTTACAGCGCATTTATCGACACCCGGAACCTTTTTTACACTCTTTTCCACTCTGGCACTGCAAGCCGCACAGCTCATACCGGTTACAGAATATTGTTCCATATGTTCTCCTTCCTTATTTCATCAGTCTTTGCAATGTTTCTACCAGCTCATCGATCACCTGGTCGTCTCCATTTCGGATGTCACGAGCCACACAGCTGCGGATGTGGCTGGCTAAAAGCTCTCGATTGAATGCGTTCATGGCAGCCGTTACAGCAGCAGACTGGATGAGAATGTCATTGCAGTATGCTCCATTTTCCACCATAGACCGGATTCCACGAATCTGACCTTCTATTCGACTGAGTCGATGCATTAGCTTTTTTACCTGTTCTTCCGGTCGCTGAGTTGTCTTTTTATTGCAGCAACAAGTTTTTTCTTCCATTCGGTTGTACCTCCATATACCCCCCTGGGGTATATTCACAGTATATACCTGCCCTTCTTTTTTGTCAAGTCTTTTTTGGGGAACCAATTTGATCTTTTTTGCATAGCCTGAAAATAGTTTGCGAAAGGAGTGGTATTACATGAATAGTGAAGTTTGGAAAGGAATTTTAGTTCCCTTTTTGGGAACTTCTCTGGGAGCAGCCTGTGTATTTTTTATGAGAGGTCGTCTGAATGCTCTGTTGCAGCGGAGTCTTACCGGGTTTGCTGCCGGAGTGATGGTGGCTGCCTCGGTATGGAGTCTGTTGATTCCTGCAATGGAGCAATCGGAACATATGGGGCCATGGGCGTTTATCCCAGCCGTTGTAGGATTCTGGCTTGGTGTTGGGTTTCTTCTGCTTCTCGACCACATCATCCCACATCTTCATTCCGGCAGTACCCACAGTGAAGGCCCTGCCAGCTCTCTGGGCCGCAGTACCATGCTGGTGCTGGCGGTTACGCTGCACAACCTGCCGGAAGGAATGGCGGTCGGTGTCATTTATGCCGGACTGATGACAGGGCAGGCAGGCATTACGGTAGCCGGTGCTATGGCCCTGTCTATGGGAATCGCCATTCAGAATTTCCCGGAAGGAGCCATTATTTCCATGCCCTTGCGTTCACAGGGAAAAGGAATCTTCAAATCTTTTCTCTATGGCGTTGGTTCCGGTGTCATTGAACCACTGGGTGCAATTGTTACCATTTTAGCCGCCTCTATGGTCGTCCCCATTCTTCCCTACTTTCTAAGCTTTGCCGCAGGAGCTATGATTTATGTAGTGGTAGAAGAATTGGTTCCGGAAATGGCACAAGAACCTCATTCCGATTTGCCTACCCTCTGTTTCACCTTGGGGTTTACGGTTATGATGGCCATGGATGTGGCTCTGGGATAATCAAAAAAATTGCCGCCGCCCTCTTGACAGAGACGTCGGCATTGTGTATACTGAATATATGAACAGTTGTTCATGTGAAGATATGAGAACTTGTACAGGAGTGATGGAATGGAGAATTTCTTGAAAAATGAAGACAACCTAATTGATATGGCAGAGCTATTCAGAGTCTTTGGAGACTCCACCCGAATCAAAATTCTGTGCTGTCTGTTCCAGGGAGAACAGTACGTTCAGGAGCTGGCGGACCAGGTAGGTGCCAGTCAATCTGCCATTTCCCATCAGCTCCGCATTTTGAAGCAGGCCAAGCTGGTAAAAAGCCGCCGCCAGGGAAAACTGGTGGGATACAGCTTAGCCGACGACCATGTAAAAACCATCCTTGGGATGGCAAAAGATCATTTGGAGGAATGAACCATGAGAAAATCTTACGCATTGGAAGAACTGGATTGCGCCAACTGTGCAGCAAAAATGGAAGCTGCTATTTCCAAACTCCCCCAAGTAGAAAAGGCCACCATCAGCTTCTTGACCTCCCGCCTGTCTCTGGTGGTTCCGGAGGGCACTGATATGGAAGGCTTATTGAACGAGTGTCAGCAGATCATTACCAAGATCAACGCTGACTGCCGACTGGTTGTAAAATGACAAAGAAACAAAAACGACTTTTGACCCGGATTCTTCTGGGTTTTGGATGCTTTATTGTTGGAATTGTTTTGGAGCATACGCTTCCCGGTGCTCTGGGGCTGTGGCTTTCCCGTGGCCTTCTCTTTGGCTCCTGGCTTCTGTGCGGTCTGGAAATTGCCCGGAAAGCATTTAGAAGTATTGGTCACGGACAGGTCTTTGACGAGAATTTTCTTATGAGCGTGGCTACCATCGGTGCTTTTGCCTTAGGCGACTTCACAGAAGGTGCCGCTGTCATGCTGTTTTTCCAGGTGGGCGAGCTGTTCCAGAGTGTGGCTGTGGAACGCTCCAGAAAATCGGTTGCCTCTCTCATGGATTTGCGGCCTGATGTAGCTCTGGTGCTGCGAAACGGGGAAGCCGTGGAGTGTGACCCGGAAGAGGTTGAAGTGGGCGACCGGATTCAGGTTCTGCCCGGTCATCGGATACCTGTAGACGGTGTGGTCCTCTCCGGCAACTCTTCCGTTGACACCTCAAAAATCACAGGAGAATCCGTTCCCCGTGATGTGGGACCGAGAGACTCCATTCTCTCCGGCTGCATCAACATCAGCGGTATTCTCATCATTGAGGCGCAAAGTGAATACGCCTCTTCCACTGTGGCCCGGATTCTGGAGCTTATGGAGTCTGCCACAGAAGGAAAATCCAAAACCGAAAGTCTTATTACTCGCTTTGCCAGAGTCTATACCCCCTGTGTGGTTTTTGGTGCCCTGGCTCTGGCCCTGATTCCCCCCATCTTTGACGGGTGGCAATTTCTGAAATGGATTACCCGTGCCCTCAACTTCCTGGTTGTCTCCTGCCCCTGCGCTCTGGTTATTTCCGTTCCCCTGAGCTTCTTCGGCGGCATGGGTGCTACATCCAAAGCCGGCATGATTGCAAAGGGCGGCATTGCACTGGAGAATTTGGCCAAGGCCAAAACTGCGGTCTTTGACAAAACCGGTACCCTGACCACAGGAACCTTTTCCGTCACCTCCATCGATGCCAAAACCATGGACAAAGAGAAGCTTCTAGCCTTTGTAGCCGGAGCGGAAAGTGCTTCTACACATCCCATTGGCCGTGCCATTGTTGCCGCCGCAGGGAATCGTACGCAGACAGTCGAGGAGCTTAAAGAGGTTCCCGGCCGTGGTATCTGCGCTCTGGTGGACGGACACAAGGTACTGGCAGGAAATGCTCTGTTCATGGAAGAAAACGGATTTACCCCCTCTTTGCCCTCTGTGGGAGGCACTGCGGTTTATGCCGCTGTGGACGGTGTCTATGCAGGTTCTATCCATCTTTCTGATACCTTAAAGCCTGATGCAGCCCAGGTTCTCAGGCAGCTTCATGATTTGGGTGTACAGGAGACGGTCATGCTCACAGGCGACCGGGAAGAAGCTGCCCAGTCTGTGGCAAAAGAGCTGAGTCTTACCAAGTGGTTTTCCGGCCTGCTGCCTCAGGATAAGGTGGAGAAGGTTCGCTCCCTCATTGACGGTACTTCCCCTGTGATCTTTGTGGGCGACGGTGTCAATGATGCCCCTGTGTTGGCCCTTGCAGAGGTTGGCGTAGCTATGGGCGGCATTGGTTCCGATGCAGCTGTAGAAGCTGCTGACCTGGTACTTTTGAATGACGATCTGAAAGGTCTTCCCAAAGCCATTTCCATTGCACGAAAGACCATGGCGGTCGCACATCAGAACATTGTGTTTGCATTGGGTATCAAATTTGCCGTTCTACTCTTGAGTGTTCTGGGCTATGCCTCCATGTGGCTGGCTATCTTTGCAGATGTTGGTGTGGCAGTTCTTGCCATTCTGAACGCTACAAGAGCCGGGCGATAATCTATCCAATTATACAAAAGGAGCTGTCTGAACATCAGACAGCTCCTTTTCTCATATCAAAACTATAAAATTAGGCAATACCAGTCAGGTCATAATTTTCCAGATAGGTCTTAGCAGCATCACATACCGTCTTGAGACACTTCTCTTCAAAGGGACTATCCAGCCCAGCGGACTTGAGCAGGTCGGTAAACACCTGGCTGCCACCCAGTTTGGTGTAACGCAGGTAGGTCTGGAAAGCCTCCTTCACATCTTTCTGAATCTTGACCCAGAACTCCAAAGCCACGGTCTGTGCAAGGCAGTAGTCAATGTAGTAGAAGGGAGTCTTGTAGATGTGGCTCTGTCTCTGCCAGCCCATAGCCTGACCATAGAAGGGAATTTCGTCCAGCTTCATCCAAGGCATATAGATTCCCAGCAGCTCACGCCATACGTCGTGACGCTCCTGCGGTGTCATTTCGGGCTTTTCATAAACCCGATGCTGGAAGTCATCCACCATGGTACCATAGGGAATGAAGGTCAGTGCGTTGGACAGGTGGGAATAGCAGAACTTCCGGGCATCCTTGCCGAAGAATCCGTCTGCCCACTGGTCTGCAAAGAACTCCATGGACATGGAGTGAACTTCGCAGCCCTCCATGCTGGGCCAGCAGGTATCCGAAGGAACCCGGTTCCGGTTCATGTAACCGGCGAAGGCGTGACCGGCTTCGTGGGTAATGACCTTGACATCGTGGGAGGTACCGTTGAAGCTGGCAAAAATGAAGGGGGTATGATAGGCAAACAGGTTGGTGCAGTAGCCGCCGCCAGCCTTGCCGGTACGGGCCAGCACATCCATCATTTCATTTTCCCGCATGGAGGTCCAGAACTCGTTGGTCTCCGGGCTCAGTTCCCGATAGAAGGTAGAACCCATCTCCAAAATCTGCTGGGGATCTCCGGCAGGACGGGGGTTGCCGGAACGGAATTCCAGCGCATTGTCCGCAAAGTTCATGGGGTACTGCTTGCCCAAACGCTCCGCCTGAGTGCGGTAAATCTGGTCCGCCACAGGAACCAAGTACTTCCGAACCGCAGCACGGAACTTTTCGATGTCGTTCTGGTCATAGCAGTTTCTCTGCATCCGGCAGTAACCCAGACCGATATAGTTCTCAAAGCCCAGCTTTTGAGCCATCTTATGGCGAATCTTTACCAACTGGTCATACAGCTCATCCAGCTCCTGGCCGTGGTCCAGATACCACTGACCCTCCGCATTCCAGGCTGCCAGACGGCGAGCATCGTCGGACTCTTCCTTGAATGTGGCAATCTGAGCCAGGGTATACACGCCGCCCTCAAAGGGAATCTGGGCAGAAGCCAGCAGCTTCGTATACTTTGCTACCAGTTCATTTTCCTTTTGCAGGTCCGCAATAATCTCAGGAGAGAAGGTCTTGAGGCCCAGTTCCGCATTAAGGAAGCTTACATTGCCATATTTGGCTTCCAGCTCCTTACGGAAGGGGCTTTTGAGTGTTGCCAGGTCAAATTCCTGGAAGGTTTCCTGCAGTTCCGGGCCAACCTGATTGTACCAGGTCTTTTCTCCATCATAGAAGCTGTCTCTGGTATCAATATCCCGGCGGATGCTGGCAATGGTTCTCTGCGTTGAAAACTTACCGCTGACCCGGTCCATATCCACATAGGCCGCATCGGCCTCTTCAAAGGTCTTTGCATTCTGGAAACGAGCCAGAACTTCTTTCAATTCCTTCTTGGTTGCCTCTAAATCGGGGCGGCTATAAGGAAGATCAGAAAATTTCATGGGACATTCTCCTTTTCATCTTGTAGTTCGCTCAGAACAATTTTTATACGCCCAAGTAGCCCTTCAAAACCTTCAAGGTCTGATAGACACCATCGATATGGCTTCTTTCGTAGCCATGAGAAGCATAGACACCGGCACCAATGAGGCCATGGCGGATGTCATAGCCAGCCCGCAGAGTGGCTTCTACATCGCTGCCATACATGGGGTAGATGTCCACGGCATAGTCGGCTTCCTCTGCCTCAGCAGCGGCAATGAGCTTGCCTACCACATCGTAGGAGTAGGGGCCGCCGGAGTCCTTGGCGCAGATGGAGACCATCCGCTCCGTACAAGCCAGGCCGTCACCCACACAGCCCATATCCACAGAAATGGCTTCTGTGACACCGGCAGGAACCGAAGCGGAACCACCGTGACCCACTTCCTCATAGACTGTCACATGGACCCAGGTCTTCCGGGCAGGAGTCAGGTTGTTATCCTTGAGGTACTTGGCAAAGCCCAGCAAAATGCCCACAGACAGCTTATCATCCAGGAATCGGCTCTTAATATAGCCGCTTTCGGTAATCCGGGTCCGAGGCTCAAAGCAGACCATATCCCCTACTCGAATCCCCAGTGCCTTGGTATCCTCAGCGGACTGAACATCTTCATCCAGCACAATTTCCACCGTGTCAAAATTACGGGGAGAGGAAGAATAGTCCTTGTTTACATGGACCGAAGCATTTGCCAACTGGCAAGTGCCTTCCAGAACACGGCCGGAACGAGTGTAGACCCGAACATTTTCTGCCTCGGCATTGTTGGCGTTGAGACCACCCAGATTGGTGATCTTCAGACGACCATTGCCCTTAATGTCAGAGACCATAGCACCCAGAGTATCGCCGTGAGCTTCCAGAAGCAGTCCGTCCTTTTCGTCCAAACCACCCAAGTCAATCAGAACGCCGCCCTTCTGGGTCAGCTTTGCCTCAAATCCCAGAGAGCCAAAGGCCTCCAGAACCCATTTGGCTGCACTCTCGGTAAAACCAGAAGGGCTGTCAATAGCCAGAAGCTCAGCTGCCTTCTCTGCTGCATAACGGGCATAAGAATAATCCATGTTGCATTACCTCCAAAATATGTTAATTTCCAAATAGTATATAAAACCAGACTCCAAAAATTTCTCGGAAATAGTAATGAGCACGAGAAAGAATCGGTTCTGTATGGGCAGGAACCCCAAGCATTGTGATTCCTTGATCCTCTGCCATAAGCCCAGCCCGGTAGAGATGGTATTCGCTGGACACAACCGCAAGCTCCTGCGGACGGTTTCCCGTCTTTTCCTCAATAAGATTCAGGGTGAAGCGGATGTTTTCCATGGTGGAAGTAGCCTGATCCTCCATCCAAATTCGATGGGGCGCAATTCCCTTTTCTGTAAGCCAGTTGAACATACACAAAGCCTCTGTGATGCTCTCCCCCTGCCCCATGCCGCCGGAGACGATACACTGGGCTTTCGGATGGTCCTCAAGGTACTGATAGGCCGCCTGCAACCGCTGTGTCAAGGCCCGAGAAGGTTCCGTTCCATTGACTCCGGCTCCCAGAACCAACACATAGTCACTTTCCGGCTCTTTTGCTCCTTTGGAGCCTGTGAAAATCAGGACTTCTGTCACTGCCATAACCAAAAGACTCAGGCACAGAAGCAGCGTAAAGCACCGCCGCATCCATCTGGCTCTTCTGGGATGGCGAGCCGCCACACAATCCAGAATCCAGTAGATTCCCACGGCTACTGCGATTCCAAGCAAAATCAGTCCTGCATACCGATAGTGCAAAATTTGGAACCAAAAGACCAATCCTGTGAGGATTAGGGATACAAGAAATAGCAATTTCCACAATTTTCTATGTTTCATCTGCACCTCCTATGGAAGTTTTATCCATTGTATCACAAAAGGAACCGTTTGTCACTAGGTCTGCAAAAAAAGGGATTTTTTGCAGAAACGTCCCCAGGCAGAAAAAATCCCACCTGGATTTCAGCCGAAACCCGGTGGGATTTTTCTTATTTACTGTTCTGCAAGATATTCTTCCACATAGTGGCTGGCTGTTGCGCCGTCCCCCACTGCCGTGGCAACCTGACGCAATGCCTTGGTCCGGACATCGCCCACAGCAAACACGCCGGGGAGGTTGGTCCGGGTGGACTCATCCGCCACCACATAGCCTCTGTCCAGAGTAACGACTCCCTGCACCAGCTCTGTGTTGGGGTTTCTGCCAATGCTGACAAACACGCCATCGCAGTCCACCTGTGTCCGCTCTCCGGTGTTGACGTCCTTCAAGATGATTCCCGTGAGTGTCTTGTCATGCAGAAGTTCTTCCACGGTGGAATTCCAACGGAACTCCACATTTTCCGCCTGCATCAAAGGCTCATGGTAAATCTTGGTAGCACGAAGGCTGTCCCGACGATGAACCACGATAACCTTTTTCGCAATTCGGGACAGAACCAGTGCCTCTGCTGCGGCACTGTTGCCGCCGCCTACTACTGCAACGGTCTTTCCTTTGTAGAACATACCATCACAGGTGGCGCAGTAGTGTACCCCTCGACCCAGCAGGGCCTCTTCCTCCGGCAGGTTCAACTTTCTGGGGTTAGCTCCCGTGGCGAAAATAACCGCCCGGGCCTGAAATACACCCTCACTGGTCTGAGCTGTCTTCACCTTATCCTTCAGAGACAAGGCCGTTACTTCTGCATAGACCGTTTCTGCTCCAAACCGTTCTGCACCCAGACGCATTTTATCGCCCAGTGTAAAGCCGTCGATTCCTTCCTCGAAGCCGGGGTAGTTGTCAATCCACTCGGTAAGTGCTGCCTGACCGCCTGCGGAAAGCTTTTCCAAAACCACAGTCCGAAGACCGGCCCTGGCACAGTACATGGCAGCGGTATAACCACCAGGGCCACCGCCTACGACCATGACATCATAAATCTGCTCCATAGGATTTCCTCCTTACAGATGCTCCTCGATCAGGGCCTCGATCTTGGCCTTGGAATCAGGCTCTTCGATGCTGCCCAGAGCTTCTCCGGCACGGAATACCGTCAAAGTGGGGATTCTCTTGATTTCATATTTCCGAGCCAGTTCCGGCTCCTCGTCAATGTTTACTTTCAGAACAGGTACTTTGCCCTCATATTTCTGGGCTACCTGGTCCAGAGCAGGGGCGATGCGGCGGCAGTGAATGCACCAGGGTGCCCAAAAGTCGACCAGAACCATACCGGTTCCCTGCTCCACCTCTTTGGTAAATACTTCCTGATTAATGTCGATAGCAGCCATATTATTTGCTCCCTTCTGTTGTTTTTCTTTAGTATACCCAGTTTCTTCCGTTCTTTCCGTGATATTGTCACCGAATCCCCGATGGAAAAAGGATTTGACACCGCCCCCTTTATCCCCTATACTATTGTAGGTGAGGAGGGATCACTGTGGATTTTTCCAACTATTTTCCTATTTGGGACAAGCTGACCCCCAGTCAGCAGGAAACCATTCAAAATTCCAGCAGCAGCCGTAAGATCGCCAAAGGAACCGTCATTCATAACGGCTCTATGCACTGTCTCGGCCTGCTTCTGATTCGTTCCGGTCAGCTTCGGGTGTACATTCTCTCAGAAGATGGACGGGAAATCACATTATATCGACTTTTTGAACGGGACATTTGCCTGTTTTCCGCCTCCTGCATGATGAAAAACATCCAATTTGACGTAACCATCGAGGCAGAAAAGGATACGGACCTGTGGGTGATCCCTGCAAGTCTTTTTAAGTCTCTTTCCGAGGAGTCTGCCGCTGTTGCCAACTATGCCAATCAGCTTATGGCCAGCCGGTTTTCCGACGTCATGTGGCTCATTGAACAAATTATGTGGAAGAGCTTCGATAAACGTCTGGCAGGGTTTCTGCTGGAAGAAAGCACGCTGGAAGAAACAACTACCTTAAAAATCACCCATGAAAAAATTGCCCACCATTTGGGGACGGCCCGAGAAGTAGTCACCAGGATGCTTCGTTATTTCCAAAACGAAGGTCTTGTCAATCTGACCCGTGGTGCGGTCACCCTTACCGATATAGAAGGTCTGAAAGCACTGGACGGTTGAGCTTCCACACCCCCTGTGGAACCTCCCTGACACATTTTGCAGCAATCTCTAAAAATTGTACATATGGAAAAAGAAGCTGATTTCTTGTGGAATCAGCTCCTTTTTGTATTGCTTAGTTTTCCAGCATAGACAGAATCCGGCTCTTGGGCCGTGCGCCTACCATCTCGTTGACAATCTCGCCATTTTGCATCACCATGAGAGCAGGAATGCTCATAACCTGAAAAGCGGAAGCCAGCTCCTTCTGCTCCTCCACGTTCACCTTGCAAACCTTAATATCCGGCCGCTCCTTGGCAATCTCGTCAATAATGGGAGAAACCATCTTGCAAGGGGTGCACCAGCTGGCCCAGAAATCCAACAGAACAGGCTTATCGCTTTCCATCACTTCCTGCTGGAAGTTGTTTTTTGTAATCGTAATTGCAGACATATTTGTTCCTCCTTGATGTCTTTTGTTTTGTTTTATGGCTCGATTCTACCATATGTCTTTCCCCTCTTCTGTGATTTTATCACTTTTGGTTTTTGACAAAATTTACACATGATAAAAATGCAGGAGTGGAATTTCCACTCCTGCATTTTATCTTATTCCAGTTCCCAGGTCTTGATTTCCTTGGCCTTTTCATACAGGCGAACATAGCTGTCGTAGCGGCTCTGCTGAATCTCTCCCGCCCGAAGAGCTGCCGTCACTGCACAGTCCGGCTCCTTGAGATGGGCGCAATCATGGAACCGGCACTTGCCAATATAGGGGGCAAAGTCCGGAAATGCGTACTGAAGATTTTCTTTCAGAATCACTTCCATCTTATCTGTGTCAAAGGAGGAAAAGCCCGGTGTATCTGCCACAAAGGTGCTTTTATCCAGAGCATAAATCTCCACATGCCGGGTGGTATGACGGCCACGGCCCAGCTTTTCGGAAACCTCTCCGGTCTGAAGTCCAAGCTCTGGCAGAAGTCGGTTTAAGATACTGCTCTTTCCTACACCGGAATTTCCGGTAAAGGCCACAAACTTTCCCTGAATGGCTTCTCTCAGTTCTTCCACGCCAGTGCCATCGTGAGCACTGGTGCAGATGACCGGAAAGCCTGCCTTCCGGTAAATTTCTGCAAGGTCTGTGGCAGGGTCCAAGTCTGTCTTATTGATGCAGATGATAACCGGAACCTCCTGATTGCCTGCGATAGCAGCAACCCGGTCAATGAGGAACGGTTCCGTCACCGGATTGACGTTGGCGGCAAACACCACCAGCGCATCCAGATTGGCAACGGCTGGACGGACAAAGCGATTTTTCCGAGGCAAAATCTGCTCCAACATTCCCTTTTTCCCCGTTGCACTGATTTCCACCAAATCGCCCGTAAGAGGAACCCATTTCTGTTTACGGAAATTTCCTCTGGCACGGCAGGTCACTGTGCCTTTTTCCGTCTGCACTTCATAGAAGCCGCTCAATGAACGAATAATTCTACCTGTCATTCCGTCACCGTAAATTGCAGACGGATTTGTTCCGCCGTAGTATTGGTGAAATCCACCTTAAAGCTGTCAACGCAAGTACCATTTACATAGAAATCAAAATACTGTACGCCAGAACCTTCCAAATTGATTGGCATTTGTGCCGTACCGGCAAGCACCGGAATTTCATCGGCACAGGGGGTGTTTCCGTTATACACCTGAATCTTGTAATCCACCTTGATGTCGCCGGGAAGAAGCAGGGTAATTACCTTATTGACTACCGGCGGCTTTGTTTCCGCAGGCTTCGTCTCGGCAGGCTCTGTCTCTGGCGGCTCAGTCTCCACCGGGCCCTTCGACACAGTGAGCTTCACCACAGAGCCTTCGGCAACCTCGGTTCCCTTCTCCAAATCCTGAGTCAGGACCACATCCTTCGGCTCATCACTGTCTACAAAATCATACTCACACTTGAGGTTTCTGTCCCTCAGGAGGCTGGAAGCTTTACTAATATCCAAGCCCACCACCAAAGGCACCTTTGTCATAACAATATCACTGCCGGTGCTGACGTAAATCGTAACGGTCTGGCCGGCCTTTACGGTCTTACCCTTTCCAGGGTTCGTCCGGATGACACAGCCTTCTTCAATCTCTTCGCTGGATTCCTTCTCAATCTGGACATTCAGGTTCATCCCCTCTTTGCCTCTGAGAACGGCTTCCGCATCCTCAATGGGGTCTCCTGTCAGTTTGTCCATCACCATGGTTTTGGGGCCTTTACTAATCCACAGGGTAACGGTCTGGCCCTTACCCAAGGTAGCATCGGCCGCAGGCTCCGTCCGAGTAACCCGGCCTTCTTCCACATCGTTGCTGAACTCTCGCTCGATGCGAAGGGTGAGGCCCAATTCACTGAGGCTTCCCAGTGCCTCTTCCGCCTTTTCCTCGGTGCGGTTGACTAAATCCAACATCTGTCCCGTCTGCGGGCCATTGCTGATTACCAGCTTCACCACCGTGCCAGGCTCTACCTGCTCATGGGCCTCCGGGTCCTGAGAAATGATCTCACCGGGAGCATATTTATCATGGAAGGTATATTCATCATCCAACAAGGTAAGATCTGCATAGCGGCTGGGGTTAATGTCCTTAAATACCTGTCCCACCAAATCCGGAACCTCGATCAAGGTCTCAGACTTGGAACCGCCAGACAGCAGCACCACCAGAACAATAATTGCAACAACTACCATGGCTCCTGCCGCTGCAATGGCCACAATCATTCCTTTATTGCTGCGTTTCTGCTCCTTCTCTTCCGAGATGCGGGGTGCAGGTTTGGGAGGCTCTGCCGTTCGGGGACGAGCTCCCTCTGCCGGACGAGGCCGTTGGTTTTCCGCAGGACGCTGACCGGACGCATTTGCCGCCCGCTCCGCTGCGGTGCGGGCCGGACTGCTGCTGGGGGCCGGACGATACGGAATCTCCTGAACCGGGGCCGCAGCCTCTTGGGTTGCTCCAAAGAAGAGAATGGCAGGATTCTTTCGGAATTCCTCCATATCGTAGAGCATCTCTGTAGCAGAGGAGTATCGCTGGGCAGGGTCCACTGCCATGGCTTTCATAATAATCTGCTCCAGACCGCCGGGAATATTGGGATTCAGCGTAGAGGGCATGGGCGCACCGCCATTGATGTGCTTGAGTGCCACCGCTACCGGAGATTCCCCATCATAGGGAGGCCGACCTGTGAGCATTTCATACATCACAGCACCCAAAGAATAGATGTCGGAGCGGTTGTCTACCCGACCGCCTTTGGCCTGTTCCGGGGAAATATAGTGAACCGAACCCAACGCTTCCTTGGTGAGGGTGCTCTGTGAAGACATGATGCGGGCAATGCCAAAATCGGTCACCTTGGCAGAGCCGTTTTTCAGAATCATCACATTATGAGGCTTGATGTCCCGGTGAACAATCCCCTGATTGTGGGCGTGTTCCAGTGCTTTGGCAATCTGCACGGCAAAGTGGAGAGACTCTTTCCAGTTGAGGTAACCACCCCGCCGTTCCATATATTGCTTCAGGGTAATGCCGTCCACCAACTCCATAACAATATAGTCTGCATCTCCATTGGTAGATACATCATACACATTGACAATGTTGGGGTGGTTCAGCATGGCAACGGCCTGAGATTCCGCATGGAACCGGCGGCGAAACTCAGCGTCGTTGGAATAGTCATCTTTCAAAATTTTAATCGCAACCAGCCGATTCAGACGATGGCACCGGGCCTTATAAACCACGGCCATACCGCCAACTCCCAGAACGCTGAGAATTTCATATCGGTTATCCAACAATCGGCCTATGTAATTGTCCATTATGAGAACTCCTTTCTCGATTGCAAAGAATGATTCGTGGGAATGCCCACGGTAGATCCTGCCTTGCAGGATCAGACAACCACCAGAATACTGGTCACGTTGTCCGGAGCCCCACGCTCCTTGGCAATGCCCAAAAGTCGCTGACAACAAAGCTCTTTGTTGACACCGTGTACAACTTCAAACAAAATTTCTTGGTCATCCAGCAAATTGGAGAGGCCATCGCTGCACAGAAGCAGGCTGTCCCCATTCTGCAACACCAGCGGAAACAGGTCACACCGCACGTCAGGCTCGGTGCCAATGGCACGGGTAATGAAGTTCTTTCCCGGGAAAGACTTCGCCTGCTCCTGGGTAAGGTCCCCACGCTGAACCATAAACTGAACCAGAGAATGGTCGGTTGTGACGCATCGCACGCCACTTCGGTTCAAAAGGTAGCACCGACTGTCTCCCACATTGGCCACAACAGCGTGAACGCCATTGAGGTAGACCGCCACCAGAGTGGTCCCCATTCCAGAAAAGTCTACAAACTGCCGTGACTGGTCATACACGGTACTGTTTGCCAACTGTACCGCACCCAGAAGACAGTCTTCCATCTCTTGGGAAGTCATCCCCGGCCGATGATGCCGGTCTACTTCACTCACGAAGACATCCAGTGCCAGAGCACTGGCAATATTTCCGGATTTCGCCCCACCCATGCCATCACAAACGACACACAAAAAGCAGTCTTCGCTGTACCGCTTAATACGGTAGGCATCCTGATTCTGAGGCCGGACGCAACCAGGGTCTGTCAGTCCCCACGCCTGCATAGGTCCCCCCTCCTTTCGCTATCTTTATATTGTATCAGTTTTTAGAACAGATTGCAATCAATCTATGAGACAACCCCTATGGATTATCCCTGTTTGGTTGCCTTTTCGTAGTTCCGACGAAGCTGACCGCAGGAGGCATCAATATCGCCGCCCAGGGTTCGACGGACCGTTGCTGTAACGCCCCCATCTTCCAGAATTTTCTGGAATTTCTGCACCGCCTGTCGGGTGCTGGGATGCAGAGGGCTTTCTGCCACCTCATTCAGAGGAATGAGGTTAATGTGGGCGGGCAGACCTTTGAGCCGCTTGAGAAGCAGTTTTGCACAGCTCTCTGTATCGTTGACATCCCGAATCATGGCATACTCAAAGGAAATTCTCCGGCCTGTCATAGCATAATAGTCCCGGCAGGCTTCCAGAAGAGTTTCCACGTTATACGCTTTATTGACCGGCATAATGGTATTGCGAATCTCGTCGCTGGGGGCATGAAGAGACACAGACAGCGTCAACTGAAGCTTCTTTTCTGCTAGCATCCGAATTTTCGGCACCAGTCCGCAAGTGGACAAGCTGATATGGCGCATACTGATGTTCATACCCTGAGGGCTGTTCACCAGTTCTAAAAAGCGCATGACGGTATCAAAATTATCCAAAGGCTCTCCAATGCCCATGAGTACGATATGAGAAATGGGCAGACCGGAATCCAACTGGGTAAAGAGCACCTGATCCAGCATTTCCGAAGGCTTCAGCCGCCGCACCAGTCCACCGATAGTGGAGGCGCAAAAGGCACAGCCCATGGGACAGCCTACTTCCGAGGAGATGCAGACCGTATTTCCATAGTGGTAGCGCATCAGGACGGTTTCCACACAGTTGCCGTCTGCCAGCTGCCACAGATATTTAATGGTACCATCTCTTTGGGATTCCTGCTTGCGTACCACCTTGGGGGCAGTAATCTCATAGCGTTCCTCCAAAGCTTGCCGCAAATCCTTGGACAGGTTGGTCATATCCTGAAAGGACGTTGCTCCTCGGTGGAGCCAGGTATAGACCTGACCGCCACGGAAGGCACTCTGGCCCATGGCCTTCAATTCTCCCTGGATTTCTTCCAGGGTCATGGATTTAATATCGGTTTTCATCTGTGCCTCCGCATCTTACTGATAAAGAATCCATCCGTTCCGTACTTGCCGGGAAGGAGGGTCAACATTCCGCTACCATCATTTGCAATTGCCTCCGGTAGAGGCAGGGATTCCAGAGAAAAGTCTGGATGATTCTGCAAAAAGGCCTGCACTACATCCTGATTTTCCCGGCGCAAAATCGTACAGGTGGAATACAGCAGGACTCCATCGGGCTTTACATACCGGCACTGATTTTCCAAAATTTCCAACTGCAACGCAGGAAGGGCCTCTGTCTGTTTCAGAGCTTTATAACGGATGTCCGGCTTTTTGCGGATGATGCCCAATCCACTACAGGGGGCATCCACAATCACCACATCCATTGCGCCATCCCACATCTGCTCGTAGTCCTTGGCACTGTGCTCCATGGCATGGATACAGGAAAAGCCCAGCCGCTGCGCTCCGTTGGAAATCAACTGAATCTTATGAGGATGAATGTCACAGGAAGTAATCGAGCCTTCATTGCCAAGCTCCATAGCGGCAGCAAAGCTCTTTCCGCCCGGAGCAGCGCAGCAGTCCAGCACCTTCATTCCGGGCTGAATCCCGGCGCAGTGCACCGCCAGACGAGAGGCTGCATCCTGCACATAAAACTGTCCCTGCTGAAATGCTTCCAGACGTTCCAAGCTTCCCACACCGGACACCAAAAGACAGTCTTTGAGCCAGGGATGAGGTTGCACCTCACCGCCTGCTTCCACCAAAGTCTCCGTCAGTTCCTCTGTGGTCTTTTTGAGTCGGTTCACCTGAAGCACGGTCTCCGGTGCCTCATTGTTGGAAGCTAAGGTGGCTTGCAATTCCTGCTTCGTCATCTGGTGAGACAGAAGCTCCACCAGTTCCCGGGGATGAGAATACCGGGTTGCCAAATCTTCGGGAGGCACCAACTGGTCCTTTCCACGAATGGCATTACGCAGAACGCCATTGATGAGACCGGATGCCCGCCGGTTGGCATATTTCTTTCCCTGCTCGACTGCCTCATTTACAGCAGCAGAGGCAGGGATTTTATCCATAAACAAAATCTGATACAGCCCCAGCCGGAGAATATCCAGAACAACAGGCTGTAAATCTTTCAATTTTCCCTTTACCAGGGAGCTTAAATGGTAGTCCAGAAGCTGACGATTCTGGAGCACCCCATAGCACAACCGAGAGGCCAGAGCGGCATCCCGCCGGTCCAATCGGTCACGCTTCACATATTCCTTCAAGATGCCGTCCGACCAGGCATTCTGCTTTCGGCAGGCAATCAGTGCGCCAAGGGCAGTGGTTCTGGCTCCCATTGGCTCACCCCTTGAGAGGATGACCCCGGAAATAGTCGGGGGCCGCCATCCGTTTGCCTCCGTCTGCCTGAAGAGTGCGGATTTCCACAACCTCTCCGTTTCCGCAGGCCATCAAAAGGCCCTTCTTTGTGACTTCCAACGGTGTGCCGGGTTCCTTGTCGGTGGTCTTATCTGTCAATGCCACAGTATAGACCCGGAATCGCTTTCCCTCAAGGGTCATGGTAGCCACAGGCCAGGGGTCCAGACCACGGACATGGTTCTTGATTTCCTGGGCAGATTTGGTCCAGTCGATGGGGCTCATCTCTTTGCTCAGCATGGGGGCAAAGGTTGCTTTCTCATGGTCCTGAGGAGTGGCAACCACATCACCTGCCTCCAAATGGTCCATGGTATCTACAAGAAGCTGTGCTCCAATGACAGCCAGACGGTCCAAAAGGCCCTGGGAGTTTTCTTCCGGGTCAATGGGCGTTTTCCGAATCTCAATCATATCGCCTGTATCGATTCCCGCTGCCATATAC
>CAUWEI010000027.1:0-1692 GCA_963557675.1 uncultured Oscillospiraceae bacterium | reverse complement strand
CAGCCTGGAAAAAGCAGCTTCTTTGACCGGTGTTGCAGCCATGCGGTAGAGATCATAATAATGTCTGGAATACCGCTGCGGCATTTCCAAATGTTCCGGTCTGTTCGCTTCATGGTGCAGGATTGTGGCTTTTTCCCAGAAGGTCCGTTCCGGGGCAACGGTAAGGATTGCAGTTTCTTTTTGCTCAAAAATCTTCGGATAATATTTTGCCGCGTATGGTTCGATCTGCGCTGTTTTTGCAGGAGTCCACGCTGCCAGCGCACCAATCTCTAAACGAATCACCTGTAAGGTCGCCGTATTCGTAAAAAGATGCGGATAGGCGAAAATGACCGTCTGTTTATCCTTTTCATCTATGTAGACATTTGCTTCACAACCGATTTCCTGAGATAAGCCGGATTTGACTGCCGGGCAGAATGTTTCGGACAGAAATACCTCCGCACGCGCATTGGCTTCTTTGTTAAAAGCATCCTGTTTTGTATTGGAACGTTTCTCCCATGGTTCATCTTTGCCATATCCCAATACACGCCAGTCCAGAATCAAATCAATATCTTCTGAAAACCGGCTGATCAGATGAAAGGCTTTTGAAAGGCTGGTACCGCCCTTAAAGGTGATGGACTCTTTCCATGGTGAGCGGTGAAATAAATAATCCAGCGTAAAACATACCCAAAAGTCTTTTTCTACAATGGCATCATTCAGCCCCATTTTATCTGCTGTATTTCTGAACAGCTCCCTGCGGTCGTTATCTGAAAGTCTTGCTATTTTTCTCATTGTACCTTTTCACCTCCACAAATCTGCCGTATCGTATCGTAAACCCAATCCGTAGACTCGGTTGCTTCCTTCAAACAAGCCTGTTTATCCTTGTCTGTCAGTTTTTCGGAAAGCATCTGTATGACTTCTGGCGTAACATTCGATCTGCCAAGCGTTTTTAATGCCTGTATAACCAAACTTGTCATATAGGACAATCCGGTAATCTCCTTATTGGTCCGGTGCTTAAATTCCAGCTTTGTAGAGTTCCACTCGTAGGTCTTATATGGACCATCGCTGATATAGGACCATACTGCTGTTACCTGTGTTGAAAGACCTAACAGGTTCAATGCTGTATTCCCACATGGGGCAATCGTCCAGTGATAACTTCGTGCCAATGCGTTCGCCACCGCTTCCGGGTCTGCCGCCACATATTCATCCAGAAGTTTGCTATATTTTGGTTTTTCATAAACACCTTTCAAAATGCGGCGAAGCATACCTGCCTGTGTAAGCCGGTTTAAGTTCCGTCTTATGGTTTCCGTATCGGCAATATCCGCAAAATCAGAACTGATGAAAATAGTTCCTTCCGCCGCTGCTTTGATCTGCTCCTGAATCTGTTTGGAATAGCCATTTGCCATATTGCTCACCTCCTTTTGTCCCGAATATTATATATTATTCGGGACAAATTTTCAATAGGCTTCAAAGGTTTTAGCAATAGTATTCCACATAGAACAGAATTTATACATCAGTTTCAAAGTCTATATCGGGAGATGGGAACTATCGTATTTCTGTTTTGTCCCGAATATTGTGTATTATTCGGGACATTTTAAGCACTCGGCAGATAGATCCAGTCGTGCATCAGGCACACGCTGGGTTCGTCCTCCCTGGGAACTAGACGGTAGGTACATTCCCCATAGACCGTGCGTTTGTCCTCGATCTCCATGCCAT
>CAUWEI010000026.1:0-1756 GCA_963557675.1 uncultured Oscillospiraceae bacterium | reverse complement strand
AGCGACTCCCAAGGTTTGTATCGTGAGGTATAGGCGAGAAGAAGGGATAGCGAAATCGTAGCCTGACGAACAGAAACCTAATACTAAGGCTTGTATGACGGATAAGTGGGCAACAAGTCACGAAGTCCAAAAGGCAACCGTAACTCATGCAAGTAGATTAGGCAGGTAGACGAGGAAAGACTGACGAGCTTATCCCGTGAGGTCTCACAGGCGGTTTCATTTGCTGTAGTAATAACGAACTGTGAGAAGTCAGCAGAAGCCATAGTAGTGAGGAAGCCTTTGTAATGAAGGTGGAGCGAAGGGCAGAACAATTCAAGGTCGAATCGACTTGGGAAAGTAAGTATTCATATCTGACGAGAAAGAAAGTAGCAAAGTCGTAACGGAGGGAAATCTTTCACAGGAGGTAGGAGCAAGAGAGTACGAAGCATACCAAAGAAAGGAGACAAAAACGATGTCACAACTATTAGAGGAAATCCTAAGCAAAGACAATATGCGAAGAGCATATAAGAAGGTCAAAGCAAATAAGGGAGCAAGTGGAATTGATGGAATTGGATACAATGAAATTGATGAGTACCTCAAAGAAAACTGGGAAACCATAAAAGACAGAATTCGGAGAAGAAAGTACAAACCTAAGCCAGTAAGGAGGGTAGAGATACCGAAACCAAACGGAGGAGTACGAAATCTGGGAATCCCCACAATAGTAGACAGAATCATACAGGAGGCAATGGTGCAAGTATTAACACCAATAGCAGAACCGTACTTTAGTGAATACAGTTATGGATTCAGACCAAAACGAAAAGCGCAACAAGCGGTAATGAAGCTACTGGAATACTTTAACGATGGTTACACCTATGTGGTAGACATAGACCTGGAGAAGTTCTTCGATAATGTTCCCCAAGACAAACTAATGACACTAGTCGGTAAAATCATACGAGACCCAGACACAGAATCTCTAATTAGAAAGTACTTAAATGCGGGAGTAATGATAGGGGGGAAGTATGAGAAAACAGAACAAGGAACCCCACAAGGGGGCTGTATATCCCCCTTACTCAGCAACATCATGCTGAATGAACTTGACAAAGAACTGGAAGCGAGGAAATTGCATTTTGTGAGATATGCTGATGACAGTGTAATAGCAGTTAAAAGTAGTGCAGCTGCCAATAGAGTAATGCACACAATAACAAAAAGGATAGAAAAGAAATTAGGACTAAGGGTAAATGCGACCAAAACAAAAGTTACAAAACCAATGAACTTAAAATACCTGGGCTTCGGATTCTGGAAAGGTAAAGAGGGGTGGAAAGCACGACCACATCAAGATTCAGTTGCAAGATTCAAAAGAAAATTAAAGAAATTAACAAAAAGAAACTGGTCAGTAAGTATGGATTATCGCATAGAAAGGCTGAATCAAGTCATTAGGGGATGGATAAATTACTTCCGAATTGGAAGTATGAAGAAACATCTTACCAAAATAGATGAACACCTGCGAACACGAATGAGAATTGTCATTTGGAAACAATGGAAGAAGTCTGGTAAGAGACACTGGGGGCTAAGAAAATTAGGGGCACCAGAGTGGATGGCGAGGCAATCAGTAGGATTTGGAGACCACTATCAGGCGGTAGCCAAAACCACAGGATTGCATCTCATAAATAAAGAAATCCTCGCAAGACGAGGACTTCTGAGTTGTGTAGATTATTATTTGAAATGAACCGCCGAGTGCCGAACGGCATGCTCGGTGGTGTGAGAGGGGCTACAAGTT
>CAUWEI010000025.1:0-1779 GCA_963557675.1 uncultured Oscillospiraceae bacterium | reverse complement strand
AAATAAGGTCTGTGATAAATGCCGCTCATCACGACACCATCTTAACAAACCAAAAGTGTTTTGTCAAGAAATTTTGCTGTGAATTTCAAGCGACCATAGCGAATTGGGAATACTTAGTAGCTGAGTCCCGCCGCCGTGACCATCCTGCCATCGTCTTTGGACGACCAGAAGCTATCTGGAAAGGATGCCAGCGTATAGCCTGCGGATGCACCAGCGAAGCTCGTGGCGAACCATAGCGTATATCGCGGCGGTAGTTGGGGAGATGAAAAGGATACCAATTCGTGACTGCTTTCCTTACACAATTAAGTTTCAGAAATAGCTTTCCCATGTACCGATTTACACACCGGCGCAATGGAAAGCTATTTCATATCAAATGGTGGAGACTACTGGACTCGAACCAGTGACCTCCTGCGTGTGAAGCAGGCGCTCTAACCAGCTGAGCTAAGCCTCCGTTCAGGACGTGACCTATTATACCACAGTTTTCTAAAAAAGCAAGCCCCATTTTTTGTTTTTTTCAATTCTTTTTCCTGCTACAATCGTCTCACAATTGGTAAATTTTTCCGTCATCATAATCAACTTTTTCTTCTTGTGTTGACTTTGTGTATTTCCTTTGCTACAATACTCTACACATTAGCGCAGAAACCAATACAAAATATGATGGAGGAACCTATGAAAAAGAATAAGCTTATTGTAATCGCCATGGCTTTGGTGCTGATTTTGGCTATGACTGCCTGCAGTACTTCCAAAGCTCCCGATGCCTCTGCCTTAGTTGGTACCTGGCAGTTCCAGTTTAAGCAGGATTCCGCAGAATTGGGTCTCGACGGCTTTGAAACCCCTCTGGTTATCGAAATGGTCTATACTCTGGGTGAGGATTCTACCTGGTCTATTACGGTTGATTGGGACAAGACCTCCAAAGCACTCGCCGAGTTCACCGAGTCCCTCTCTACCTACACCGTGGACCTCATGTACGCTCAGTTTGCCGAGCAGAATCTCGACAAAGATCAGGCCAATGAGGCCATGAAGGCACAGTACGGCCAGACCATTGAAGAGTATGTGGACTCTATGCTGGCTGAAAGCCTGGACCCCGAAACACTGGCCAAGAGCACTCCTGAGGAGAGCGGTACTTATACCGTAGACGGCAATGTTCTGCACATGGAGTATGCAAGCTCCAGCACCAAGGAAAACATCTCCTTCAAGCTGGATGGCGATACTCTGACCCTCGAGTCCTCCGATGCTGCCGATCAGTCTCTGTATCCCCTGGTTCTGACTCGCTCCGGAAAGTAATTTCATCCCAAAACGGCTGTCTCACAAATGAAGTGAGGCAGCCGTCTTTTTTTATTTCTCTTGCGAAACTTCTCTGGCTTTCAAAAATGCCGTTGCGGCCTCCAATAGGGCCGGTGCATTGCGAACCTTGGTAAGCTGTTCCAGCAGAGCCACATAGCCGGTCTCATTGCTGTCATTCACAAAATAGGAGCCATTGGTGTAGGAAAACAGCACCAAGTAGGGCGTTTCCTGCCGATAGCGAATCTTTGCCTTCGTAGCTGGCTCATAATTGAGAAGCAGGACTCGTCCATCCCTTCCAATGGCCAGCGAGCCGTCCTCCTGTTCCTGTACCGTATACCCCATCTGCTCTAAAAGCTCCATCGGTTCCGGAGCTCCGGAGGCTTTTTGCTTCCCCACAAACAAATCTTTCAATCGTTCGATCCAACTTGCCATATGATACACCATCCTTGTATTATAGAGTAGTAGTTTTTAGAGTCCCTCTCCAAGGACTTGTGC
>CAUWEI010000024.1:0-1817 GCA_963557675.1 uncultured Oscillospiraceae bacterium | reverse complement strand
CGCTGAACAATTTTTATCATGCGGGTGTCCAACTTGCACTTGCAATTTTCGAAAATAAAATTTTTTTGAAAAATGGTACCCAAAAATTTGAGGGGGCTTGTATTATATAGCGAAAGGCAAAGAGGTGACAAACCATGAAAAACACAATAGATACTTTGGCGGTTTCTCGAAAGGAAGTAAAATATCTAATTTCCCTCCCAGATCGTTTATACTTGTTGGATGCACTGAGTCAGTTGCTTATACCGGACGCTTACGGAGGCTATAACGGTTATACAGTGCGCAGTGTTTACTTTGATAGCATTGTCAACGAAGATTATCGGGATAAACGGGAACACGCCGATGAAAAGAAGCGGATTCGCCTTCGAGTTTACCATCCAGATGACGAAAAAGCAAAGTTTGAATTAAAGAGAAAAAGCTTTGGCCGAGAATTAAAAGAGAGCGTAGTAATCTCCCGTGAAGATGCAAAACAATTACTTGCAGGGAATTATGATGTTCTCCTTAAATATGAAAATGGAACTGCTAGATACGCTTATGACCTGATGACAACACACTTGTATCGACCTGTTTCTCTCGTAGAATATGATCGCCGGGCTTTTACACATCCCAATTTTAATACCAGAATCACTATGGACAATCATCTGCGATGTTGTGATTTTTGCTATGACCTTTTCAGCCATCGACTCAATTTTAGAGCAGCATTGCCCGCAGATGAAACTATTTTGGAAATTAAATATGATCGTTTTTTGTTTCGGCAGATTCAGCAGGTCTTAGCCCAGTGTGACTTGACTCGTAAACCACCTAGCAAATTCGGAAGTTCCCGTGAAATTTTAAAAGCATTTTATTGTTAAAGGAGAAAATTGTTATGAGTAAACTACTTAAACTATTAACCGATACACCTTTGGGCGGCGGGGCCTTTGTGCAGACAATTAGAGGGCTGGCATTCAGCCTTTTAATCACTTTGATTTTTTCTGGTATTATGATTCTTGTATATCGTCTGATACATGATTCGCTTACCTACAATCGTAAATTTGCTGTGACATTGCCTATGTTGGCACTAGCGTCTAATCTACTTCTGGCATTGATTCAAAATAATCCCCTTTTCTCACTTGGCGCTTTGGGTGCACTATCGATTTGTCGCATTCGTACTAACACACGAGATCCACGAGATTTGGGATTTGTTTTTTGGGCGTTGACTATTGGAATTTCTTCTGCATTGGGGGCGTTTGTGGTAGGATTTGCAGGTACCTTAGTACTTAGCGTTGTTATGTTGCTTTTTGGTCGAACAAGGAAAAAGAAAAATGTATTGACAATGGTAGTCCGTGGTGATAAAGAGTTGGTTACTTTTGTGCAGGATATGCTTTGTCGGACTCGGGGCAGTAGCATTCAGTCAAAAAACCTATTCAAAGATTCTTTTGAACTAGTCTATGAACTTCGAATTTCCCAATCAGAAGAAGAACAACTGGCTCAGACATTGGGTGGCATGAAAGGAATACACGGTGTCAATGTTTTAGCACCGCAAACAAAGGTGGCATAATGAAACGGATAATACGTATTGTTTCACTATTACTAGTCATTCTTATTTTAAGTAGCTGCGGTAAGAAAGAAGAAGTGCCGGTAACCAATGGTGGAAGTATGGTTTTAACTTTTATCACTATTGGAAAAGGTGATGCTTTTCTGTTAAGTTCACCGGAGGGAGAACACTATCTGATAGATACCGGGAAGCAGTCGGATTTCCCACAGATTGCTAGAATCTTAAAAATTAAGAATGTAGATACGCTTAATGGAATTTTTCTTTCCCATGGCCATTTAGATCATGC
>CAUWEI010000023.1:0-1828 GCA_963557675.1 uncultured Oscillospiraceae bacterium | reverse complement strand
ACGCTGAACAATTTTTATCATGCGGGTGTCCAACTTGCACTTGCAATTTTCGATTTTTAGAAAAACGAGAAAATCGAACTTGCTAAGCTATTTTGTGTAGGTTATCATAAATATAGAATGAAATATCTGTAGGTTTGTCAATGATGTGTTACAGATTAGGAAAAGAAAAAAGGTGTATAGTTCACTGGCTTTCAACACAAGTTCAAGAATTTCCTTGTACTCTTGGGCTGCATGTTTGTTCTTACTTCCTTGAAAATCTGCGTAGTTGAAATAAGGAAATTGCTCTTCAAATTTTTCCTCGTATTGGTCAAGCATAATGCGAATTTCTTTGCTGCGGATTATTTTCAAATTTTCTTCGGAAACGTACATTCTGCTCACCTTATATTTTCGCTGCTTCGAGAAGAATATAATTAAACTGCCATTCTTAGCTCTCTTGCTGACCGCATTTACTTTTCCTTCTCTGTGGTTGCGGGGACTGTTCCGTCTCCAATCAGCTCCAGATTTCGTTTTAGCAGGGTTTTCCCCTTGTAGCCGAAGGCTCTGGTTTTGCACAGAAGGTTTAGGTTTTCTCTGGTCACCACCGGCTGCACGTCGGTAGAAAATGCCTCCAGATAGGTCAGCGGCAGATCTTTATTATAGGGGCAGCAATTCTGGCAGCAGTCACAGCCCCACATCAGACCATTCTTCCAAACCAACGCCTGTTCCTCCCCTGTCAGATCTCCTTTTCTCTGGGTGACTTCAGAAAGGCACCGGGTATAATCGATTCCGTCCCAGGAAATCGCACCAGCAGGACAGCTTGCCACACATCTCCCACACTGCATACATATCTGCTGGGTCAACGGATGGTCAAATTCAAACAGATAATCCGTGACGATTTCTCCAATTACGAAAAAAGTTCCGTATTGAGGATGGATCACCAGGCCGTTCACACCGGGAAATCCCAGTCCGGCTGACAGCGCACATTCCCGCTCTGGAAGAGCAGATACATCCGTAAAGCTTACGAAAGAAGCTCCAAAAGTCTGACTCAGTTCTTCTGCCGCCTGGTTTAGAATCTGACGGACCACAACATGATAATCCGGCACCATGGCATATTTGCAGACATTGGCATCCGGATGTTCGCCTGTATAGTAAGGAAATACGCAGACAATCACACTTTTAGCCTTTTGGGGGATCCATTCCCTGTTCCGGCAAGGAAGAAATTCAGTAATCCCATTATAATCGCAGACCCCATAGGAAAAGATTTGATTCCGGTTCAAAATTTCCTGCAGCTTTTCGTTTCTCATGATCGCATTCCGTCCTTACACTCGAGATGATCTAGAATCACCGTCTTTAAGCTTTATTGTAGCACAAAGTAGGTCCGTAGGCAATGAATGCTTGGACGCACAGAGAGAAATCCTTGTAGGTGTTACAATGATGTGTGACAAATGAGGAAAAAGAATAGCGAATAGGAATAACATGTACTGAGGTTGAGTTACTGAGACAAAACCGAAAGGCAGGTGCTACCCTATTCACTATGAGTAAGATAACACACGACATGCACTTTAGGTAAGCAGTAATTGAATATTCTTTGAAAAATAGTGTCACAAAGGCTGCAATCCACTACAAAACCACCAGACAGTATGAAACATGTGACAGGAAAATTTCCCTATGCAATCGAATGTGTTTATACGGATAATGATTAGTAACATTGACAAACCTACACAGGTCAATTGCAAATTTAAGTTCCAGTTTGCAAAAGTAAAAGTCGATTTCAAGAAAAGCTCGCAAAAGTAAATTCTGTTAATTCAGGATTTTCCGGTTTTGCTGGAATTTACGAATACAAACTGGA
>CAUWEI010000022.1:0-1980 GCA_963557675.1 uncultured Oscillospiraceae bacterium | reverse complement strand
GTGGTGAGATGTCTATTCGATGTTGGATTCCCGAAAAAGCTGTTATTGATAATGAAAATAATAATTCGGTTGTACTGAGAGTTTCTTATGGAAAAACAGCTTTTTTAATGATGGGGGACGCTGAATTAGAGGAAGAAACCGATCTCTTGGAGAGTGGTGAAGACCTCCACGCTGATATTCTTAAATTAGGACATCATGGTGAGAATGATGCCACCTCTCTGGCTTTGCTAGAAAAAGTCAAACCACAATATGGATTAGTTACAGGCAATCAGGAAGAGAACCCCGATTCACTGAATTCCGATGTTTCTGCAAGGCTATTGTCTATCGGAACAACCCCTATTTATTCTGAAAGTGACGGTTTGGGGATCGATTTTAGTTCTAATGGGGAGCAAATCACTACGAGAACTGTAAACGACCAAGATTCCCCTGTTGATTCTCCTCTCGTCCTACTTGGATTTGATCGACAAAATCAAAGAGTCGAAGTTAAAAACACCGGGACTGAATCTGTTGATCTTGGAGGATACACACTTTTTTCGAAGCGAGGCGGAGAAGTCTTTCGCTTTCCCAATAATACATTATTGGCGTCAGGCGAATCTATAACAGTTTCTTGTCGTAGCACATGGAGAGAAGGCTACCTGATATGGGATGAAGATAAAGTGTGGAAGAAAAACGATGGAGTCTGTCTATATGATTGTAAATTTACGTTATTAGATGAACTAACGGATTGATATGGAGGAAAATAATCATGGAAGAATTCAATAATACGATAAATAAGCTGTTGGGCAATGTATTGCCCCAACCGAACACGATGGAAATTTTAATTAGTTTAGCCGTTGCACTTCTTTTTTCTTTTATTCTATGGGCAACTTATCGGCTGTCCAACACAAAGGCAACTTATCAACCTCGTTTTGCAGCCACTTTGATAGCTCTTTCCTTGTTGTCTACTATTTTGATGGATTTAATCCAATCCAATCTGGCTTTATCTTTAGGAATGCTTGGTTCTCTTTCTATTGTGCGCTTTCGCACAAATATCAAAGATACTAGAGATATTGGTTATATCTTTTGGAGTATGGCAGTTGGTCTAGCAGCCTCAACTGGATGCTATCTAATTGGCGGTATTGGAAGTTTGCTATTAGGGCTACTTATGCTAGTCACCAAAAAAAGCGCTACCGCTACTGACGAAATGATGCTTGTAATTCGTGGCAGCAATACAGATATGGATGCAATCAATACTTTGGTTCAGCGAGAATGCATACGTAGCACAGTGAAGGCAAAAAATGTCCTTTCAGATTCTTATGAAATAGTTTATCAAGTACGTGTTTCTCAAGACGAGAGTAATCCCATGATTCGAAACCTGTTTGACTTAGGCGGTGTAGATAGTGTTAACCTGTTAGCAGGCAATAACTGACGGTAAACTTTCAAAAATCACGAAATTATGCTATAATGACATAAGTAATCTGTAAAGGAGGGTGGTGTCATTGCCTAGCAATGAAGTGATTTCCATAGACCATTTGGAAGAACTGATAGAAAAGTATAAAGCATTTTTGATCCGCACTGTCAGTGAAACTACAGGCCGCTATGTATCTGTGGAACACGACGATGAATTCAGTATTGCACTATCTGCTTTTGCAGAAGCTATAGAACGGTATCAGCCAGAACGAGGTTCATTTTTAGCATTCGCCGGATTGGTAATTCAAAGTCGGTTACGAACTTATTTAGCTCGAGAGCATCGTTATGAAAACGAAGTTTCTCTGGAAGAACTGAGCGAAAATGGACAGGAGTTTTCATCTCCGGATTATGAGGAAAAGGAAGACCTTCTTCAAGAAATCCATCTTTTTCAAGATGAACTATCTATATTTTCTCTCGATTTGGAAATGCTGGCTGACTGCTCTCCGAAGCATCAGGACACTCGCAGCCGAGCTGTCGATATTGCTGAGCAGTCAAGTGAATCGCCTGAAATTATTCAAGAGACATATAAAA
>CAUWEI010000021.1:0-2423 GCA_963557675.1 uncultured Oscillospiraceae bacterium | reverse complement strand
CAATTCTTCAAGCAGCGCATCACGCTCTCTTTCGCCAAGCGGAACGGGCGCAACTGCATAGCGGCCGCCTATGGTGGCGATGACACTTTGCGACAAAATTTGTCGCGCGAACCCGGTGCAATCATGACAGGCGATACCGCCTATCTGCCGGCAAAGAACTTCGTGCTTGCCGAGTTCTTCGACCGCTATGTGAAAATGGCATTTATAGACTATTCCGCTATCAAGGAAACCGCACCCCGTAAAGAGGAAGACAAACGGCCGCCACTGCCGGAAGGCTATCTGGAAAAACTTCAGCAAGTGCGTTACAGTGACCATACCATAAGGGTATATACCTCCTATTTCCGCGATTTCCAACAATATTTCGAGGGGCGTAAGATTGAAACGGTTACCTCCGGTGAGATAAACGACTACCTATTGTATCTCATCCACGAGAAAAACATATCCTCCTGCCAGCAAAACCAGCGTATCAACGCCATCAAGTTCTATTACGAGAAAGTTCTTGGTCAGGAACGGCGGTGTTACAAGGTGAACCGTGCCAAACGGGAGAAGACGCTGCCCGATGTGTTGAGCAAGGAGGAAATAAAGAAAATACTCGACGTGACGGTGACAGACCTGCGCTTCTTCTGTATGTTCTCCATACTCTACTCCGCAGGGTTGCGCATCAGCGAACTGCTGGAACTGAAACCCGGCGACATCAACGAATCCCGCTCCCTGATACGGGTGCGACAGGGTAAAGGGAAAAAAGACCGCTACACCCTGCTGTCAAAACCGTTGATGAAAAAGCTGAAGGAATATAACAAGTTGTACAAACCAAGGATATGGTTATTCGAGCGCAGACCTGAAGAACCTTTCACCGAGAGTATCGTGTCGAAACGGCTGAAGGCAGCAGCCCGGGAAGCGGGAATCACGAAACGGATTTATCCGCACCTGCTGCGCCATTCGTTCGCCACCCACTTGCTGGAGCAAGGAACCGACATCAAGATTGTGAAAGAGCTTATGGGACATAACAACATCAAGACAACGGAAAGGTATGTCCACATAGCCGACACTTTCAAAAGCAATGTCAAAAGCCCGTTGGACGATCTGTTGATGGAGGAAGACGAGGTCTGATACTTAAAGAAAATAACAGCCAAATCGGCTGATAGTATAACATTATAAGCAATAGTACACCAAATTATGAACGAACAAGTACAAGAACATTTTAGCTGTGCTGATTGGATCTTAATACCTGCATCTGTTAGAAAAGATGTTGCAGACATATTGGGACTAACCCTTTTGTCTGAAAATGAGCAGTGGGATAACAACCCAATACTTTGTACTACTTATGAAAATGCAGACAATTATCTTAATGACCTTTTACCGAGAGTGGATAAGATATTGATTTCGTCAGTCATTAACGGATATTATATCGTTGAAGGGAAATGTTTGCGATATATTTACGAAACATTGGGTAAAAGGCTTTCGGCAAAATTCGGTGTCTATTACTTCTCGATAGATTTATGGGAATATCGTTGCGCTTATGGCTATTATGAGAGAAGCCAAGAAAAGCGTTTCTATTGTGCCGAATTAGATGCTACCGGAAAAAATCTACAAGAAGAAGACAGAGGGTGTGTATTAAGTTGTGAAAATGACGCAGAAAGCCATATCCCAAAGGTAAAGATTGAGGACGAGCAAGTTCCTAACTCTTGGTTTCTTCCTTTAGGTATAATGTTCAACTTAGGGATGATGGATGCAGAGATACAGCAAGCTCTTAGTAAACTATGCAGCATTTATATGCTGAATAACACAGATTCTAAAATGATAAAGAATATAATAACAGAAAAATTTAGCTCATAACAAGGTCGAGATAACAGCTAAACGCTGTTCCTCACCAAACCATTAGCAACCGAGAAGTAAATATGAAAAAGGATCTTATAGAACGATTGAGAAGATTTCTAACGGCACATGATATGATTGGGACACCTGCATCTGATGAGCAGGTATTATGTGCGGAACAAGAATTAGGAGTAAAATTTAGTTCTGACTATATAGACTTTATCAAGAATTTCGGAGCTGCATACGCAGGAATGATGATTAATGCTTTAGACGGCAATGAAAATGTGGTCGATGAAACTAAATCATTCAGAGAAGTTCATCCCGATGTTACAGATACTTATGTGATTTCAGATGATGGTTCTGGCAATCCCATAATGATTAATTCTAAGGGAGAGGTCGAAATATATTATCATGATAGTGATGCAGAAATAGAAATCATCGCTTCGTCATTAGAACAATATATAGAAGATAATTTTCCTGAATGGTAAAAGCGGTTGCTAACAAACAGATGAAACATTGAAGGCAGTTTATCTGCCGGGCATTAGCCACTTAAAAATAAATGAATATGAAAGATAAAATACAACAATTGCAACAAAATAGTATTGCAC
>CAUWEI010000020.1:0-3305 GCA_963557675.1 uncultured Oscillospiraceae bacterium | reverse complement strand
GTTCAGTACCTTGCAGGACATGAAAACAGCAAAACAACTATGGACATCTATGCAAAGGTGAAGTACAATAAGCCAGAGGAGCTTTTTGATGTGGTAAATGATGCGCTACATCAGAGGGTTTCTGATTAAAAAAGCACCTATTTTTATGGTTAAGGAATAGGACAACCAAGAACCGAAAGGGCAAAAAAGCCCGGAATATCAAGGAAAAACGGCAATCAAAGAATTTCAATACGGTCTGAAGGCCGCTCGTCGTGCTCCTCAGTTCTCCAAGAGATAATTTATCTCCATTTGTTTTCAAAACGCCCGGAACTTTCCAGTTCCGGGCGTTTTTCTATGGTTCTGTGTTGGAAAACAGGGTTGCATCCGTCGTTTTGTGTCTGCTGAAAGAACGACCATTGCGTTGGACGCACCGGCGGAAATGCTCTGTGGGGTGAATCCCAAAAAGAATCGTAACATAGTCAAGTCCCGAAAGCCAATGACTTTCGGGACTTGTTCTGGTTTCAATCTGTAAATCGTTTGGTTCAATGATGAAATGTGGTGATTCCAACTTCCCCTAACGAGTGGTACACTGCATTGTCTTTCAGATACTCGGCAAGCTCTTCCACAGAAAGGCTGGAGGTATAATACATTTCCTTACAATCCAGCTCATACTCGTCGTATTCCAATACCGTTCCGTCGTTCAGGATGAGAAGCTCACAGCCATCTCTCAGCCAAATGTTGATGTATGGTGGTTCGATTTCCCGCCTCTTTTGGTCTTGGCACAGTTCCCATTTTTCTGCTTCTAACTTCTCCACAAATGCAGCAATCTGGGAATCGGGTTCAAACTCGTAATATTTGTTGCCTTCCGATTTGGCAACTTTTATGGGCGTTTCCTTCGTTTCCAGCAATTCCAGCGATACCATCAGGCCCTGCCTGCGTTCTTCCTGTGCCAATCTGGCTTCTTCCTTTTTGTTTTGCACATGACGAACCGTCAGAATCGTCCCGATGATCACCACGCAAAGCAAACCTGCCACTACGGCTCGTTTTTTCATACTGCAACCTCCTTGTTCTACCGTCCCGATTGTCCAGCGAAAACGCCTGTCCGGCTTGCATTCTCCATAAATATATGCAAGCCGGACAAACTCTATACGATATGCCATTTATTCGCATCGCTATTTGCCTTAACAACCTCAGTCGCCGAAAGACCATCTGACAGGCAAAGGTATGCTAAAAATTCTTTCTCGTTAATCGCTTTTGTGGTTGCAGTCTCATTTGTCTCACTTTCAGAATATGCAATAGCATTGTACTCAGCAAGCATTTCTTTGGTTCTATCAATTTCCGCTTGCAAGGAAGCCTTGGGATCCGCTTCAAAATTCTTTCGCGATATTTTCGCAATTTCATCTAAAGACGATGCCCCCAACAATTCTTCACTCGCAGGTTTAACGGTATTTCCTTCTTCATGCACAAATTCTGGTCCAATTTCGCCAACACAAGGAAGGTCGTCAATACTTTCCTGCTCTGCTGCAAACACTGATACAGTCCCAATCATAACCACACAAAGCACAGTTGCCAATATCTTTTGCATCTTCATATAAATCACTCCTATACTTTAAATGTTTCTAACGGTTAGTTGAATCTTACATTTTCTCTTCTATTGTAAACTGCTTTTTTACTATAGCATCTAAGCAAAAATCGCAACATCCCACTTCCATTTTCAGCACTATAACCAACAAGATTTTTTACAGTCCATATTTTCCACAGGGCGCATACCTTCCATATCCAGCAGCAAAAATCCGTTAACCCCTTTTGGGATTGGCCGATTCTTCGTAAGCATCAAACTTACTCCCGGATTGCAAATTTCTCTCCGACATGCAACAATCCCTTCATATAGTAACGGACAGTATATGCGACTTGCGTATAGTCTACGTTGTTTTGATTTTGTTTTTTTGCTTCGTCTTTTCGCAGTTGCGATACGGTCGCTCCGGTTGAAAAGCGATAAATGGACAATCTGGGGGCCATTTGTCAATTTCTTGTTGCACCGTGCGATTGATCATTTTCTTTAGTAGCTTGTCAACCACGATTCTGTTCTTCTGCATTAAATCCACCTCCATAATCTAAAATATAAGCTAAAATAAGTAGGAACGATGCCATAATGATTCCAAGTACAATGCCTAATGTTTCCTCTGAATAAGAGGAAATATGTAATACAAAAATGGCAAACAGCAAAGCGCAGAGCCGTCTTTTGGCACTCTTCGCACACTCCCTTACCTCCGTACAGGATAAATGCATATTCGGATGGTTATATGGTGCAAAGAAGAAAATCAACACAGAAGATACCGATAACAATATCATCAACACCGTTAAGCTCAACAAGTCTGGGAGCATCATTAGAAAAAATACCTCCAGACCAATGGATACCAGAAAACACCCCATATGCGTTCTAGCGTGAAATCCATTGGTTCGGCATCTGATAGCAGAGAAGCCTGCAAGGAAGCACACTGTCCTCCCCCATAACGATACACACAAACCTACAATCAACATTGCAGTCATACCGATTGATGTCGTAATTTTCTTTTCTAAAATGTATTCTAACCACGGAATCTGTTCTTCTGAAATATAATTTCGGTTGATGCACCAGTGTGAAACAAGGTTTATCATTCGCATTTTGAATATTTTCTCCTTTGTTATTTATTATATCAGTTCAATAATAAATTTCCTTCTTTTGTGCACAACTGCGAAAAAATTTTCCTAAACACGGTAAAATATACATCGTGCTCTATAAAATCCGCGAATCGCCAATCTCACAAGTATATATTTATGAAACCTGACAGCATATAAAAACTGCCGACTCTGAGATTGACCTCAGAGTCGGCAATCGTTTATTTATTTTACATCCACATACATTCCTACAGAAAATGAAACGGTCTGTCGCAAAATACAGTTTTGTCAGATAATACACGCTTGATAAGTTAAATCCAGCGGGAGAAACCACACTTATCTGCAATTCCTCCCTACTAAAACACTGCGCTGATTTTTGCAAAAATCCATCTTATAACGGCCCCTATACACAAAAGGATTCCTGTGCGTCTACAACTGCATCTGAAGTTTTTTTCAATACAGTTGCACTTCTATAATATTCTGATACAATTACATTAAATGGTAAGAAAAACACCCGCTATTTTCTATCCTATTTTAGGAGGTTTTTCCATGATACGCATAATCATTTGCGATGACGATTCGGAAATGCTGGAACGCATCAAAAAAATTACGGAAGCCATTTTATCTGCCGCCAAAACAAAAGCAGTTGTTCACACCTACACCGATCC
>CAUWEI010000019.1:0-3657 GCA_963557675.1 uncultured Oscillospiraceae bacterium | reverse complement strand
GGGTATGACCGAAGTCACACCGCCTTGAATATTATGGAATTACTTGTACAGCTCAACCAGCTTCAGCAGGTGCTCGTAACGCTCCTTAGCAGCAGCCTCGTTCTTAGCGAACAGATCGGTTGCACGCTCGGGGAACTCACGGGTCAGACGGCTGTAACGGGCCTCGTTCATCAGGAACTCCTGATAGCCATCCTTAGGAGCCTTGGAGTCCAGAGTGAACTTCTCAGTCTCCTTAGCGGGGTTGAAGCGGAACATGTTCCAGTAGCCGCACTCAACAGCCTTCTTCATCTCGGACTGGCAGTTCATCATGCCGCCCTTGATGGAGTGCATCTCACAGGGAGCGTAAGCAATGATGAGGGAAGGACCATGGTAAGCCTCAGCCTCTACGATAGCCTTGATGGTCTGAGCGGGGTTAGCACCCATAGCAATCTGAGCAACGTAGACATAGCCGTAGGACATAGCAATCTCAGCCAGGGACTTCTTCTTGGTCTCCTTACCGGAGGCAGCAAACTGAGCAACCTGACCGATGTTGGAAGACTTGGAAGCCTGTCCACCAGTGTTGGAGTAAACCTCGGTATCGAAGACGAAGACGTTGACGTCCTTGTTCTGAGCCAGAACATGATCCACGCCGCCGAAGCCGATATCGTAAGCCCAACCGTCACCACCGAAGATCCAGACGGACTTCTTAGCCAGGTAATCCTTCTTGTCCAGGATTTCAGCTACGTCATCGCAGCATACATTGGCTTCCAGGTTAGCAACCAGAGCAGCGGTAGCAGCCTTGTTAGCTTCGCCGTCAGCCATGGTGTTCAGGTAGTTCTCGCAAACAGCCTTGCGCTCTTCGCTGGTGGTTCTCTCAGCCAAAGCCTTGATCTTAGCAGCGAGGCTCTCACGGATGGTCTCCTGAGCAACGTACATACCGTAGCCGTGCTCGGCGTTGTCCTCAAACAGGGAGTTGGACCATGCGGGACCCTGACCGTTCTTGTTAACGGTGTAGGGAGCGGTAGCAGCGGGGCCACCCCAGATGGAAGAACAACCGGTAGCGTTGGAGATGTACATCCGATCGCCGAAGAGCTGAGTTACGAGGCGAGCATAGCTGGTCTCGGCACAGCCAGCGCAGGAACCGGAGAACTCCAGCAGGGGCTGCTTGAACTGGCTGCCCTTGACAGTGTTGTCCTGAATCTCGGCCTTCTCGGAGACTTCAGAAACCATGTAGTTGAAGACTTCCTGCTGCTCCAGCTGGCTCTCCTGGGGAACCATGGTGATAGCACTGGTGGGGCAAACGCCAACACAAACGCCACAGCCCATGCAGTCCAGAGGGGAAACAGCCATGGTGTAGGAGTAAACGCCCTTACCCTTACCGGCCTTTACAGGCACGATCTTGGCACCCTTAGGAGCCTTAGCAGCCTCTTCCTCGGTCAGAGCGAAGGGACGGATAGTAGCGTGGGGGCAGACATAAGCACAGTTGTTGCACTGGATGCACTTGGTCTCGTCCCACAGAGGAACGGTAACAGCAACACCACGCTTCTCGTAAGCGGAAGCACCCAGAGCGAACTGACCGTCAACGTAGTTCTCGAAAGCGGAAACAGGCAGGCTGTCACCGTCCATCTTGTTGACAGGAGTCAGGATGTTCTTAACCAGCTCAATGGTGTCGGCATTGCCAACCAGGTTGTGGTCAGCGGGAGCGTCAACAGCGTCAGCCCAAGAAGCGGGAACGTCGATCTTTACGTAAGCAGTAGCACCGGCGTCGATAGCGTTCCAGTTCTTCTCAACAACATCCATACCCTTCTTAGCGTAGGAACGCTCGGCAGCTTCCTTCATGTAACGGATAGCGTCAGCCTCGGGCATAACCTTAGCCAGAGAGAAGAATGCGGACTGCAGAATGGTGTTGGTACGCTTGCCCATGCCCACCTTGATGGCCAGGTCAATAGCGTTGATGGTGTACAGCTGAATGTTGTTCTTAGCGATGTAACGCTTGGTCTCAGCATTCAGGTGATGATCCAGCTCCTCGGGAGTCCACTGGCAGTTAATCAGGAATACGCCGCCGGGCTTCACATCCTGTACCATCTTGTAACCCTTCATGATGTAGGAGGGGTTATGGCAGGCAACGAAGTTTGCCTTGTTGATGTAGTAGGGGCTCTTAATGGCCTTGTCACCGAAGCGCAGGTGGCTGATGGTGACACCGCCGGTCTTCTTGGAGTCATACTGGAAGTAAGCCTGAACGAACTTGTCGGTATGGTCACCAATGATCTTAATGGAGTTCTTGTTAGCGCCGACAGTACCGTCACCGCCCAGGCCCCAGAACTTGCACTCGATGGTGCCCTCAGCAGCGGTGTTGGGAGCAGCTTTCTCGGTCAGGGACAGGTTGGTTACGTCGTCAACGATACCCATGGTGAACTCACGCTTGGGCTCGGCCTTAGCCAGCTCTTCGTACACGGCGAAGACGGAAGCAGGGGGGGTATCCTTGGAACCCAGACCGTAACGGCCACCGATCACCTTGACGTCGTTCTTGCCGGCGTTAGCCAGAGCCATAACGACATCCATGTACAGAGGCTCGCCCTGGGAGCCGGGCTCCTTGGTGCGGTCCAGAACGGCGATGGACTTAGCGGTAGCGGGAATGGCCTCCAGGAGCTTAGAAGCAACGAAGGGACGGAACAGGCGGACCTTAACCAGGCCGACCTTCTCGCCGTTAGCGTTCATGTAGTCAATGACTTCCTCAGCAACGTCGCAGATGGAGCCCATGGCCACGATTACGCGCTCTGCATCGGGAGCACCGTAGTAGTTGAACAGCTTGTAGTCAGTACCCAGCTTCTCGTTGACCTTGTTCATGTACTTCTCAACCACTGCGGGCAGAGCGTTGTAGTACTTGTTGCAAGCCTCACGATGCTGGAAGAAGATGTCACCGTTCTCGTGGGAACCACGCATAGCAGGACGGTTGGGGTTCAGGCTGTGCTTACGGAATTCAGCAACAGCGTCCATGTTGCACATTTCCTTCAGATCTTCGTAATCCCAAATAGCGATCTTCTGGATCTCGTGGGAGGTCCGGAAGCCATCGAAGAAGTTCAGGAAGGGAACACGGCCCTCAATGGCAGCCAGGTGAGCAACAGCACTCAGATCCATAACTTCCTGAGGGTTGGTCTCGCAGAGCATAGCGAAACCGGTCTGACGGCAAGCGTAGACGTCAGAATGATCACCGAAGATGTTCAGTGCCTGAGTGGAAACGGTACGGGCAGAAACATGGAACACGCTGGGCAGCAGCTCGCCGGCGATCTTGTACATATTGGGGATCATCAGCAGCAAGCCCTGAGAAGCGGTATAAGTGGTGGTCAGAGCGCCAGCGGCCAAGGAGCCGTGGACAGTACCGGCAGCGCCGGCCTCAGACTGCATCTCCACAACTTTGACAGGATTGCCAAAGATGTTCTTCCGACCAGCAGCGGCCCACTGGTCGACGCTGTCAGCCATGGGGCTGGAGGGGGTGATAGGGTAGATACCAGCTACTTCAGTAAACGCGTAGCTGACATGAGCGGCAGCAGTGTTGCCGTCCATTGTTTTAAATTTTCTGGCCAATGTGAAATACCTCCTAAAGTATTCAAATCGAGTCGGATATATCATACCACTAAATCCATGGTTTGTAAATCGTCAAAATGCACACTTTCTGCT
>CAUWEI010000018.1:0-3887 GCA_963557675.1 uncultured Oscillospiraceae bacterium | reverse complement strand
ATCCGGGTCATAGGGCTCTTTTTCAAAGAAGCACCATAACACCGCTTGGGATTCTCACCAAAAGCGCACTTCATAGCCAGAGGACTTTTCACCACCATCTTGTCCACCCGGTTGCCCCAAAGCTTGATGGCTGCAAAGGTACCGCCCACCACATTGGCACTGCCGGGGCCAGTACAAGCGGTGGTGACACCACCCTGAAGTGCCAAACCAAAGGCCTCATCCTGGGGGTTAATGGAGTCAATGGCCCGGAGCTGAGGGGTCAAAGGCTCGATGATCTCATTATAGTCTTCGCCTTCCCAGCCCATGCCTTCATTATCCAAACCAATGTGGCAGTGGGCCTCCACACAGCCAGGGGTCACCAAACGGCCTTGGACATCAATCACTTGTGCCTCTTCCGGAGCGTTCAGGCACTGCCCGACCTCCAGAATCTTTCCATCGTTTCCAATGAGGACCTGGCCATTTTCCAATTCCAGACCTGCCATGGTCTTAATATGTCCGTTTTGAATCAGCAGCATACGAAAACGCCCCTTTTCATTTTATTATTGCATAAATCGCAACATTTCATTGAAATATCGATCCGCCATAGGCATTCCAATACCCACCATCAGGCGGATCTCCAGTGCCTGACACAGATCGTATAGTACACCATATAACCGATCATCCCGGATGCAGATGGTAGTGGGGCAGCCTTCCTTTGCAATGAAACGAGACACCATAGAAAGGGCCGTCTCATGGAAATCATCCTCCGCCTTTCCGGTCTCCTGCTCGATGCAGGAACCACTGTCCCGGTCCATCAGCACCGTAGCCCTTGGGAAATAACCGGGCTTTCCTGGTTCTGGCTGAATGGGCGTGGGAACATAGAAGCTGTCCAGTTCCAGCACCCTGTCCACTTTCTTTGCAAGACGCAGAGGGGCCAATTCTTCCTCCTCCACCACAAAACGGGGAAAATATCCAAAAATTTCAGGCGGTGTAGTCTGAGTGACCTCCCACCGGTTTTCCTGCCGCTTACAGCTTAAAAACTGTTCTCGGTTGTAATGGGCCTGAATTTTTCCCATACGAAGCTGCTCCGTACATTCCCGCAGTCCTTCCAAAGCCACTGTCATAAGCTCTGCCTGCTCTGCATCCAAATACCAGGGAATATAACCCGGTTCTGAATTTCGGAAATAAATCCACTGTTTATCATAGCTTCTGCCCAATTGTTTCAGGACGCTCTGATCTGGCACCATAAGCTCTTCCTTCGGGCCAAAGAAACAGCCTAAAAACTTCTGTTCATAAATATGAAGCAGCTGATTTTCCCCTTCTGGGGCATCAATCAGGCGGCTGAGCCGTTCCAGCCCCTCTGTGGAATCGTACACATTGACGCCGGGATTCTCTCCAGCGTGACCCAGCACTGCACAGTAAACAGGATGCTCCCGCCCCGGCACCATCACTTCCACCAGGTCCGTGTCCCACAAAAGCTCCCAAGGTGCCAATGCTTCAATCTGCTCTGCCGCTTGGTAAAGTTTCTCCCACTGGGGCAGAGTTGGTGATTTTTCTCCCATGTTCCATCCCTCCGGTGTTTCTTCCCTAAAATTCGTCTCTTTTTGATTATACCATGACTTTCCATCCACGGAAAGTCTCGTCCTCAGGTCATACTGTTTTAACAACCAAGTACCTTATCCATACCATCTGATTGTCTGAACAAAATTATATCATTGAGATATGAACAAATCTACCTTTTCTTTTCGGGGTGCAAAATCAGGATTAAAATAAAAAATGGTACCCAAGAACTACTTCCTGGGTACCGTTTTTATGTTCTTTTACAGAATTTGACTTAGAACCGCTCCATCTGGGTAATGTCCAAAACGAAGATGGTCACACCACCACAGGGAACCTCTACAGGAATCACAGGCATCATAGGGGGCTCGCTGCCAAATGTGGGCATTGTGTTCTGATACACAGTCTCAGAACGCTGGCCTGCATTGTCCTTGAGAATCTTCATTGCCTCATCCAACCGGGTATGTTCCAGACCGACCATAATGGTAACACTCCGCTTTTTCAGGAAGCCACCAACAGAGTTCAGCACGGTGACATAAAAGCCGCTCCGGTTCAAAGCCCGAATGACCTGCTCATAGTCATCTCCCTGCAGGATTGCTACAATCATCTTATCACAGACGTTATTCGCCATAATAAACACCCTTTCCTTGCGGCTCCATGCCGCTTGTTTTCCCTATCATAGCACACAGTAGAAGCATTTGCAAGTGTAATATCATTGTATCTGCGTGGTGACCTTGTCACGGACGCTATAGAATACTTCCCTTATAATCTCTTTAGAATTGCGTTGCTCACGCCTGCAAAATCTGTTACAATATGGTAAGAGAACGAAAGATTAACTATTAAAAGTCAACCCCGAAAATGAATGGTGGTGGTGAAGAAGAGATGGCTCCAAAAAGGTATAGCAAAGCTGAGGTCTTGTCAGACCCCTGCCGGCTATTCAAGTAGTTGTACTCAAGCTGCTGAGCAATACGGCTGTCCGGATTTCTCCATGGCGAATATCAGGCGAACCAACTTTTTGGCAGCGTGAGAGATGGCAACATTGTAGTGTTTTCCCTCCGTTCGCTTCTTGGCAAGATAATCAGCAAAAGCCGGGTTCCAGTGGCAGACATACTTGGTTGCGTTGTAAAGTGCGTAGCGTAAGTATCGGGAGCCACGCTTTTCCATGTGCGGGTAGCAATTTTTGAGCTGTCCGGACTGGTAAGTGGAGGGGGACATCCCTGCATAAGCCAACAGCTTGTCCGGGGAGTCAAATCTGGTGAAGTCGCCGACTTCAGCCAGAATCATAGCGGCCATGCGGAACCCCAGTCCTGGGATAGTGGTAATAGGAGAATGAAGCTCATCCATAATGGATTGGATTTGCTCTTCGATTTCATCAATTTCACGATTCAGTTCGCGGATGAGCCGGATGGTATGCTGTAATTCAAGAGACTTGGCGGGCATCCAGGAGCCAATAGAATTTCTGGCGGTCCCTCTTACTTTAAGAGCCATATCCCGCTTGTAGTGGCCTTTGGATGCGGTTTCGAGCAGTGCTTTCAGTCTTGTCAAGTGGGCTGCGGCAATCTGTTTGGCGCCGGGAAACTCTTCCAGTAAGGTATAGACAGAGGCAATGTGCAGAGAAGGAACCAGCTTTTCCAGTTCCGGGAACAGGATACAGACAAGCCGGGCAATAGAACTTTTCAGTTTGGCACGCTCTTTCACCTTGTCAAAACGGTATCTGGTCAGTGACTTTAACTCCTCGTTGTGGTATGATGTATCTGTGTAGGGCTTGAGACCTGCATCGGACAAAAGCATAGCCGCAATCGTGCGCGCATCCACCCGGTCGGTTTTGGTCTTTCTAAGGCTGAGGCTCTTCCGGTAAAGGTTTGTACGCAAGGGGTTCAGGACATAGGTGGCCAGACCATTGTCAAGAAGGAATCCAAGCAGATTGCAGCTGTAGTGCCCGGTCGCCTCAAGCCCTACTTTTATTTTATCCTGTAGTGTAGTACAATCTCGGATCTTCTGCAACAGAAGGTTGAATCCATCCAGTGTATTGGGGATGGTGAACACATCCGCCAGAACTTCACCCTCGGAACTTGCGATAAAGCAGTCGTGCTTATCTTTTGAGACATCGATACCAACAGAAATAATCATAGCAAAAACCTCCAACGGTAAATTTGTGATGCTGCATCCACACAACACCTTACTTTTGTAGCCTTGTTCCACATAAACCATCTGGCGGTATTTAACTGATCAACAAAATTGTAAGGGGCCGTGGTTGGAACCTTTCGTGAACCATCTCGTGGTAGGAGAACTACACCAATCCACAGCATCCCTTACAGTGTAGCACATAGCCCTTGGAGAGGGGCTTTAAT
>CAUWEI010000017.1:0-4297 GCA_963557675.1 uncultured Oscillospiraceae bacterium | reverse complement strand
ACGGCGGGCTTCGTCCATGTAATCCCGGAAGAAGTCTACCTCGTCGGCATAGATTGCGCCGTCGATTGCGCCGAAGGTGCCGAAGGCATCGGCAGAGAAGAGGATCTTCTCCTTGAGGTCATAAGTGACCATAACCTCAGGCCAGTGAACCATGGGAGCCATGACGAAGGTCAGGCTGTGGTGACCGGTCTCGAAGATGTCGCCTTCCTTCACGTTCTGCACGGTTGCGGGAACGTCGAAGGTAAAATACTGAGCCATCATGTCAGAGGTTTTCTTGTTGCACAGAATCCGAACATTGGGATACCGGCGAACCACTTCCTGAATGGTAGCAGCGTGGTCCGGCTCCATATGCTGAACGATGAGGACATCCAAATCCCGACCGCCCAGAACGTGCTCGATGTTCTCAAAGAACACCTTGTCCACGGAATGGTCAACGGTATCAAACAGGACGGTCTTGTCGTCCATCAGCAGGTAGGAGTTATAGGAAACACCCTTGGGAATGTCGTATACACCCTCAAACAGGGACAGCCGGCGGTCGTTACCGCCCACCCAAGTCAGGTCGTCTGTTACTTTTCTTACGCAGTACATGGCAGGAAGCTCCTTTCAAACTTTTCCAAAAATCCGATGGCTTCATTATACAAGAAAGATCGTTTCTTGTCAATACAATAATGATTATTATTATCAATATTTTTCCAATTTTTTCGGGGCCGATCTGCTTCGGCCCCGTTCTCCTTTCATTGTGCCAGTCCGGTGGTCAGGATTCCCAGGTTGTCGGTGTAGATCTGTGGGAACTGAGACAGAGGCAAGGGGTTTTCTCCCTCCCCTACCTCTATGGTATAGCCCGGTCGGCGGAAGTCCTGAATGAACCAGTCTTTGTAGCCTGCAAAGGAAGAATTGTATGGCGTATCCGCCAGCTCATAGCCGCTTCGGGCGGAAAACTTCTCTCCCAGTTCCTCGGCCCCCGGCACAAATAAGTCCTGAAACTTCCAATAGATGACCCGTCCCTGACTGTGATAGGCCAACACCAGCTCCGGGTTCAATTTTCGGGTCAGCTCCCAAAGGGCTTTGGTCTCCCGTTGATTCAGTGGAGCGTTTCCCACAAAGTCTCTGGGGCCGGGTTTGTTATAGCCTTGGGCATACTTGATTTTCCGGGCCTCCTCCCAGAGGGCCGGATAGTTCAGGTTCAAATCCACTCCCAGCAGATTGGCCTTCCATCCGGACGGAAACGGAATTTCCGGATAGGCGGCCCCCATCCGTCGGGCGTACTCATATTGTGGATTCTCCGGCGTAATGGCTCCCGTCACCAAATCGACTCCGTCCGGGTTCACCATGGGAACCAGATATAAAGTAGTGGTCTTTGCCAGCTCCTTGGCGTCATAGCCCCCAATCCGCTGCCCCTGTGCAATGGCCTTGGCGTAGTCCTCCAAAAATGCCAGCAGCACCGTGGCGGTAATCCACTCGTTGGCGTGGTGGGCTGCTGTGTAAATGGCCTTTCTTGGTCCTGTCCCCACTCGTACCATCTCCATGGGCCGCCCGAAGGCTGTGGTGGTCAGGACCTTCCGCTCTAAAAAGGGATACCTCGCCACAAGGCCCCGGACAATCAGCCGGGACAGCTTCGAGGTCATTGGAATGTTGGTTGGCACCACGGGAAAGCCCAACGGCACCGTTACCTCTGTGCCAATTTGCAGATTCCTTGGGTTCAAGGTCGGATTCGCCACCGCAATGGCCTCCATGGTACTGCCATACTCCTGCGCCAGCGTCCAGAAGCTGTCCCCCGGCCGCAGTGTTACGGTTTCATAGCCCAATAAGTAGGGCTTTAATTTCGTTCCGGTAAGCGCATCCAGAACCCCAGTGACCGGAATTGCCTGCTGTTTTTGAAACATTTCAAGGCTGGCTGCCCCGCTTCTTTGCAGTGCAAGCATGGTTAATGCGTCCAATTTCAATCGCCCCTTTCTATTCTATGGCTCTGATTTGTAAATTGTGCGGTAAAATGTCCAACATTTGCTCTGGAAAGTCTGTGTTTTTGTTCAATTCGGTGGCTTTACAGGAAGAATCGAATATTGTATAATATTTGCGTCGGGGAAAATTCCCCTTCACCTTGTAGAAATCGCCCAAGTGGGCGTTCATTTGAAATGGAGGTAACTACTATGTCTATCAAAGTTGGTATTAACGGTTTTGGCCGCATCGGCCGTATGGTATTCCGTGCCAGCCTGAACCATCCCGAAATCGAGATCGTTGGCATCAACGACCTGTGCCCCGCTGATTACCTGGCTTACATGCTGAAGTATGACACCATGCACGGTCAGTTCCAGGGTACCGTTGAGAGCACCGAGAACGCTATCGTTATCAACGGTAAGGAAATCCCTGTTTGCGCTGAGCGTAACCCCGCTGATCTGCCCTGGGGCAAGCTGGGTGCTGAGTACGTTGTTGAGTCCACCGGTCTGTTCCTGACTCAGGAGAAGGCTCAGGCTCACCTGGAAGCCGGCGCTAAGAAGGTTGTTATGTCCGCTCCCTCCAAGGACGCTACTCCCATGTTCGTCTGCGGCGTTAACCTGGACAAGTACACCAAGGACATGAAGTTCGTTTCTAACGCTTCCTGCACCACCAACTGCCTGGCTCCTATCGCTAAGGTTCTGAACGACAACTGGGGCATCACCGATGGCCTGATGACCACCGTTCACTCCACCACCGCTACTCAGAAGACCGTTGACGGTCCTTCCCTGAAGGACTGGAGAGGTGGCCGTGCTGCTGCTGGCAACATCATCCCCTCCTCCACCGGCGCTGCAAAGGCTGTTGGCAAGGTTATCCCCGAGCTGAACGGCAAGCTGACCGGTATGTCCATGCGTGTTCCCACCCTGGACGTTTCCGTTGTTGACCTGACTGTCAACCTGGCTAAGCCCGCTACTTACGAAGAGATCTGCGCTGCTATGAAGGCTGCTTCCGAGGGCGAGCTGAAGGGCGTTCTGGGCTACACCGACGAGGCTGTTGTCTCCGCTGACTTCCTGGGCGACACCCGTACCTCCATCTTCGACGCTAAGGCTGGTATTGCTCTGACCGACACCTTCGTAAAGGTTGTTTCCTGGTACGACAACGAGATCGGCTACTCCAACAAGGTTCTGGAGCTGATCGAGCATATGTACAAGGTTGACCACGCTGAGTAATTCTTAGCTAAAGGTAACTTTTATAGGGCCGTTTCGCAGAAATGCGAAACGGCCCTTTTTTATACCTCCGCAAACACAAAAAGGGAATGTCTCACCGTGGTAAGACATTCCCTTTTCTATTTCATTCCACAATCGGAATGTATTATTTCCCGTTTCTCTCCTCCATCTTGCGGTTGTATTCATCCACAATCTTTCCTACCAGACGGATTCTCTCAATGTCGCCGGTGGAAGAGATCTCGTCGGAGATTCCCAAAACCAGATGAGGAGCAAACATATCCAGAATTTTATGGACACATTCTACCAGAGTTTCCTCCGAGAAGGTTTCATCAAAGTATACGGCAGGAATTCCATCAAGAAGGAACATATTGTCCCCCAGATACTGGTGTACTTCTTCCAATGTGACATCGCCCTGAGGAATCGGGGTGATTGCCTCAATGCCGTCCAGACCGGTGTCCTGATAATACTCCATCAGGCCCCGGTTATCCCCATCAAAGTGGGAGTAGACAAATTTGCCGGCGGAATGAAGCTTTTCACAGCGGGCCTTGTACTCCGGCAGGACATACTGCTCAAACAGCTTGGGAGACAGGGTTCCGGAATGAATGTTGTCTCCAAAGTTGATGATCTGGATGGGGGACTTGTTAATCACATCAATCATCTTCATCTGGGATTCATGGAGGGCTTCAAAATACGCTTCCACCGTTTCGGGATAGTCCACCAGTGCATAAACCGCTTCTTCTACCCCCATGAGGTCAATGTACAGCCGCTGCACCGTGACACGGGGCATAAAAATGCAAGGTGCGCCCAAATCTGTCCACTGTGCATGGACCTTGTCAAAAACCTCCTGCGAATAAGCCCAATCGGTATGCTTTTCGATGTAGGTGTAAATCTTCAAATCCTCCTCGTCACAGACCCACTGCTTCTTGACCAGAGTTGCCCAGCTATTGGGGGTGGTCTGATCGATATGGGTCACGGTGCCAACGGGGGTTTTGAATTCCTGAATGATCTGATTGCCTTCCTGACGGGAACTATACTGAATTGTATCGTCATAAACCGGATAGAAACAGTCGTTATACTCGTAAATCCGGGCGGAACAGCCCAAATCCCGGTAAATTTCGACCTTGCTCATTCCCTTGTAC
>CAUWEI010000016.1:0-4459 GCA_963557675.1 uncultured Oscillospiraceae bacterium | reverse complement strand
ACTGGTATGTAGACGGAGACAGCCCTGCATAGGCAAGAACCTTATCCGGAGAATCGAAGTTGGAGAAGTCCCCAACCTCGGCCAGAATCATCGCACCCATCTGGGGGCCGACGCCGGGAATTGTGGTAATGGGAGAATTTAGTTCATCCATAAGCTTCTGGATCTCGGCTTCAATGTCATCGATTTCCCGGTTTAGTTCCTGAATCAGACGGATGGTATGCTGTAGCTCCAGACTTTTGGCAGACAACTGGGACCCAATGGAGGATCTGGCTGCGTCCCTAATCTCAATGGCCTTCTCTCGTCCATAATGGCCTTTGGAAGCGGTGGCCAGAATATTTTTCAGGTGCGTCAGATTGGCAGATGCAATCTGCTTTGCACCGGGAAACTCTTCCAGAAGTGCGTAAATAGAGGCCATATGGAGGCTTGGAACCAACTTTTCCAGTTCTGGAAAGAGAATGCAGACCAATCTGGATACGGAGCTTTTCAGCTTTGCCCGGTCCTGAACCTTGTCGAAGCGATATCTGGTTAGTGACTTTAGCTCCTCGTTGTGGTATGCTGTATCTGTGTAGGGTTTGAGGCCCACATCGGATAACAGCATAGATGCAATCATACGAGCGTCCACACGATCAGTCTTCGTCTTTCGCAGGGTGAGGCTCTTTCGGTAGAGGTTTGTTTGCAGAGGATTCAGAATATAGGTGTGCAGACCATTGTTCAAAAGAAATCCAAGCAGATTGTAACTGTTGCGTACGCCGCCAGATAAGTGCAGCCTGACCGCCGTAGGTTGTGCATGCGTTCCGCAGAGATTGAGCATGGCGGCCGGACGTATTGAGCGCAACCGCCATGCCATGTTTTAATACTTAATCTGCAATAGCAGCTTTCTTCCTCATGGAGTCGCCTTCAATCTTCACCGTATGAGAATTGTAGACGATTCGGTCACAGATGGCATCGGCCATGGTGGGATCGTAGAGAGAGGCGTGCCATTCATTCACATCAAACTGGGAGCAGAAGATAGTGGACGAGACCTTGTTCCTGACCTCAATCAGCTCCAGCAGGTCTCGGGCTTCACTTTCTGTCAGCGAATAGAGCAGCCATTCATCCAGGATCAGCAGGCTGACCTTCTTGTATTTCTTCATGACCTCCCGGTAGGTACCGGCTTCTCTGGCAATAGCAATCTCCACCAGAAGATCCGGAAGCCGCATATACTTGACCTCATAGAAATTCCGGTTAGCAGCCATACCAAGAGCACAGGCCAGATAGGTCTTTCCAGTACCTGTGGCTCCCAGAATAATGACATTCTGTGCTTGCTGAATATAGCTGCAGGAGGAGAGTCTCAGAATCTGAGCCTTGTCCAGCTTTCGTTCTGGGGTGAAAGCAATGTCCTCAACTGCTGCCCCAGAGTCAGAGTAGCCTGCCTTTTTAATGAGCTTGGTCAGCCGGTTGCTCTTTCTGCTGCTCCATTCGGCATCTACCAGAATACTGAATCGTTCCTCAAAGGAAAGATTCTGGAACTGAGGATCTGCCAGCTGTGCCGCAAATCCTGTGGCCATGGTGCCCATATGCATCTCATTCAATTTGGCAATGGTTTCATTATTCAGCATTATTTGTTCCTCCTGTAATAGTCAGCACCGCGGGTAAAGCCCCGACGTTTCGGCTTTTCTTCCTCCGGTTCCTGCTGCAGCAGTTTGTCTTGACCGGATTTCAGGATGGATTGTATGCTTTTCAGGCTGGGTGCCGGCGTAAAGGTCAGAGCCTTGCTGCAGGCAACTTCCAGTCTGACAGAAGAATAGGTGTCAGATAATTTGAGAAGAGCCATGCAGGACTTGTAGCCCTACTGCCCGACTTTATACATGGAGAGGAAATGGCGGACGACAGATTCCGTACTCTCTCCAATCTGTTTCGCCCAGCGGATAAATCTTTCTCCGTTCCACTGCAAATATTCCTGGTGTTCCGGAGGCATATGACTCTCATTTGTGCTATACTGGTTGGGGCGGCCATGCAGCCGCGGATGAGAGGCGATACGATTGCCGTCGAAGAAAACCTCAACGGTGCGGGAAGTGATCCGCACATCCACTTTTTGCTTGATATACTCATACGGAACGGAGTAGTTCTGCTTTTCTACGGAGATATGGTAGTGATACTGGACGGTTGCAATTTTCCAGGACGCCATTTCAAAGGGAGCAGCAGGCAATGGCAGAAGGAACGGTTTTTCTTCCTCAAATGCTTCTGCACGGCTGCCTTCTTTCTTTTGAAAGAGTTTGTGGTTGAAGTCATACAGCTTGTCTTGGACAGCCTCATTCAGTTCCTCCAGAGAGAAGAACTGCTGGTTCCGCAAGGCTGCCAGAATCCAGGTAGACACGATACCGACGGTACCTTCCACAGCAGCTTTGTCCTTTGGGGTTCTGGATCTGGCAGGAAGGCTAGCCGTTCCATAGTGCTCCGCCATTTCCCGGTAGCTTCTGTTAATGACCGTTTCATCTTTTGTATTCTTGAGCACGCCGGTCTTGAGATTGTCAGGCACCAACAGCCTGGTAACACCGCCGAAGTACTGGTAGGCATGAACATGAGCATTGATCCAGGCATCCTGTTTCATATCCAGACAGGCCTCCACATAGGCGTAGCCGCTGTAGGACAGAACAGAGACAAATAGATATACCGGAATGATTTTGCTGGTATCCGAGTCAATGATACCTCCCGTCTGACCAGCCCAGTCTACCTGCATGGTGGCTTTCGTCTTGTGAACATAGTCAGAATAATATTTATTGATAGGAGGAACACACCAATCCACAGCATCCCTTACAGTGTAGCACAAGTCCTTGGAAAAGGACTCTAAAAACTACTACTCTATAATACAAGGAAGGCATATATATGCTATTGGATGACAATAACCAGTTGCAGTATAACCAGTTAAGTCGCATGACTATTTCTGGGTATAAATCAATCAAGAAATGCGACATCACGTTTGGAAAGATCAATGTAATGATCGGAAGTAATGGTGCAGGTAAATCAAATTTTATCTCTGCATTCTCACTTCTTCAGAATATCCTTTCCCAAAATCTACAGGTCTCAGTAGCACAAAGTGGCGTAAATGCTTTGCTCTATAAAGGGAAAAAAGTAACTGAGGAAATTGCGTTTGAAGTATTCTTTGGTGCGAATTCCTACGGATTCGTTCTGATTCCTACAGACGATAATCGATTGATTTTTCAAAAAGAATACTTCTGCTATCATGGTTCCCGGGAAAATGAAAGCAATGTTGGCCGAGGTCACAGCGAATCATTATGGAAAATCGGTGCTCATAATGGGATCGATGAATACGTTATTCCAATTTTGAAAAAACAAAATTGGAGAGTGTATCATTTCCATGATACGGGACGCAGTGCAAAGGTCAAACAGGAGCACAACATCTCTAATAACCAGGTGCTTATGTATGATGCTTCAAACCTCGCTGCATTCCTTTATCGTCTAAAAAACAATTACGAAAAAAACTACAAAGAAATTGTACAGACAATCCAGTTAATTGCACCATACTTTTCCGATTTTGTTCTGGAGCCTCAAGAAAGAAATGACGAACAAATTGTACTGAAATGGAGGCAAACAGGCTGCGATGATATATTCAACGCATCTCAGCTCTCCGATGGTACTTTGCGTTTTATCTGTCTGACAACACTTTTGTTGCAGCCCCGCCAATTGCAGCCTGCAACAATTATTGTGGACGAGCCTGAGTTGGGATTGCATCCCTATGCAATTACAATTTTCTCAGAAATGGTCAGACAACTTGCAGACGAAAAACAGATCATTATTTCAACTCAGTCCGTGGAACTTCTAAACGAATTCGATGTCGAGGATGTTATCGTAGTTGATAGAGGTGAAGATGGATCAAAATTCAAACGCCTTGACGAATCCTCGTTAAAAGTTTGGCTTGAAGAAGATTATGCATTAGGCGATTTGTGGAAGAAAAACATTTTGGGAGGTAGGCTCTCAAAATGAAAAATGTCTATATTTACTGTGAAGGTCCTACTGAAGAATCTTTTATCAACAAAATACTGTATCCCTATTTTCTTAATATAGGAATTGCAATCTATCCTATCATCTGCACAGCAAAACATACCGCAGGCAAAAATATAAAGGTGGTATATCCGACTACGGAAAAATCAAGAAGAACGCCTTGGATGGAAACATAGCAGACCAACATCTAACTTAAAACAGCCATTTCCGAAAGGTAACGAAACAGTCCACGCACAGGTTTATGAGTAGCAGCAGAAGCACCCAGATGGGCGCAAAGCCACCTATCATCCGGATACTAACATGAATCCGAACACCATTACCAGTGGTAGGTTCTGAAAATGGACATATAACGGTGCGTGGACTTCCTCCCCCTCGATTACTCCCGGAAAACCCACATAAATCAATCGAAAATTGCAAGTGCAAGTTGGACACCCGCATGATAAAAATTGTTCAGCGT
>CAUWEI010000015.1:0-4751 GCA_963557675.1 uncultured Oscillospiraceae bacterium | reverse complement strand
AAATAGGACTTACAGTTATTGATGCGATCTGAAAGAATCCGGTTGATTTCCATAATATGCTGATTTAACTTTGTACTGGTCTTTTTAACAAAGCAAATACCATCCAAATTTAGCTGATGAATGGATTCCTGAGGAAGATATTCCGGCATGGACAAGAGGCTACGGTGTTCTTGGCGCATCAATGCAGAAATATGTCCGAATCCTCGTTCAATGGCCGTTCGGATTATGCACAAATGGCGGATGATTCTTGCGTTTTTATCTCTATCCAAAACCCGATATATTTCGATCTTCGGCGGTTCGTACTGATGCTCAAAAATACGGAGCGGTACGCCAATAAGATAGGCCACCTTTGAAACAATGTCATATGTACTGTCCTTGTAACAGGTTCGTTCCTCTTCAAAGTCTCCATAAGCTGTAATCAATTCTTCTGTATAGGTCTCCACAAAACTACTCCTTTCCAGTTTATAGCATCCTACATTCTCAGTATAGCACAGCTGAAGTACATGACATGTCGAATCCTGCAAACATCGTATAATACCAGTATAAAAGCAGGAGGATTGTTCCATTCTATATTATATTTTCCAATAAGCGGCGCATACTATTTTTATTACAAGAAAGGTATTGGACCATAGAAGTTCAAAGAGGTCTATAATATCGTGCCTATGAAAGACGTATTTCAAAAGAAACCGCCCTATTTTGAGGGTTGGTATGTGAAGCTGCAAACAAAAAGCGGACAAGCTCTTGGATTGATTCCAGCCTTTCACAAAGAAAAGGACGGGACCTGTCGGGCCTCTCTTCAAGTGATTACCAAAGAAAAAACCTGGTTTCTGGAATATCCCGGTTCCGCATTTTATCACTGTCGCAGTCGATTTCTAGTGCGGGTAGGCGAAGCTTGCTTCGCAAAAAACGGTCTGCGGCTGGGTATTGAAAAAGACGGATTATCCCTGCATGGAGCCGTATCCTTTGGCCCATTTCTTCCGCTGTCCTCGGATATTATGGGGCCATTCCGATTTTATTCTCCCATGGAATGTTCCCATGGCGTTCTCAGTATGGCTCACTTCCTCCGGGGAACCTTGACTCTTAATGGCGAACCACTAAATTTTGATGGTGGTATGGGGTATCTGGAAACAGATCGTGGCCGTTCTTTCCCTTCCAGCTATCTCTGGACCCAGTGTTTCTGGCCTGGAACCTCCAGTCTTATGCTCTCGATTGCTAAAATCCCCATGGGAAAGCTCCATTTTACCGGGACAATCTGTGCCATTTACCACCAAGGCAAAGAATACCGTTTGGCTACCTATTTAGGAGCCAGAATCCGGCATTGGTCCAAAGATGGGGCCGAAATTCAGCAGGGAAAATACCGTCTTGTAGCTACTCGCCTGAACGGAAGCGGCTGTCCTCTTCTGGCTCCTATGGATGGCGGTATGTGTCGCACTGTTCAGGAAAGTCTAAGCTGTATCATGCACTATGAATTCTGGTTTGGAGATCGTCTGCTCTTTGCACACACGGACCCCTGCGCCAGCTTTGAATTTGCTTGATACAACTTGGGCAAAGGCAATCCTGCCAGAGTTTTCAGCGAAACTGTACTTCTCATCTTTCAAAATTTCTATGGGGCTGTCTCAAGCGGAAGCGAGACAGCCCCATTTATATCCTGCTTCTCTTTCCAGAATCGACACCTCCTTATATTTTCTCTTTTCATGCACCCCATTATGTGCTATGATGAGGCTTACAATAACCGTAAGGAGGTTCCTACCTATGAGCAAAAAAAAGAACCAGAAGCATCATCCCTTATCTATCCTGATTGTGGCAGTGTTAGCTGTCGTTGCGTACTTCTTTTTCCCACAGGAAGCAGATCCCCAGAATCACTCCAAGCCGGAAACTGAGTCCTCCGCCCCGGCTCCGGGAGTGGGTGACGTTCGTCACAGCCTCTGCACCTCTCTGAGCTCCCAGGCTCAGGCCTACTACACCGGTGAGTATTCCTTTGATACCCTTTCCGGGCTGAAGGGCAGCAAGGACGCTCCCATGGACTCTCCCCTTTTTGATGCACTGCATAACCTTATGACCGACACGATGACGGATTCTGTCACCTATCGGTCACTGACCAAGTACTTCCCTGAAACAGACTGTACCAATGGCTCTGAAAACGCCAGCCTTATCTATTCCGATTCTGTAAGTTCCGATTCTTACAGCCGGGAGCATGTATGGCCTAAGAGCAAGGCCTCTTTCCATATCAAAGACGGCGGCTGTGACATTCATCACCTTCGTCCTGAAAATACCGCCGTTAATTCCACCAGACGCAACTACATTTTCGGCAATGTTCGTGGTGTCCTGAAAGACTATAAAACCGACCAGTACGAAGGACGGGATGTTCTATATTATTCCAGTACAGAAAACCGGGTGGAATTAAACGATAATGTTAAGGGCGATGTGGCAAGAATTCTTCTGTACGTCTATGTCCGCTGGGAAGAACCCAACCTGTACATGGATGTTGAAAATCCCGTTACAGGCCCGGAAGAAGAGGACATCAACACCGGAGAACGAGTGATTGAAAGCCTGGATACACTTCTTCAGTGGTGCCAGGAGGACCCGGTAGACCAGTGGGAAATGGTCAGAAATGACAAATGTCAGGACATTCAGGGGAACCGAAATGTATTCATTGACTATCCGGAACTGGCCTGGCTCCTGTTCGGCAAGGAGGTCCCCGCTTCCATGCCGACTCCCACTGCTTAAAACTTACATCCCACAAATATGGCAAAATCACCTGTTTTTCAGCCCTAGAACCGCAAAAAATCAGCGGATATGTCTTGGGCTTATGAATTGACAAGCGACCGTCTGAACGGTATAATATATCACGGAATTGGTCATTCCGTGTATACTACCGCCTTGGCTCGCCTTTCGGCGTGCCTTTGAAGAGGAGCGGAATCGGCTATTCCCTGTATCCATATACTCAGGACGTCGCTTTGACGATCCTTTAGAAAAGAAAGGATAATTGCCATGATTTATTCAGCAGAAGTGCAAAATATGTGCTCCGTGGCCAAGGGCGCCTATCACGGCCCCGCTCCCATTCCCGAAGAGGGCAAGTGGGTGCAGGCAAAGGAGATTAAGGACATCAGCGGCTTCACTCACGGTGTGGGCTGGTGTGCTCCCCAGCAGGGCGCCTGCAAGCTGACCCTGAACGTAAAGGAAGGCGTTATTGAGGAGGCTCTGGTTGAGACTCTGGGCTGCTCCGGTATGACCCACTCCGCCGCTATGGCTGCCGAGATCCTCATTGGCAAGACCCTCCTGGAGGCTCTCAACACCGACCTGGTGTGTGACGCTATCAACACTGCTATGCGTGAGCTGTTCCTGCAGATCGTTTACGGCCGCAGCCAGTCCGCTTTCTCCGAGGGCGGCCTCGCAGTCGGTGCTTCTCTGGAAGACCTGGGCAAGGGCCTGCGCAGCCAGGTTGGCACCATGTTCGCTACCAAGGCTAAGGGTCCCCGTTACCTGGAGATGGCCGAGGGCTATGTCACTCGTGTTGCTCTGAACGCCGATGACCTCATCACCGGTTATGAGTTCGTAAACCTGGGCAAGATGATGGACTTCATCAAGAAGGGTGACGATGCTAACGAGGCTCTGAATAAGGCTAAGGGCCACTATGGTCAGTTCGATAACGCCGTCAAGTATATTGACCCCCGTCACGAATAAGAGGAGGACAGCACAATGGCTTTGTTTGAAAGTTACGAAAGAAAGATCGACAAAATCAATGGTGTCCTGGCTCAGTACGGCATCGCTTCCGTCGAAGAGTGCAAGACCATCTGCGAGGAGAAGGGCATCGACCCCTACACCATTACCAAGAACATTCAGCCCATCTGCTTTGAGGACGCTGCCTGGGCCTACACCGTAGGCGCTGCCATCGCCATCAAGAAGGGCGTTAAGACTGCTGCTGAGGCTGCTGAGGCCATCGGCATCGGCCTGCAGGCTTTCTGCATCCCCGGCTCCGTTGCTGAGGACCGTAAGGTTGGTCTGGGCCACGGCAACCTGGGCGCTATGCTGCTGCGTGACGAGACCAAGTGCTTCGCTTTCCTGGCTGGCCACGAGTCCTTCGCTGCTGCTGAAGGTGCTATCGGCATCGCCCGCAGTGCTAACAAGGCTCGTAAGGAGCCCCTGCGTGTTATCCTGAACGGCCTGGGCAAGGACGCTGCTCAGATCATTTCCCGGATCAACGGCTTCACCTACGTTCAGACTCAGTTCGATTACTACACCGGCGAGCTGAAGGTTGTCAAGGAGTACGCTTACTCCGAGGGCGAGCGTGCCGCTGTCCGCTGCTACGGTGCTGACGATGTCCGTGAGGGCGTTGCTATCATGCACTCCGAGGGTGTTGACGTTTCCATCACCGGTAACTCCACCAACCCCACTCGTTTCCAGCATCCCGTTGCCGGCACTTACAAGAAGGAGTGCATTGAGCAGGGCAAGAAGTACTTCTCCGTCGCTTCCGGCGGTGGTACCGGTCGTACTCTGCACCCCGATAACATGGCTGCCGGCCCCGCTTCTTACGGCATGACTGATACCATGGGCCGTATGCACAGCGATGCTCAGTTTGCTGGTTCTTCCTCCGTCCCCGCTCACGTTGAGATGATGGGCTTCCTGGGCATGGGCAACAACCCCATGGTCGGTGCTACCGTCTCCGTGGCTGTTGCTGTGGCTGAGGCTCTGCAGGGCTAATTTTTCCTGACTTTTACGATGCTCCTGTTTCTTCGGAAACAGGAGCATTT
>CAUWEI010000014.1:0-6777 GCA_963557675.1 uncultured Oscillospiraceae bacterium | reverse complement strand
GCCGAACGTCCTGCATAACGGAAATATCAAAAATATTATAAATCAGCAGATAGCCACACAATACAAACATCAAAACAAATACTACGGCAAATAAGATGGACTCCGAAGAAATCATGGCTTTTCCCATCTGGTTTTCAACAGAGAGGATAAAGTTATCGGCAGACATATCCTCTGGATTGCCTCCAATGGAATAAACAAAGTTATCCATCTGTTCCTGAATGTTCCTCTTGTCTTTCAGCACAACTTCAGAAAAAGTAACCCCTGAGATTTCTCCATCCACTGCGTGGGTATTTTTCACCACATCCGGATTATCTTTTACAAACTGCTCTGAGAGAATCGCCACGCTGACCGTATCGTTGCTTGCTTCCCACCAACCGGAAAGCACCATATCATAATGATAGGTTTTTCCCCGCAGTTCAAATTCCAGAGGAACTTCTACTCCGATTTCCGGTTCCACACCAAGGGCTTTCAAAGCCAGTTCGGTAGTAGCAATTTCATTCGCCTTTTCCGGCGCTGAACCATGCGTTGGCACGCAGAATGTAAGTTCCTGCTGTATGCTGTCAGCATAGTTTAATTCAACAGAATGACCCACGGCGTTGCTTGCATAGCCAATCGTCCGCCGATGACCTGCCTGCTCCACAAAATCACTGTTTTTCAGTTGCTCAAACTGTTCCTCTGTCATGTACCCAAAGGTTCCATCTGCCTTACTGCCTTTCTGCATCTGCATAGAGAGCTGCATGGAGGATACCATGTTAAATGCCAGTGAAGTGATGGATGTAAACAAAAATGCTGTCAGAACGATTGCAAGAATCGCCGCCAGATTACGAACCTTATTCTTCTTGAAATATTGTTTAGACAGGTGCTTGATGGTTTTGGTATTATTGTTGCCAAATAGAATATCGCTCATGTCATCTCCCCCTTTACTGCATAATTCTGCCATCCTCAATCCGAATAATGCGGTCGGCAAGCTGGGCGATTTCATTGTTATGGGTAATCATTACAAGTGTCTGGTGGAACTTCTGGCTGGTTACTTTCAGAAGCCCCAGCACATCACTGCTAGTCTTACTGTCCAGATTGCCGGTCGGTTCGTCGGCCAAGACGATAGCGGGCTTTGACACCAAGGAACGGGCAATGGCTACGCGCTGCTGCTGACCGCCGGAGAGGTTATTGGGCATATTGTTCAGCTTATCCTCCAGCCCCAGCATCTGAACGACTTCGTTCATAAACGTCTTGTCCACCTTGTTTCCGTCCAGCTCCACAGGCAGCACGATGTTTTCATAGACATTCAGCACCGGAACCAGATTGTAGTTCTGGAAGATGAAGCCAATCTTTCTCCTACGGAAGATGGTAAGCTGCTCATCTTTCAATGTTGAGAGTTCACGTCCATCCACAATAACCTTGCCAGAGGTCGGCACATCCAACCCACCAATCATATTCAGCAGTGTAGATTTACCGCTGCCGGAGGTTCCTACGATGGCAACAAATTCGCCCTTTTCAATGGAGAGGGTCACACCATCCAAGGCTCTGGTAATGTTCGGTTTTGCGCCATAATATTTTTTTAGTTCAGTCGTTTGCAAAATGCTCATAAAGAACACCATCCTTTCTTTTTGATAAATCCATTATAACGACCAAACCTCACAGAAATGTCACGAGCCACAAAAAATTTCCGCTAAATTCGGCCCCAAATGTCACAAGTTCGTGACATTTGAAAAACCGGGAGAAAAATCCCCCGGTTTTCCGTGTCCCACAGTCGCATATAGTGGCGTAGGAAATATTCACTTGATATGGCTGCTCCTGTTATTCATTTACCCGAAGCCGCTCTACGACACTTCGATTATTAAAGAGCCGGAGTGCAACAACCGGAACGATAAATGCCAACACCAGAAAGAGAGCCAGCATAATCAGGGCAGGTAGCAAGGTCATCTGGAATGTCATCATGATACTGGTTGGACCGTTTTCTACAAAAGCTCTTACCAATGTCATGCCAAGCGCCCCTGCAGCCAGTGCACCAACAATCCCTGCCAACAGCACATAGGAGAAGCTTTCAGAAATCATCATCTTTCTGAGCTGTTGATTCGTCATACCAATACTCTGCATGATGGCAAATTCATGACGGCGGGTAACGATATTGGTCATAACCAGATTGATGAAGTTGATCAGGCCCACCAAAGCAAACACAGCACCGATCACTCCACCGATCAGCAGGACGACATTTTTTACACTGGAAACAGTTGCTTTCATCGTCAGAATGGAGGTATAGGAAACATCTGTATCCTGCATCAGATGGTTTTCCATCTCCTGCTGGTACTGTTCCTCTACATCAAAGAGAAAACCGTACAAGGTAGGAGTTTCATAAATCTCCTTGAATTTATTTTCGGCCATAAAGATTTTCGGACCATCTATTATTCCTGAGATATTGGAACCGCCGCCAGTCATAGTCACATCGCCATTAGTAGCTGCGGCTTTTGCGATAATGGTAAAGTCCTCGGTTGGGGTTCCATTTTCATAGAATTGAATGGTATCTCCAACTGATAATCCACGATAATCGGCGGCATTCGCCCCACCAAAGTTACCATGGTCGTTATATTCGCCCATTAAAATTACATTGTTGCCATTCCAAAGTTTGTCTTTTAAGGAAGATAAATCAGTTTCACCTTCGATAATGTCCAGCCGGTTTAAGAAGTTTTCCGAAAAGCCAAATACATTTCCGAGAGGGTGGTTATCCGCAGTCAGGACAGCATAGTCCCTTTCTGTTCCTGTTTGGTAGACACCTAAGTTAAGGTGTTCCGGCACCATTCGTTGCTCCTTATTTGTATTATCAACCACATAGGGCGTTCCCCAGTCGCAGGAGATATGGTCATCTTCAAAAGTGTTTCGGTATAGGTAGACTTCGTTTGTAACTCCAGGCTGTTCCTTGATTTCCTCCACTGCCTTCTCTGGAACAGTACTGTTATGCCCAAAGTCATTTCCAAACGCCGCCTGAATGCCGGGGCTATATACCATAAAATCACTTCGGGTCTGTTTTTCGATATAGGCATCTTCATTAAAGCTGCCACTCACTATGAACACCGAGTTCAGAAGGACAATGCTCAAAGTCAGAGAAATCACAATAAAGACTGTTCGGTGCTTATTGCGCTGAAGATTTGCCTTCGCCATGTGGGGAATAACTGCCCCAGAAATTGTCTTTTTTCGCTTTATGGAAACCGTGTCCTGCTCTACATAGCGGATAGCCTCGATGGGTGACACACGGGAAGCTTTCTTTACCGACTTTCTGGTGCTGATATAAACCGTAAGCCCGGAGAACAGGATCGCACCTGCGATAATGCCCAAATATGGGAGTGTGCCGACCTCAATGTTTCCTCCGCTGAAATCAACCGCAAATATCTGGAGTGCAGCAGGCAGAATACTGCGACCAAGCAATGTGCCCAAAAGCAGACCGAGTGGCGTACCGATCAGGAACAGGTACAGTGCCTGCCGATTGACCAAACGCCTGATCTGTCTGGAAGTTGTTCCCACAGTCCTCAACAAGCCGTACTGGCGAATATCATTTGTTACAGCAATCTCAAACACATTGTAGATCAGCAGATACCCACAGAACATGAACAGGACGCCAAACACACCGGCTACCAGCCACATCATAAGGCCACTATCACTAGAGACAATAGGGTTAGGAGCAACACGAACCGCGTTGGCTGCATTGACATCGTCCGGATTACCGCCAATATTGCGGACAAGCTCTGAAATGCGGTCCTTCACCATGTAGTTATCCCGCATTACTACATCGGCTGTATAAATGCCGCAGCCAACACGCCCCTGAGCAATATCGCTCATCATTTCTGCATTTTCTTCCAGAAAGGCTTTGGAAACGATGACCGATTCCGATTTTTCATTTGGTGTGTCGTAAATACCGGATACGATCATATCAAAATGATAAACCTGACCACTTTGACGAACTTTCAATTCCACAGGAATTTCCGCCCCGATTTTTTCTTCGATGTTCAGATCCTTCAGTATATTGGCAGAAACCAAAACCTCATTTGCTTTTTGAGGGGCAGAGCCTGTGCGCGGCGTCAGCATCCGAATTTCCAACTGGGTCTGATCGGCATAATCGACCTCTGCAACACGCCGGTTTGTGTTAGTCATAATTTCGACTGGTATCCAGCAGCCCACCTTTTCAAACATGGCATTTTGTTTTAACTGCTGGAACTGCTCCTCGGAAAGTCCCTGCACCAGAGCGTCAGCAGATGACCCCATCAGTTTTGCCATGCTGTATTCCAGCGTCCCACTGGCACCCATACCAATAGTCAGGACTGCTGTAAAGAGAAAGGTTGTCAGGGCGATTGCAATGACCGCAATCACATTCCGCATTTTGTTGCTGCGGAAGCTGCGGTTTGCCAGCTTTTTGATGACGGCCTTGTTGTTATTGCCAAATAGAATGTCATTCATAGTCCCGCCCCCTTTACTGCACGATCTTACCATCCTCGATCCGAATAATGCGGTCGGCAAGCTGGGCGATCTCACTGTTATGGGTGATCATCACGAGGGTCTGGTGGAATTTCTGGCTTGTGGTTTTCAGAAGCCCCAGCACATCGGCGCTGGTCTTGCTGTCCAGATTGCCAGTCGGTTCATCAGCCAGGACGATTGCAGGCTTTGACACCAAGGCGCGGGCAATGGCTACGCGCTGCTGCTGGCCGCCGGAGAGGTTATTGGGCATATTGTTCAGCTTATCCTCCAGCCCCAGCATCTGGACGACTTCTTTCATAAACTTCTTGTCTACCTTGTTTCCGTCCAGTTCCACAGGCAGCACGATGTTTTCGTAGACATTCAGCACCGGCACCAGATTGTAATTCTGGAAGATAAAGCCGATCTTTCTTCTGCGGAAAACGGTCAGTTCCTCGTCTTTGAGTTTGGATAGCTCCTTGCCATCCACAACCACCTGGCCGGAGGTGGGTACATCCAACCCGCCGATCATGTTCAGCAGCGTGGATTTACCGCTGCCGGAGGTTCCAACAATCGCTACAAATTCGCCCTTTTCTATGGAAAGGGTCACACCATCCAGTGCTTTTGTGATGTTCAGCTCTGCGCCATAATATTTTTTCAGTTCAGTCGTTTGCAAAATGCTCATAAAGAACACCATCCTTTCTTTTTGATAAACCCATTGTAACGACCAAACCTCACAGAAATGTCACGAGCCACAAAAAATTTCCGCTAAATCCGGCCCAAAATGTCACAAGTCTGTGACATTTCAATTTTGGGGGCGTGTCGGCACTACTTTCGGAGCAGGAAAACAGAAAAGGTTGAGCCTTTCCCAACTTCCGATGCCACCCGGATATAGCCGCCCTGCAAGGTCACAATCTCACGGGCCAGATACAGCCCGATCCCAATACCATCCACATCATGCACCGCATCTTCCCGGTAAAACCGCTTGAAAATTGTCCCTTGGTGCTGTTCTGAGATGCCAATGCCGGTATCTGCAATGTTGATCTTCACATACATTTCCCAGCCTTCCACGGACACGCGGATCTGCCCGCCTGCCGGGGTGTACTTCACCGCATTATCCAGAATGTTGAACAGGGCTTCGCTTGTCCATTTTCTATCGTGGCGTGCATCCAGATGCTCCGGGCATTCCACCTGCACATCTATCTTTTTCTTTTCGGCATTGAGCAAAATCCCGCCCAGGGCAGTGGCAAGGGTATCATAAACCGGCTGCTGTTTTTGCTCCAGCGAAATGACTCCCGTTTCCAGACGGGAGGTTTTAATCATGGCCTGCATGAGAAAGTCCAGCTTATCAAGCTGGCTGGCTTGGGCTGTCAGAAATTCCTTTTGCTTCTGCGGGGGAACCTCGTTTTCGAGCAGTGTGTTGTTGATCATCTTCAAGTTGGCAATCGGTGTTTTAACTTGATGGGAGATGTCAGAGATCAGCTCTTGCAGGTCAGTCCGTTCCTTCGCGATGCTGTTTTTATTTTCCTGCATGACTTCATATAGCCGCCCCAGCCGGTAGTTGATTTTGTAGAACAGGCTTTCTTCGCAGGCCGTCTGCTTCGGCTGCATATTTTCGGAGAGCATATCATCCATCTGACCGCAAAAGGCATCAGAGAACCGGACCAGCTTCCGGCGGATCAGCGCCACAAAGCAGATGACGCAGAGCAGCACAAAGAGACTGAACAGGAACACACACCGGACAGCGGTTATATTCTGAGTCAGCAGATAAACGGCGGTGCAGACTGCACCAACCGCCAGCAGCAAAAGCGTTCCCAAAAGGACGCAGGCTTTGTTGATGGAGAGTTTTCGCATATTCATTTCAGCGCCCCTCCGATCCACATATAACCCATGCCGTACACTGTCTTGATGTACTGGCGTCCTTCCGTTTCAATTTTGTTCCGTACCCGGCTGATGGCCGCAGTCAGGGCGTGTTCATCCACAAAGTTCCCATCGGCATCCCACAGTTTTTCAAGCAACACCTGTCTGGTCAAAACATTCTGCGGGTTTTTGGTCAGGATTTTCAGCAACCGGTATTCTAATGGAGTGAACACCAGTGGCTTACCGGACAGGGAAGCAGTCATCTCTGAGAAATTGATGGACAGCGCACCATCCTCATAGCTATCCCCGCCGCCAGACTGTTTTGCCAGCCTCCCCAGCACCACAGACAGCTTCTTTTGAAAGACGCTCATGGGAAATGGCTTGGTCACATAGTCCTCTGCGCCCAGCTCATAGCCTTTGAGCATATCGCTCTCCATATCATTTGCGGTCAGGAAGATCACCGCCGTATCCGGCCGG
>CAUWEI010000013.1:0-8655 GCA_963557675.1 uncultured Oscillospiraceae bacterium | reverse complement strand
CACCCCATCATTCTGGAATCCATGGTCTTCCCCGAGCCCGTTATCCGCGTGGCTATCGAGCCCAAGACCAAGGCTGGCCAGGAGAAGATGGGTATTGCTCTGGCCAAGCTGGCTGAAGAGGATCCCACCTTCAAGACCTACACCGACGACGAAACTGGTCAGACCATCATCGCCGGTATGGGTGAGCTGCACTTGGAGATCATCGTGGACCGCCTGCTGCGTGAGTTCAAGGTGGAAGCCAATGTTGGTGCTCCCCAGGTTGCTTATAAGGAGACCATCCGTAAGTCTGTTGAGCAGGATACCAAGTACGCCCGTCAGTCCGGCGGTAAGGGTCAGTACGGTCATGTTAAGATCCGTGTGGAGCCCAACGAGCCTGGTAAGGGTTACGAGTTCGTCAACGCTGTCGTTGGCGGCGCCATCCCCAAGGAGTATATCCCTGCGGTCGATGCCGGTATCCAGGGTGCTATGCAGGCTGGCGTAATGGCTGGCTTCCCTGTGGTTGACGTCAAGGTTACCCTGTACGACGGTTCTTACCACGAGGTTGACTCCTCCGAAATGGCATTTAAGATTGCTGGTTCTATGGCATTCAAGGAAGCTTGCCGGAAGGCCAACCCCGCAATCCTCGAGCCCATCATGAAGGTTGCCGTTGTGGTACCTGATGATTATATGGGCGCTGTCATTGGTGACGTTACCGCTCGCCGCGGCAACATCCTGGGTCAGGTTCCCAGAAATGGTTCCACCCAGATCGACGCCAATGTTCCTCTGGCCGAGATGTTTGGCTACGCAACCGACCTGCGCAGCAAGACTCAGGGCCGTGGCCAGTACTCCATGGAGCCTAGCCACTACGCTGAGCTGCCCAAGTCCAAGAGCGAAGAAATTATCGCTAAGCGTGCCCGCGGCTAAAAAAATTTCTTGCCTTTCTGTCAAATCTGTAGTAGGATAGAGACAGTAAGGGAAACCTATACGTTTACAAACTATATTTGTTTCTCAAAGAAACATAACAGGAGGATTTTTCAATGGCAAAGCAGAAATTTGAAAGAAGCAAGCCTCATGTTAACATCGGCACCATTGGCCATGTTGACCACGGCAAGACCACTCTGACCGCTGCTATCACCAAGTACCTGTCCCTGTTCGGCAACGCCAGCTTCGAGGACTACGCTTCCATCGATAAGGCTCCCGAGGAGAAGGCTCGTGGTATCACGATCAACACCGCTCACGTTGAGTACCAGACCGAGGCTCGTCACTACGCTCACGTTGACTGCCCGGGCCACGCTGACTATATCAAGAACATGATCACCGGTGCTGCTCAGATGGACGGCGCTATCCTGGTTATCGCTGCTACCGATGGCCCCATGGCTCAGACCAAGGAGCATCTGCTGCTGGCTCGTCAGGTTGGCGTTCCCGCAATCGTTGTTTTCCTGAACAAGTGCGATCAGGTTGACGACGAGGAGCTGCTGGAGCTGGTTGAGATGGAAGTCCGTGAGACCCTGGACTACTACGAGTTCCCCGGCGACGAGACCCCCATCATCAAGGGTTCCGCTCTGAACGCTCTGATCTGCGAGTCCAAGGATCCCAACGATCCCGCTTACGCCTGCATCAAGGAGCTGATGGATAGCGTTGATAACTACATCCCCACTCCTGACCGTAAGGCTGACCAGCCCTTCCTGATGCCCGTTGAGGACGTGTTCACCATCTCCGGCCGTGGTACTGTTGCTACCGGTCGTGTTGAGCGTGGCCAGATCAAGAAGAACGAGCCTGTTGACATCGTCGGCCTGACCGAGGAGAAGAAGGCTTCCGTTGTTACCGACATCGAGATGTTCCACAAGCTGCTGGACTACGCAGAAGCCGGTGATAACATTGGTGCTCTGCTGCGTGGCGTGGACAAGAAGACCATTCAGCGTGGTCAGGTTCTGGCTAAGCCCGGTTCCATCCACCCCCTGACCAAGTTCAAGGGCCAGGTTTACGTCCTGTCCAAGGAAGAAGGCGGCCGTCATACTCCCTTCTTCAACAACTACCGTCCTCAGTTCTACTTCCGTACCACTGACGTGACCGGTATCATCACCCTGCCCGAGGGCGTTGAGATGTGCATGCCTGGCGATAACGTCATCATGGACGTTGAGCTGATCACTCCCATCGCTATCGAGAAGGGCCTCCGCTTCGCTATCCGCGAGGGCGGCCGTACCGTCGGTTCCGGTGTTGTCACCGAGATCGCTGAGTAATTTCTAAAATGATGCACACACTGTCGTTTGGCAGTGTGTGCATTTTTTTGTCTAGGTATGTGAAAGGTTGGCAGATAAAGAAACGGTGCTGTCCCCAATGATTTAGGGGGCAGCACCGTGATTTTATTAACCCCAAAGGGCGGTGAGCATGGGAATGATCTGTTTCTTTCGAGACATAACTTTGGGCAGGAATACTTCGTTTCCATGAACATCTGCGCCCAGAGCCTGTCGGATGGTCTCTTCGTCGCCCAGATAGATGAGCTGTGTGCCTTCCAGAAGCACGTCGGTCAGCATGAGAAGCATCATGCTGTAACCCCGCTTCTTCATGGTAGATTCCATGAGAGTCAGGAATTCGTCTTTCCGGGACAAAAGGTGAGGAGAATCCACACAGGTGATCTGGCTGACACCAAAGAAATGGCCTGCAATGTGGAATTCCTTGAAGTCGGTGAACAGAAGATCCTCCACAGGACGATCTTCTCCGGCAGAGGCGGAGAAAATCGCTTTGCCCAGATCTTCCAGAGATTCCTTTGCAATTCTGGCCATTCGGGCAGCCATGCGGCGGTCCTTTTCGGTACAGGTAGGAGACTTGAACATGACCGTATCGGATACGATGGCAGCAGCCATCAGGCCGGCCATTTTCTCAGAGGGCATGAGTCCACGCTCCTGGAACATACTGGCCACAATGGTGGTAGTAGAACCAACCGGCTCGTTGCGGAAATAGATGGGATTTGTGGTCTGAATATCTGCCAGACGGTGGTGGTCAATGATCTCCAGAATCTGAGCCTCTTCCAAACCGGGAACAGACTGTGCCTTTTCATTGTGATCCACCAATACTACACGCTTTCTGCGAGGGCGCAGCAAATGGTTCTGGTACAAAAGACCGACAATCTTATTTTCCGTATCCAAAATCGGATAACAGGGAGCACGCTCTTTCAGAACAATTTCCTTCACGTCATCTACAAGATCTCCCAGATGGAAGGTCACCAGATTTTCCCGGCGGCAAATTCTGCCGATGGGGGTAGAGTGGTAGATGAGACGAACGGCACGATAAGCGTCAAAGGGAGTGGAGATGATGCAGGTAGTTGTTTCCAGCTTCCGAAGATCCTCTGGCAGCTCCGTCTGACACAAAACCAGACAGTTCACATTCATTTCCAAGGCCCGCCGGATGAGATCTGGCTGATTGCCGCAGATGACGACAGAGTCTGTTTTAGAAAACAATAGACCTTCCCGGCTCTGGGGCAGTGCAATGACCACCTCACCGGAGATATGATCTACTGAATCCTCTGCTTCATTGAGAAGCTTGCCTTCCAGAACGCTCAGAAGGTTAAAGACGGGAACTTGATCTAACTGCGGGGTATAGATGGTTTGCATATCATACTGGGCGATGTCCTCCGGCATCAGCATGCCATAGAGAGTTCCGTCGTCGTTGGCTACAGGAATTCCGGGAAGATTTCCATTGGCCTGTAAAACGCTCCAGGCTCTGTTGACGGTAACGGCAGCACCCAGGGCAGGAGGGGTGTCATACTCCAAGTCCTGAACCTGAGTATACATGGAGGAAATAAGCTGAGGAGGCTGGAAGCCGAAACGGTCCAAAACCAACTGGGTTTCGTCACTGATGTGACCCAGCCGGGCGGCCTGATATTCTCGATCACCCAAGGTATTTCTCAGGGCGGCATAGGCCATAGCAGAAACAATGGAGTCTGTATCCGGGTTTCGATGACCGGTAACGTAAATTGGGTCCATAGAAAACTCCTTTCAGAGAGTGCTTAGAGGGTGATTTCACCTGCAAGGCTGGTAGCAAAGAGACTGCGGATTTCATCCTGTGTATAATCCTGACCCAAAGCCCACATGAGCTTGGTCATAGCGGCCTCGGTTGTCATATCGCCGCCCTGAATGACACCCATATCAAGCAGCTTTTTGCCCACCTGGTATACATTCAGATTACTACTGTCATACAGGCACTGAGAGCAGACGACCACGCTGACACCGCTTTCTACAGCACCACGGATGCCGTGACCTGGGACATCGTGAAGGAAGTTCATTCCACCCAATCCAAAGGCTTCCAGAACAATGCCACGGTAGCCCATATCCACTAGCGTGTCAAAAATAGCGGTGTCCAGACCAGGAGTAAGCCGCAGCAGGAACACACGGTTGCTGGCCTTGGTACGGAGCATGGCAGGGCCTTTGGGTGCAGGCAGCATGTCTCGGTTGAGGTCCAGTCCCAGAGCCGTGACGATCCCCACATACTGGCTGTTAATACTTTCAAAGGCATTAAAGCCGGAGGCCCGAACCTTGACGGCCCGGCAGCCACGCATAATCTTTCGGTCAAAGGCCAAAAACACACCGGGTGCACCGGTAGCGGCCATAGCAAAGGCAGCTCGCAGGTTATTGGGAGCATCTGACAGGAAATCGGCCAAAGGAAGCTGAGATCCAGTAAAGACCACAGGAAGGTCGATATTTTCCAGCATGAAGGTGACCATGGAGGATGTATATGCCATGGTATCTGTACCATGAGATACTACAATTCCGTCATAGTGGCCTCGGGCATCGAAAATGGCCCGGGCAATGATGACCCATTCTTCCGGCTGGATGTTGGAAGAGTCCAGGCACATAAGGTCCTGAACGGTGATATTATAATAGGTGCGGAGCTGGTCCAGTTCTCGTTCCATCACATCGCTGCGGCGTGGCTCCAGACCTTCGCCGCCGGGGACGGATGCAATGGTGCCGCCGGTGGTAATGAGAAGGATATGCTTCTTGTCTGTATCATTCATAAGGCGCGTTCCCTCCTAGTTGTTAGCTCTCTTTGGATTATATCCTATTTTCACAGGATATGGCAAGGGTATTTGAATTTTTTGGTTAAAAACCCGAAAAGATTTGCAAAGGGGCAGGGGAGTGAACTATAGAAACTTGCAGTTTAGAAAAAAGCAGTAGGAAAAAGTGGCCGTTGCAGGAGCAACAGCCACTTTTCTTCTACTTTTACAAGTAGATACGACACAGGTCTATAAGCCGGGTTCTGTTTTGACAGCCATCTATCTAGTCCCAGGATTGCTCCTGGGATCAAGCCACCTCTTGGGGACGGCCGGGCGAGCCTATTGTCCCACACACGGTGTTGCTCCGGATAGAGTTTACAGCACCCCGATGTCTCCATGGGGCGGGTGCGCTCTTACCGCGCCTTTTCACCCTTACCGCACTTCCGAAGAAGTCCGGCGGTATCTCTCTGTTGCACTTGTCCTAGGGTCACCCCCGGCGGGCGTTACCCGTTATCCTTGCCCTGCGGAGCCCGGACTTTCCTCACGGGGAGCCTTTCGGCTTCCCCCCGCGGCTGTCCAACCTGGTCGCCGCTCTATTGTAACGGATAAAAGGGAAATTGTCAAATTCAAATTCGGTTTTTCGGGAACATTTGCCAGTACTTCTTGAAATAGACAAAGAAAGGGGGTATACTATAACCAACTATGTGCGTGTACACGCAGAATTGAGGAGTAATTATGACCAATTCCACATTGGATTCCTATAAGAAGCGTTGGCAGGAAAAAACCATTGCAGTTCTGGGTCTGGGAGTCAGCAATCGTCCTCTGGCCAGAATGTTGCTGGCTGCCGGCTGCCATGTCATCGGCTGTGACCGAACTCCAAGAGAAAATCTGGATGAAGAAATCCTGGAGCTGGAGCGGCAGGGATTGACTTTAAAGGTTGGCCCTACATATTTGGAAAATTTACAGGCAGATGTGGTATTCCGGACCCCTGGTATGCACCCGGAAACCCCGGCTTTGGTGGCACTGCGAGAGCAGGGGGCCGAGATCACTTCGGAAATGGAAATTTTCTTTGAGTGCTGTCCCTGCCCCATCATTGCCGTTACAGGTTCCGACGGCAAGACCACAACCACTACTTTGATTTCTGAAATCCTGAAGGCAGCAGGAAAGACCGTCCATCTGGGCGGTAACATCGGTGCCCCTCTTTTGCCCAGAGTGGAGGAGATGAAGAAAGATGATTGGGCTGTGGTGGAGCTTAGCTCCTTCCAGCTCATGGATATGCGCCGCAGTGCTCAGATTGCAGTGGTGACCAACCTGGCCCCCAATCATCTGGACGTCCACAAGGATATGGCAGAGTATGTGCAGGCAAAGAAAAATGTGTTTGCCTATCAGAACCCGGAAGGTGTGACGGTTCTCAATCTGGACAACGAGATTACCAGAGGATTTGCAGACGAGGTTCCCGGTACAATACGGTTCTTCTCCCGGCAGGAGAAGGCCCAGGTATATCTGGAGGACGGCATTATTTGGGCAAATGGGGAAAAGATACTGGAGCAGAACGACATTCTTCTGCCGGGTATCCACAATGTGGAAAACTATATGGCAGCCATTGCAGCCTTGCAGGGACTGGTTTCCAAGGAGGCAATCCAGCAGGTTGCAAAGAATTTTGGAGGTGTGGAACACCGCATTGAGCTGGTTCGGGTGAAAGACGGTGTGCGCTACTATAACGATTCCATTGCTTCCAGTCCCAGCCGGACCATTGCAGGCCTCAGAAGTTTCAAAGAACAGGTCATTCTCATTGCAGGCGGTTACGACAAACACATTCCCTATGATGTTTTAGGGCCTGAGATTTGCCGTCATGTGAAAAAGCTGGTTGTCACAGGTGCCACCGGAGAAAAGATTCGTCAGGCGGTGGTAAACTGTGAAGAATATCGGGAGAACGCCCCGGAGATTCTTTCCATTGAGGACTTCGACCAGGCGGTATTTACCGCAGCGAAGGGAGCTGTGGAAGGGGATGTGGTGCTGCTGTCTCCTGCCAGTGCAGCCTTTGACAAGTTCAAGAACTTTATGGTTCGAGGCCGTCACTTCAAGGATTTGATTCAGAACCTGTAAGGAGGTATCTATGGGCATCAGTGAGTTGAGCAGAAAAATCATCCCCTGCAAGTCCTGCGGTGCAGTCATTGTAGCAGCAGGCTCCGCACGCCGTATGGGTGGTGTGGATAAAATTATGGCAGACCTGGGAGGGGAACCCCTGATTGCACACACCATCCGTTCTTTTCAGGCGGCACCGGTAGTCAAGGAAATTGTGGTAGTGACCCGGCAGGATTTGATTCTTCCCATTGCTGATCTGTGTAAAAAAGCAGGCTTTACCAAGGTGACACAGGTGGTAGTCGGTGGAGACAATCGGGTGGACTCCGTCAATCGAGGTCTGAGCAATCTCAGCGATGGCATGGAGCTGGCAGCGGTTGCCGATGGAGCCAGACCTTTAGTAACTCCGACCCTCATTGACCGGGTGGTTCGTGCGGCCCACAGCTTTGGGGCTGCGGCCCCTGCCCTTGAGGTGAAGGATACAATCAAAGAGATAGAAACAGACGGATTTGTGGCCAATACTCCCAATCGGGCCACCTTGCGAGCGGTGCAGACCCCTCAGGTGTTTGACTATGATATGCTTCGTGGTGCGCTGACCAAGGCCATTGCAGAGGAGGCCCCCATCACAGATGACTGTTCTGCTGTGGAACGGCTGGGAATGCGGGTGAAGCTGGTGCAGGGCGATGAGCGGAATTTTAAGGTTACGACACAGTTGGATTTGCTTCTGGCCAGGGAGCTTTTGCGGGAGGAACAGGCATGAGAATTGGACACGGATATGATGTACACCGTCTTACCGAGGGCAGAAAGCTGATTTTAGGCGGTGTGGAGATTCCATACGAAAAAGGCCTGGACGGACACTCGGATGCGGATGTGCTGCTCCATGCAGTGATGGATGCTTTGCTGGGGGCTGCCGGTATGGGCGACATTGGAAAGCACTTTCCGGACACAGATCAGGCATATCACAATATTGATTCCAGAGTGCTTTTGCGTCATGTCCACAGCCTTTTGACTGAGGCAGGGTATCAGCTGGGGAATCTGGATGTGACCATGATTGCACAGGCTCCCAAGCTGGCCCCCCATCTGCCGCAGATGGTGAAAAATATCGCACAGGACTTGGAAACGGACACAGACCGCATTAACATTAAAGCCACCACAGAGGAACGGCTGGGCTTTACAGGAGAGGGTAAGGGAATGTCCTGCCATGCAGTATGTCTCCTGGAACGGATATAAGCAAAAAATGAGACGATTATTTGGCCACCTTCCGTAAGGAGGGTGGCCAAATGGCTCTATGGGAATTTTTGATGTGCCTGAATTTTTCGCACAGGCCGGTCCGATTCAACAAACTGTCAAGTCAGAATCAATTTACCGGTCATAGGATTTGAAATGCTGCTCTGATACAATATAGGTACCACAAAATAAGGAGGAACCAAAAATGAATATTGATATTGGAGCAAAGATCAAAACCTTGCGGCAGGCCAATTCCATGACACAGGAGCAGCTGGCCCAGCAGCTGGGGGTTTCTGCACAGGCGGTATCCAAATGGGAAAGCGGAGTTTCCCAAACAAAAGGATATTAAGGAATAACCTGTGTTTACCTGCTTGCGA
>CAUWEI010000012.1:0-9397 GCA_963557675.1 uncultured Oscillospiraceae bacterium | reverse complement strand
ACTTTTGGATGGGAACACGCCGTTGCAATTACGGATGAAAATGATGCTGGAAAGCTGGTTTCGCATAGATTTCCGCAATTTTCATTTGCTGAAGGGATGGTCCCGGAGTTTTTCCGCTATGTAATTGTAGACGAAAAATTTCGTCATCATTTATGGCTTGCTTCACCGGGAGGAGCTGGTCGGAACAGAGTTTTGAAACTTGATGATATGCTTAATTATCTAATGAGGTTTCCATCAAGAGATGAGCAAATCAAAATTGCAGAGTTCTTTCGCCAGCTCGACCACCTTATCACCCTTCATCAGCGTAAATGTGCAAATTTATGCAGCCCTTCTCAGGTAGTTTTCTCTCTGTTATTTGCGACTTCAACTTTTTCTTGGGAACAGCGTAAGTTGGGTGAACTCGTTGATAGAGTAGTTCGCAAGAATACAAACAACGAATCTACGCTACCATTAACAATCTCAGCACAATATGGTTTGGTTGACCAAATCACATACTTTAATAACCGTGTTGCAAGCCGAGATGTGAGCAACTATTACTTAGTGCTGAACGGCGAATTTGCCTACAACAAAAGCACCTCTGATGGCTATCCATTTGGTGCGGTCAAAAGACTTGATCTGTACGAAAAAGGCGTGCTATCAACGCTTTACATCGTTTTTGCTCCCAAGAAAGAGCAGCAGATTGATTCGGATTATCTGACCGTTTTCTTCGATACAGATAGGTGGCACAAAGGTGTTGCTGAGAGAGCTGCCGAGGGTGCAAGGAATCACGGGCTTCTCAATATTTCTGCCGAGGATTTCTTTGATATAGACCTTTCTGTACCTAAAGATATTGTAGAGCAAAAGCAAATCGGGGCGTTTATTCGTCAGCTCGACAACCTTATCACCCTTCATCAGCGTAAGCCATTTTTAATGAAATGGAGGACTTCTGATGCTAACAGAAACCAAACGAACAGACTTGTTCTGTGAATATTATGCAAAATGGATTACGGTGTATAAGAAGGGCGCAATCAGAAAGGTGACGATGGATAAGTACCTAATGACGCAGAAATGGCTCGTTAAGCTCGTCCCAAACCTGAGAGTATGTGATATGAACCGGATCGCTTATCAGCAGCTGTTGAACGACTATGCTGAGTTCCACGAGCGCCAAACCACGATGGATTTTCACCACCAGCTCAAGGGAGCTATTCTTGATGCTGTTGATGAGGGCTTGATTGAAAGAGATCCTACTCGCAAGGCAATCATCAAGGGGAAGCCACCGGTTGCTAAAAAAATTAAGTATCTCAATCAGTTTGAGCTACATACGCTGCTGATCTCGCTCGACCTGAAGGATAAGGTGAATTGGGACTACTTTATCCTATTGGTAGCAAAGACAGGGATGCGCTTTTCTGAAGCACTGGCTCTTACCCCGAAAGACTTCGACTTTGCCCATCAAACACTGTCCATAAGCAAGACTTGGGACTACAAGGGAAAGGGCGGCTTCCAGCCTACGAAGAACAAGTCGTCTGTGCGGAAAATTCAAATTGACTGGCAAACCGTCATTCAATTCTCTGAATTAGTAAAGCACCTTCCCGAAGATAAGCCCATCTTTGTCAACTCCACTGTCTATAATTCGACGGTGAACGACATTCTCGGTAGGCATTGCAAAGCCTGTAACATCCCTGTCATCTCTGTCCACGGACTGCGGCATACACACGCCTCTTTGCTGTTGTTTACGGGCGTTTCCATTGCGAGCGTTGCCCGCCGTCTTGGACATTCAAGTATGACCACTACGCAAAAAACCTATCTGCACATCATTCAGGAACTTGAAAACAAAGACATCGACTTGGTGATGCGCTCTCTTTCGAGTTTGAGCTAAAAAACTAAACCGGCTTGCGCTGATTAAAGGTGATAAAAAAGATGCCATCCGAAAGGGTGGCATCTTAGTTATTTGTCGTATCTTAGAAAATCGTTACAGTGTTCCTGCTGGCGCAAACGGTAGCCCTGAGAAATCAGCGTATCGGCTTTTAGAGCGACAAGGTTAATATCTGAATTCAATGTCCGTGCGATTTGCTGCGTGTCGTATCCTCTTTCCGCAAGTTCAAGGAAGTCCTCATCTGATAGGGAAATCTGTGCGGCAAAGAGATTGGCTTCGTACTCCATACGGTTGTCCCGCATATTGAAGATCTCAAACTCTTTGAAGCCCCCGACTTTCGTGGCTTCCTCCCGGTGTAAAGCATCGTGTCCTAATTCGTGAAGTAGCACGATGTTCTCCATAACCGGATGCAGATCATTTTTGATAAAGATGAAGCGATTACGCATCAAGACTTTATATGCTCCACGCTGTTCATTGAACGGATAATACATTACCTCGACTCCTAAGTCCCTTGCTATTCTGAGAGGATCACGGGTTCCGCATTGAGCAACGATGGAGTTTGCTTTTTGTACGATTTCCGAAGTGCTTACATACATCGGCTTCACCCCTTTTCAGTTTGTTCCTGTTTCCATTCTAACACACAATGTGTCCCATAAACGGGACTCAGTCCTGCTTGCCCTTAGAACGGTACTTCTTTGGGGTGTACTTTTTGTTTTTCTCTTTCGCCAGCCAATAGGCATCCATAATAGCTTGCATCATAACATCCATATCATCCTGTGCCAACTCGCCGCCGGTAAACAAACCGGTTACTTCATCTGTGAGCTGTTGCGCTTGTTTGGCACCTCGTGCGCCGTACTGCTCCGCAGCCTGAGCAACGAGCATACCATCCGTACCCAGAAGCTGATCCACGGAAATATTAAGTGCCTTTGCCAGCTTCTCCGCTGCATCCAAGCGAGGACGAGAGGTTCCGCATTCGTATCTCTGTATGGTACGGGGGGAAACACCGGAAACCTTAGCAAGCTGCTCCTGCGTCATATCATTTTTTTCTCTCAGCCCTTTTAATCTGTCGCTGAACTTCATTATCAATTCCCTCCATAAGATTTCTATTTTTAGCAACACGACATTTTTTCGTCACTTCTTATTGACACGACATTGGTGTCGTGCTATAATCTGAATCACAACAACGACACTTATGTCGTGTTCATATGATACAACACGACACTTTGGTTTGTCAAGAGGTTTCGCAGAATTTCCAAGAAATAAGGTGATTTAGTTGAGCAGATCAATACTGCATTGCGATATGAACAACTTTTATGCGTCGGTTGAATGTATGCTCGACCCGGCTTTGAAGAAGTATCCTGTCGCAGTCTGTGGTTCGGTAGAAGAACGACACGGTATTGTTCTCGCCAAAAACTACGCCGCAAAAGCCTTTGGGATAAAAACCGGCGATGCTGTATGGCAAGCAAAGCAGAAGTGCAGAAACCTTGTTGTTGTGCCTCCGCACTTTGAGGAGTACATCAAATATTCCAAGCTGGCAAGAAGCGTTTACAGCCGCTATACCGATCAGGTCGAGCCTTACGGAATGGACGAGTGTTGGTTGGATGTGAGTGGTACAGAGAACATCTTCGGTTCACCCGAAAAGGTGGCAAATGACATAAGAGAAACTATCAAGTTTGAGCTGGGATTGACCATCTCAGTCGGTGTGTCTTTCAATAAGATATTTGCCAAGCTCGGTTCGGATATGAAAAAGCCGGACGCTGTGACGGTCATACCGAGAGACACTTTCCGAGAAAAAATATGGGGACTCCCCGCAGCGGACTTGCTCGGTGTGGGACGGGCAACGCAGCGTGTATTAGATAGCTATTGCATTAGAACCATTGGCGATTTGGCTAAGACCGATCCTGACTTTCTGAACCAACGGCTCGGTAAAAACGGAATTGCCCTTTGGCAGTATGCAAACGGTAATGACCGATCCCGTGTTATGAACGCCGACTTTGTTTCTCCGGTTAAGAGCGTGGGACACGGAATTACTACTATCGAAGATTTGGAGAACGACGAGCAGGTGTGGCCCGTCTTTCTCGAATTGACGCAGGACATCGGACATAAACTCCGTGTCCACAAAAAGTGTGCGGATGGAGTCGCCCTTCACATACGGGACAACACACTTTTTTCAAAGCAATGGCAAACGGCATTGGATATGCCTACACAATCCCCAATGCTGATCGCAAAAGCGGCTTTTGCCCTCTTTGAAAAAAGATACGACTGGAGGAACCCGATTCGCTCAGTCACGATTCAGGCAATCAACTTGGTGCCACAGGACACGCCCCGACAAGTCGATTTGTTTATGAACATCGAAAAGATTGAGAAAGCAGAAAGGCTCGACCAGTGCATTGAAACCATTCGCCAGCGGTTCGGCAAGAACAGCATCCGCAACGGCATTCTTTTTCAAAATCTCCGAATGCCAAGTGAAAAGCCTGAGATTACTATGCCGACCGGGGTGCTTTGTTAAGGAGGTCAGTATGATTAGTACAAGCAGTAACAAGATTGATGAAATTGTTGTGCCTGATGAGATCGAAACCTATGTTTCGATGCCGTCCTGTTTGTTGCAGGGGTGCAGCAATAATCTGATTATTTTCCGTGCAGATGGAGGGAACCATTTCACTCACTACGGCATTTATGAGGGGATGTTTCTTATCTTTGATGTCAGCAAGGACTTCAAGGACGGACGCCTTTCCTGCTATCTGAACAATTCCGGCGATGATCGTCCTAAGTTCAAAGTTTCTGACAAGCCATTGGATGGCTATCGCCATTTGGGTAGGCTGGTTGTCAGTATGAAGAATTATGAGGTGTAAGTATGGAAGAAGAACGGCGCAAGGTATATGTGGAAGTCGATGTTACCCATAAGACGGATGGAACGGCTCGACCCCGAAAAATCAAATTTGAAGATGGTGAGGTCTACGAGATCGACCGTGTAAGGCACTGCTGTCGTGCGGCATCGACCAAGGTCGGTGGAACAGGGCTTCGTTATACGGTGATGATATGCGGCACGGAAACCTTCCTTTTCGACGAGGAAAACGGAAAGTGGTTTGTAGAAGGCAAGAAAAGAGCAGTTCTCTAAGGATGCCACCATTCATCAGCCCTGAGAGCGTCAAGGAACTTAATGAGGTGATGTGCGTGACAAAAGATAATTGGACACCTATACCGATGTATTGCTCTAACTGCGGAGCATTGCTTTACGGATATAGAAATGATGAGGGGAAAATCAAGTATGAGTGCAAAAGGTGCGGAACCGTAGCGGTTCGAGTCCAAAAAGGACGCCGACACGACAAGATTGACCTTTATGCCCCGGAAGGGCAAATCCGGTACTATTGATCGGATAAAACTGAATACGGCAAAACGACGGAATGGTTGAGGTGAAACAGACTGCGTAATTCCATCTCCAGGTCACTTGCTTTGAACACTTCGGTTGGTTAAACCAAACTTGCTATGCAGATATGAGAGGCCACCGACAAGACAGTAAGCCATAGGCTTACCCTGTCTTGCCGGTGGCTTCTTTTTTTCGGCAAGAACAACCGAACAAAAGGGCTTCCGGCAGAGAAATCTCTGAAAGGAAGCCCTTGTTATGTTATACGGCTGGCTCTGCTATATCGCTGAATACCCGTGATCTCCGAATTTTTGACTTTCACCCAAATTCAAAAATTCAAAGGAGATCACAGTAATGAAAAGAACATTTTTGGTAAAGAAGAACCCCACGATTGAAGCACAGGACAATTGGCTGATCATGGATTATCGCCAGTATGCGGCATGGAGAGAAACGGATGAAGGCAAGAATCGGGAAATCGTCTTTGGAAAGTTTGAGGCTTGTAGTGAAGACGACTCTATCATTTTCATGGAGTGCAATGAAAAAGTCAGCAAAGAGTTGAAAAAGGATTGCCATCGCAAGCAGTACATCCGAAGCCGAGACGCCGAAACACCGTTCCAAGTCATGTCTTACAGCACCATGACCTTTCAAGAGTCTGAAATTTACGGAGAAGATGCTCTCGAAGATACAGAATGCAATGTAGAGGAGTCGGTCATGCAGCGTATGGATATTGAGCGGGTCAGAACTGCACTGAAAATGTTGGCCCCGGAAGAGCGGGCCATCATTCAGGATTTTTTCTTCACAGAATCCCCAATACCGGTTAAGGAGCTTGTGGAAAAATACGCAATGCCCAAGACGAGCATCTATAGAAAAAGGGATGATGCACTGAAGGCGCTTAAGAAAATTTTAGAAAATGCGTAGGTTAAATAGGAACGATACGACTGGTTTGACATAGAAAATGCACCTGCCGAAGCAGGTGCAGGAATGAAATCACATCATGGGGTTTTCCAATAGGTCTTCCACATTGCAGCCGAGAACACGGGACAACTTGTAGAGGATGTTTGCCTGCGCCTTGTCAATGCCATTGACCCGCTGTTCGTACATCTGAATGTTGCGCAGATTCACGCCGGATTGCTCTGCAAGCTCTGCCTGAGATAAGCCCCGGTTTTCACGGATGCGCTTCAGGTTGGAATCGCCTTCCGCTGCTTTATAGAGTTCCTCCATGGTATCGATGAAACTTGTAATGTCCATCTCGTGGTAAACGGAATACATCCCAATGATCTTGGAAAGTGGAATGCGCTCAAAGATGTCCTTGAAACGACGGCCGGTAAACCATTGGTACTCTGCAACTGCCCAACCGGCCCAATATTCAGGGGAGCAGTCCTCTGCGTTGGTTGGTGCTGGCAGCTCCTTTGGACCGTATGCCTTTGTGATGACCGCACGGGCCAGCTCAACACCGGACATCCCTGCGACATAGGCGGGGTTGCCTCGTTCAAATTGTTCGGCGTAGCCGGTATTGATGAAGAGTGCTGTGATCCAATCCGGTTTTAATTTGCAGTCGTTGATTGCATAGTCGAAGAAAGAGGAAAGACGATCCTTGGCATTATTCAAATAAGATTCGCTGTATGCGTGAGTCATCGTTGCTCATCTCCTCCCTCAAGATATCCAGCACGAAGATGTCGTCCCGGTAAGACTTGCTTTTCTTGATCTCTTTACGGTAAGTATCCCTCGCTTTGGTATCTCTATCCAAGAACTTGGGGTAATAGACGCTCTTGCTGACCGGATAAGCATTTACGAAGTGCAGCCGATCAAAGCCTTTTTGAGAAATGACAACCGTCTGCTCACCGAGCTTGCCCAGCTTTAGAGCCTTGTTCAGACTTCTGAGCGGTAAAGTGTTTGACACAAAGGACTCTGCATACTGGAAATAGGAATCGTCTGCCCGATAGCCGATCACAACATCGAAGCCGGTTAAATCAATTGAATAGTGGTCAATAAGATAGTCCCTTGCATCAACGGCAACTTCGGAGTCCAGCTTGAAGGTGCGGAACTGAAGCAGAAGAGCCATCCAGTTCAGGACCGTATGCGTTCCGTCCAACAGATTCAGCACCTTCAGTCCTTCCGTGTCAAAGTCGTAGCTGTTGACAAAACCGTCTGTGTTCTTTTTGCAGGCCCACTCGCGAGCCATTTCATCGACGCGGGTACAGTAGAAGCCCATGCCATAGTCGTTGTGCGGATTACCGATATGAATATCCGGAACCTCGATGATGTGGTCGGTTCCGTGAAGCAGTTGAATGACGCTCATAATATGAAGCCTCCATTATCATTGTAATGATACAACCACATTATATCATCCTGATGATAGTTTTGTCAATAGCGCATGAGAATTCATTCCAAAGAATATGACTCCTCCCTCCTAATTCTCCCTGTTCCGAAAAATAATTTGGAAACGAGCAAAAAACTGTGGGAATCTCGCAAAAAAATTCGGCAAAGAGAAAGTGAGAGGACAATCTCATAAAACCCGGTAGGAGTGATTCACATGAATAACAAAATAAACATCAACCCCAGCTCGACAAAGTGGCTCGAAAAAGATGATCGGGTCGTCGCTGATTACTTTTGCGATTTGGGCTTCCGTTCCCTGAAGCAGATCCTTGATATGCGTGTTTTCGACCTGATGAATATGCAGGGTCTGAACGCTGTCCGAGTCGAGGAAGTGATCATCTGCTTATATAAGTGGCTGAATCCCAACACAGCTATCGATGAGGCTATCTATAACGGTATGATGTCACAGCCCTTCCTCTATACTCCGTGGAGAAAAGAGCACAAAGACCTTGCCGCAATCAAAGTCGGCGACTTGGTGCTGACCCCCGGTATCAACATGAAAGCTATCCAGCATTTCTATGATGCGATCCGTAAGGCGTTTTCAAATCGGAGGAATACAACTGGAGATGGTACAAGTTCCGAAACAGAAGTGAATATGTGACCTATCTCCGGAAACACGAGGAGGCGGAATAAATGACGCGAACAGAAAAAGAAAATCTCGTTCCTGTTTGGGAGCGCATTACCATTAGTCTGGAAGAAGCTGCCGCATATAGCGGTATCGGCGTGAGGAAGCTGCGAGATATGACCGATAAGCCCGAATGCAACTATGTTATCTGGGTCGGAAACCGAAGAATGATTAAGCGGAAAAAGTTCGATGAATACCTTGAGTCGGCCTATTCTGTATGAGTCAAGTATGCGATTTGCTTGATATAGGCTGATTCGCAACATTGGAAAACGAGATGTCTCTATATAGAACTCTTTATATTCTTTCTTAAAATCGAATGCCATTCGTCATTTCCTCCATAATCAGTTTATATGCTTCTTAAACTTGATTAAATCTATATGTCGATACTTGTCTGTTGAACTGCTAAAGTTGGTTCTAAAACATTTGATTTCATGAGCGTACTTCCTGCATACATCAAATAATGGACACCACTTGCAACTGCCATTTCCTCTGCTGCCGCTTTTTTGGCAAGTACAACTTCATCATCTATCTTATTATCTCCTTTTACCTCTATCAGTTGATATGAACCATCTTCCATAAGAGCGAGAAAATCAGGATAGTACTTTCTCAATCGTTTTGACTCAGGGTCATAATATTGCACTGACAAATCGCCTTGATTGGAAGTAAACATACCTGTAAAATAAATTTCCCTAACCTTATTACTTGAAATATACTGTAAAAAACATTCTTTCTCTGGTTTAGAGTCGAAACAATATGTATCTGCATTTACCAAAACAGTCGAAAGTGATATACCAAGTTCACTTAATACTTTTTCAACAGCAGGACGTACCACATCTGTTGCTTCTTTAACATTTGCTGCAAAAATAGCAAGCTTCGGTAATAATCCTTCATAAGTTTTACCGCCATAACGCTCCCAAAATTTTGTAATCGAAGTACGCAGAAACTCCTCATTTTTAACATTTTCAAACCCAATCGGGTCTGCATCTTTCAAATATCCGTGAGCGATAGACTCATTCAACCCATAGGCATATACCACCTCCGGTAACACCTGTTTCTTAACATACGGTGTACCCGTGTAGTTATAACAAGCAACAATAGAGGTACTTGCCGCAAGCATATTGATTGTATTGTGAATGATATTCTAATAGTTGACCACAGTGACACTGAATAAGTTTACCAC
>CAUWEI010000011.1:0-10770 GCA_963557675.1 uncultured Oscillospiraceae bacterium | reverse complement strand
TGGCGGTATTTAACTGATTAACAAACCTGTAAAGGGCTGTGGTTGGAACCTTTCTAAAACCATCTTGTGGTAGGATGAATCCACCAATCCACAGCATCCCTTACAGTGTAGCACAAGTCCTTGGAGAGGGACTCTAAAAACTACTACTCTATAATACAAGGATGCGACGGCGTACAGATGATTTCCTCTCCCTCCACAAACACATGGATTAGCTCGTCTGTTTCGTTGACATAGGTCTCCACTACAGGTTTGAGTTCTGTCTCTCCCGTTTCCTCATTCCATGCCCAGACCATATCTCCCGGCTGAATGTTCTCTATAGTCATCGCACCTGCCGCAGTTAAAACAGCTGTTCCCGCAATAAAGCAATAAGACGAACTTCGTGCTCCTCCAATTGCTCCGCCAATGGCTCCGGTCATGAACCCGTCCGCAGCACCGTCCAGTGCTGCCTGTCCGGCTCCTTTCCAACTACCTGTGGTGATTCGATGCTCAATTGCACCCGTTATTGCTCCCGAAGCAGCTCCCGACATAGCACCTACAACCGCACCATGCAATGCTCCTGCAACTGCACACGCGGTACCGCCGGTGGCTACTGTTGCGACCGCTAAACCCACAATCGCTACTGCTCCAATGGCAACCTTCGCCCAATTGGGAAGAGACCAGTTTCCATTCGCATCCGTACGGTTCACTGGGTCATTCAGGCAGTAGGCAAACATATTGTAGCCCAGCACTCCATCGCCTGTATCGCTGTACCCGTCCGCACTAATAAATCTGCAAATTTCCGGGTTATAATAACGAGGACTACGAGAAGTTTGTCCTTTGCTTTACCAGCCGACCCTCCTAAGAGAGTCGGCCGGATGCTGAATTATTTATTTTTCTTTTCCCTTGTTTCGATTGGTGTTTTGCAAAGTTCCCGCACCAGCTCTAAAATCTCCTGAGCCTTTTTATCCGGCAGGATGATTCTTACAATCCGTCTCCAATGGGTGAGCTCGTACCATGCAAAGGTATTTGTATTCTGCCTGTCTTTTTTGTATACAGGACAACTCCCTGTTACAAACAATAGCGTTGCGTCCAGAGAACGCCGAGCATTTCCAGCTTGTGGAAAAAATACAATATGGGACACCTGCTCCCAATGAAAATTTTTTACCGGGATTCCGAATATATAGCAGGAAATCCCCTTCTCGGTCAGCGTATAGGCACGCCCTCCTTCCAATAACACGATAATACTGCAGGCAATTATAAACCACCAAAAACTCAGCCCATAACGCCTGGATGTAATATGATTCATTAGGCCATAACATGCATAAACAGCAATAATGACTCCTGCTATTACAATATACCAATTTATTTTAATACGATATGGAACCTTTGTATTTTCCATGACTCCTCTATTGTTTAATAAATTTGTCACAGGAGGGAGATCACATCTCCCTCCTGATTCAGCCAATCCTATGATTGTGGTCTCTATTTAAATATTCCAAGCAATAATAGCCTTATTAAATGTGCGCCAATATAGACACTAACTGCAACAATAATACTTCTAATTGCCCGCCGCCACCTAGAATCCAAACGTGGTGCATCAACGATCAATGGTTCCGCTAAAATAATACCTCCAAAACAAAGTAGTAATGGACCTGGCAGAAGCTCCCACGCCGGCATCCCCAAAAACGCAAATACTGTGGCGTTTAGAAGAATGACTACAGCCCATTGCTTCCATGACATGCAGTATTGCTGCCCACATGCGTTGCATTCTCGTATACACGGGTTACCCGATTCTCTGCTGTAAAAACTCACGATTGGGTCATTCGGTCGCATATGTACATCTGCATCTTTTGAACACTTGGGACAACATGGTACTTCCATAAGTATTCCTCCTCTCACTTAATATTGCACATCCAAAGTTCTGGTACGCCTGTGGATCGGATGCGTGTTTCACCCTCATGTCATTTCCTGTATCAGATACTTGATTCAATGCATTGTCCTGTCTTGTTACAGAAATAGGTGCAATCGGAACGGCGTATGGTAACTTCCAGATTGTATCATTGCGGGCGGCCCCCTTTGGGAGCCGCCCGTCTACCTACCTTTTCGCAAACCTATAACCCACGTAAAAACATCAGTTCAGCGAACAATACGACGGTTCGGAAAACCGGCTCATGCAAAACAACCCATATCTTATCTGATTTTTTGTCCGTGTTTCTACTCACCCAAGGGACTAAAACCAAAAGAAGCTTCGGTAAGATATACTTAAAGAGGGCAATCACAAATATGATAGCAGGAATAATTATGCCATAATTCACAACACCCAATCCATTATGTAACAAATATTTCAAGCCGAATCCTGCTGGTAAAGCCAGCATATAGAGTAATAGACACACTGTGCTGACTGTCTCGGTTGGACATATTTTTTCATTTCCCAGTGCGCTAAATTGTTCCTCATTGCATAAAATCTTTCCGTAATCCATCTCTTTCCATCGCTGTACAGCTTTTTCTCCGGAAACGGGAAAATAAGGCAAATGCAGATCAGAATTTTTCATTCAATCACTCCTACTATGATTTTTTCATCGAAACTTGATACCAAAAGGAATCTGTTGGGGAATTTCTGGCATATACATAAAGGTACTCTCTTTCTTCATAATGTCCCCCATCCTCATCATCAATATACAATTTAACTGTTACAGTGTAAGCATCGTGATAACCTGTGATTGGCGTTGGAGCATCTGGGATTACATAATCTATGCAAGAAACGGCCAACGGAATATACCCAATTGGTGTTACATAATTACCTATTGCTGTCGCTATAATATCTACTCCTATTTCGAGAGGCTCTAACACTTCCTCATGATTATCCCAGAAATACTCTCCACTATGCTCAATGTTTGCATCCAAATACGGAGTGTTAAACGGTAATTCTCTACCATTCAAATGTCCTTCAAGTTCCGCGCTTTTAGGATCTTCATCCTTTGTTACCTCGCGAAAACCGCCACCACCATCGTTGATATTAACTAGATTGTTCCGGATAAAATGTCCTGTTGGATCAACTCCATTTGTTGGAGAGTTGTTACAGTAAGCAAACATATTGCAGCCAAGGAATCCCTGCCCCGTACTTGCATAACTGTCCGAACTAATAAATCTGCAAATTTCCGGGTCATAATAACGGGATTGGAGGTAGTAGAAGCCGGTATCTCCATCGTAGTGGTAACCTCTATAACGGAAGGGGTTATATGCGGCTACATTCGATGCGGTCTCAGAAATCGGGCTGCCACTGGAACTGTAGATGCCTGTAGGATTACCCCAGGGGTCATATTGGTAAGTGGCTACCAATGTGGCATAATCGCCGCTGCTACCGGAATCACTGCGATATAACGCAATAATATCCCCTTGCAGGTTCTTTCCAAAATAGTAGCTCTGCCAATAGTTGCTGGCATTGCCGGGATACTGGATGGAAAATCCCACCGGGCTGTTCTGCTCGTCCAGCAGATATTTCAGTGTATAACGGGTGGAGCCGCTGGCATAAAACCGCCGCTCTGCCACTGTCAGACCATCTACAATATAGTACTCTGTATGTCCTCCATCGGAATTGGTTTTTCTTGTCCGAAGGCCATTGGCATCATACCCGTATTGATAGGTCTTTCCCTCCACTGAAACGGTATCCAGCTGCCGCCCATTGCGCCAGGTCATGGTGTACGGTCTGCCGTTGTAGTAGCTTAGCGGATTTCCTGCACCATCATAGGTGATGGCATGACCGTCAAAAGCCGTCAGCAGATCTTTCCAGTCTGCATCCCCGTAAGTGTAGGTGTGGCTCTCGAATGTCTGCGTATTATCGCCGCTGCATACCTTCCAATCGGTTAGATTGCCCACAGAATCATAGTAGTATTTATAGCGTTTTTCTGCTGTTCCGTTTGCCGAATAGTCTGTGACATACTGCATCTGGCCCAGCGCATCATAGGCATATTGGGAATAGGTCTTGCCCGCCAGATCATCGATCCGAAGGATATTTCCTAACGGATCATACGCATATTGATAATCAGAAAGCTTCTTGGTGCTTCCCTTTGGCGTTGTGGAGAACGATTTCGGAAGGGTTGTAGCAGTGCACCCATTCTTTCCTGCCAGATAGCTGATGTGTTCCGCCAGAATTCCGCCCAGTTCCCGACCTGTCAATCTGGATAGATTGTCGTAATGATAATAGATCCAATTGTTGGAAAACAGCGCCATTTTGTCCAGCGCACCATCCGAAACAGAGTCTGTGGTATTGGAATTATAGTACAAAGTTTCTGTGGCTTTGTCAATAACACCTGGAATCGAGTAGCTAAGAGATTTCAGTCGATTGCTGTCGTCATAGGAGTAGGCAGCTCGCAAATCTGAAGAACCTCCGGTTTGACTAGTGCCAATCAGTCGGCCGATTGTATCGTAATTATAATGATAGGTAACTCCATCCGCTGCATCCTCCATCTGATACAGCTGTCCATCTCCTGTATAGGTATACCGGTAACTATCTCCGCTAGATGTCCTGGTTTCTGTGATACGATTCAAATTATCATAGGAAAAGTCGACATAGTCTTTATTTCCATAAGTCTGGCGTTTCAACTGACCATTCTTTGGCCCATAGGTATACTGTGCCAGTGTATGATTTCCCACACTTAATTTAGTCATATTGCCAAAGGCATCGTACGAAAAATTGTACTGCTGTGTGATGCCTCCTGCCGTCCGGGACAACTGACTCAACATATCTCTGATGTAACTATGATTTACCGTTGCTTTAGTCGTCCCTGCCTTGGAAATGCTGGACTTTGTGAGACGTCCTGCTGCATCATAGCTGGCAGAAGCCACACTTCCCCGTGCATCAACCACCTGCGAGGGTTTGCCAAGCATTTTATGCAGTGCCGTTTCATACTGGTAAGTTGTCGTAAATTCGCCTCGCTGTTTAACACTGCTCAGCAAGTTACCCTGATTGGTGTAAGTATTGTTAGTAACAATTTTGTCCGTACCCTTCTTGGGAGAAATGGTTGCTGTGGTCACATTACCAGATGCATCGTAGGTCAAATTTTCCTTTACGATCTCATTACTTGCCTCTGTGATGTTGTGATTTTTGTCATGCTCATAGGTAAAGGTGCCATTTCCGCCTGTGTTCAGCTTTTTCAAATCGCCGTTTTCATAGAGGGTAGATTCTTCACTTTTACCCGTAGATTTGACTGAAACCAAATGACCGTCCTTGTCGTATTTCATAGTCTGGGCGGCTTCCTGGGTCAGGGACAGATTATCAAACCACGCTTCATTGCTGTTACGCTCATAAGCACAGACTACACGGATTTTTTCCAGAACTTCCTTCTCTTTTTTCGGCACAATGGTCATGGAAACATACTGCCAATCCGTCAGGTCTGAATGGAACGGAACATAATGATATTCTGTTGTGCCGTCTGCATAAGTCAAAACCGCACGGAGTCCAAACTGCTTATGCTTATCCGTTGCCGCCGCATCCGTTCCAGTGGTTTTCTGAATATTATCCGGAACAGCGTTTGCTTTCGCCCAGCCGGACAACACATAGGTATTACCCGCTTTATGAATGGGTACATCCTGATACGCATGGCTCTCTGCGTTGGTATTACCAATGGTACGAATCGAATAAGCATATTCATTGCTGGCAAATAAACCGGTTCCCTTGCAGAAAACAGAGGAATTTCCCAATTTCCAGCCATGTTCCCAGTATTGCAAATTTCCATCAAAGTCCCGCCTGTGCCCGCACGAGAGTGTGACCGGCAGGAATTTGGGGCAAATTGGACAGTTTGTAAAAGATTTCCATTCTTCCATGTTCCGGGTGATAGCCACAAGCCAGATTTGTCTTGGAACTAACTGTACCACCATTTTCAGTACAAACTGTACCGACAAATTGCTGGGAAGCCGTATAATCAATCAGGGTAGGATCAATACATACTGGAAATGCCCGGTTGCTATCTTCCACCCAAGTGGGATCTGCTGTTACTGTTAAAGTCCACGCATCATCTTCTCCCTGTGTCAGATGATACTCCACTCTTCAGAATATTCTCCGTTGGCATCTGTCATATACGGAGCTGGAATGGCATAAACCACGCAATCGTCTATATCCAAAAGGAGAACCGAACCGTCTTCCTGCATTGTCGGAGTCAGCCCAGCCAGATTCAATTTGAAAGAAAAATCATAACCAGGTAATGGTTCTTTGACTATGATCGTTTCTTTCGTATGGTAGCTGTAAAGCTCATACTGCAAATCAACGCCAAGAAATACATTCGGATAGAGCACACTGGTACGAAGTTTAGAGGGAGTAATCTGCTCATCCAAAGATGGCTGCTCCTTTCCCTCGTTGAAGATTGCCTGCATGATCATTGACCATTCGGAGTGCCCTAACTCTTTTGTTTTTCGATTCGGATAAGAAATCTGCGCTGTAACGGTTCGATTGTACAAAACTGTGTCTTCAATCGTTGGAGAAGTCGTTTCTGGAGTAATCTCCGATGAAGTCTCCGAAATCGTCTCAGGTACTGATCCTGAACAGCAGTTGCTAGCTACCATCTTCTTTCCGGAAATGCTGGTTGCGGAGTGCATCTGGAATGCAAGCAGAAACTACGGGTGTCAAAATTCCTGCAATACCGCAAAAAGCAGATAGATACCTAGCTGCTCACAAGAGAATCCAGGGAGCAGTTTCCTGCCCCCTGGAATTTTTTCGGTAGGAATCAACTCCGCAAGCAGTCTTCTCCTACATTTTGAATTTTATGTATTTAGGCCTTGTCACTGAATACTCCCTGGCAGAAACCACACTCTGGCACAAGGCCAATGACCGGTACTGGAATCGCTTCCACTGCTGTATACTGAGTTTCAATTTTTTTACTAAGCATACAAGTTCTTTGCTTAATATGTCGTCCAAAAAAGCTCCTCAAGGGGAAGTGCTCCATATCCCAAACTTTTGAGTCTTTTGAACGCAGTTTCTTTTCCAATTCCTCTTCAAAATTGTTACATTCCGACAGACCATTTCCATGTGCCCATGCAAAAACATCAGTATTGAAACAGCAGAATATTCTATCTCTGGTAATCAGTCAACCACTGCAATCTCTCCTTTTGCATATTGTAGACTCATCACCAGTATAATAAATTTTCCAAACTTAACCGGTTCTCTTCCCTCCCCCTCTCTCACAACATTAGCTCCGTCACGGGATTCGTTGGCAGTGCTTCGACACTCTAAATGTTCAGATCTCTACATCATCTTTTGTGTATTGCAGTTGATTTGTTTTTACAGCGATTTTCCTCTAAAAGATGCTGAGGCCGAACAGGTTGGTATGTCAGAAAAGGACAGTTAGGCGGCCATTCTTCCATATCGTGCTCCACCATAGAGGACACCATCGATTTAATCATTCTGCTGGAATCAATTTGCTTTTTCATGTAAAATCCTCCCATTTTGTAAATATGCAAAAGCAAGCATTGTTGCTGCCATTCCCACACCAAGACTTATCCCTTTCCAAACATGGTAGAAATCCAACCAATATACCAACCCGTTTGTCAGAAGCAAAATACAAAGTCTGATTTTTGCAGATTTGGCACATGCCGAAACTTCCGCATCGGATAATCTTAAATTTGGGTGTTTATACGGTGCAAGGAAATATATAGTAAGTGCAGAGGCCAAAAGGAAGCAAAAGATTGCAAGCGTATTTAGCATTTGACCAAGCACCACAAGAAATAAATATTCCCACAAAAGGGATGAAAAGAAGCATCCCCATACTGTTTTTGCATGATACCCGTTCGTGCGGCAGCGTAAGATACAAAAGCTTATGAAGCAGGACAATGTCGTACTTACAGAAGATACCAGAAAACCGAAAATTAAAAATGAAACGGTTCCGAAAATAGTACTTAAACGTTTTTCTAACCCATATTGCAGCCATGGAGCTTGCTCATTTGTTATATATCCCTTTTGAAGGCAATGGTTGACCATGAGACTCACACAATTTTTCATTACATCGCTCCTTACGTATGATACTATCAGATATAAGAAAAAATTCCAGTATTCATACGCAACTGCGATTTTTTGACGCAAAATCGAAAATGCGGCACATTCAATGTGCCGCATAGAGGATACTTATTCTGTTTCCATTGGTGGAATCTCTGCAACAAACTGAAACCACCCATCACTGTAGTGAAAGGTATATTCAGCATGAAGTTGTTCCAATACATAACGAATGGCTGGTATTCCATATCCATGTTCCTTCGTCTCGCTTTTACTTGTGGAAATTCCATCGTCCGTGATTTTAACTGCCGGAGAAGTATTACGAATGGAAATATAAAGTGCTTCGTCATCCAGAATACTGCAATGGATTTCTCTGCCGTCAGATAGCTTTTGGCAAGCTTCGATTGCATTATCCAGAAGATTGGAAAGGAGCACAACAAGCATTTTGGTAGGGACTGTAATATGGGACAGGTCATTCACTTGTATATGCATTTGAATGCCATTCTCCTGTGCAGTCTGATATTTTTGATTCAATATGGCATCTGCTATCGGGTGATGCGAATTGACACAAAACATCCGCAGCGATCGATCTTTCCGCAATTGTTGCAGATAATCATTGGCCGTCGAGTATTCCTGTTGTTCCAGTAAATTCTGCAATGCCTGCAGATGATGCTCAAACTCATGGGTTACCTTTCTTTGATGTCGGTAACTGCTTTCCAGCGCCGTTATACTTTCCGCCTGAAAATCCATTTGCTTCCTTAATACGATCACTTCTTGTTCCCGCATTGTTGCTTTTTCCATCGTATTCACAATGTACAAAATTCCAATATTTGCAATCGCCAGAACAGCACTCATAAAAACAGCCTGTCCAGGTAAATCTTCGTTATCCTGGTAATTGAAGAAAACGGAAATCAGAATCATCACACTTACAACAGGAAACATTATGGTCAGCAAAAGCCACTTACTTTGTATCCTCTGTAACCTGTTAGCACCCCGGAAACAGAATAGCAGCCAGGCCAAAAAAACATCTAACAACATGCCAAGTGTAACAACTGTAACATAAAAAGCTTTACGCCACACAAAGGCCTCCACGCTGATACCAAGTAAAGCACTTGTACCATAAATGACGATTGTATTTGTAATGGCAATAAATATATAACCTGTCGTTGACAAAAGTATGTGGGTAAACCAAGAGCCGTCAAATAAACACAAAGATAAACAGACAGTAACCGAAATCGACAGGATTTGTATTATTACTTGATTGATGCTCATATTAGAGTATCCATACATCAAGAGCCATGTAACAATCAAAGGTAATAGAGAGGCTTTCTTGCTTCGCTTCTGGGGTAAAAATGCAGCAACAAACAATACAATACCGATTAGCTGTAATCCAGCCCAAAACAGACTTATAATATACTCCATTATTTCCAACTCTTCCACAAAAGGTATTTCTTTTTCTGCTCCGCATATTTCTTTTCACTGACACGCAGCAAAACGCCATCGTCCAACAAAGCCCCATGGCATTGAAATTTTTTAATATGCCTCATATTTACAAGATAGCATTTATGGATCCTAAGGAAGCCTTGCGGTTCAAGATCTTCTTCCAGATCCGATAACGACCCATAAAAACGATACGTGTTGGTATCCTTTGCACAATTTTGTGCCTGTAGATGGACTGTCACATGATGCTGTTGAACCTCAAGATACATAATATCTTCCAACGGCACCGGAATAATCTCACCGCTTACTCGTATTTTCAACATCTTTCTGAAGATACGCATTTGTTCAAGTGCCTGCTGCATATAGGGGAGCAAGCTAGTATCTACATCTCTTTTCAGGATATATCGAAACGCCTGTACTTCATATCCTTCCGGTGCGTATTCAATAAAATTTGTAATAAAGATTATGATTGCATCCTTACGAACTTCCCGCAGCCTTCTGGCAATGTCCATACCATTGGATTGTTGATTGGCTAAATCTATATCCAGGAGAGCAATATCACAGCTCTTCAAAATTGATTTACTTATAATCTCTGTCTTTTGGAAGGCATGAATGACCGGCCTCATATTTTGAGAAATAAAAAAGCCTCTCATCTTTTCGAGAAGTTGTTCTAAAAATATAGGATCGTCATCGCATACTAAAATCTGCATTTGGGGTTGCAACTTTTGGTTCCCCAGGACGACATGTGTTGTCCCGTCAAGTTTTCGCTCGGTCATAGGGTTACTCTCTCCATTTCTGGTTCTCTTTACAAAATTACAATATCATTGTATATCACGTATACAGGGGTGCAGACAAAAAGTTGGACTGAATACCGTCCAAGAAGGGATGAACAATGTATTCAGAAGGACAAAATCAGCAACACAAACTATAACACTCCTTGGGTATCCACCACACAGACAAACCCTGTATAACTGGACTGGAACAATAAAAAGCGAATACTCCCGGAAGAAAAATCAACCTTTTGCGGATATAATACACCAGAACATCCCCGGCATCCTCCGCTGAAACGAAAACGCAAGGTACTACACCGTTGCTTTGAACTGGGAGAAGATGTATAATCAGCACTCTTCCTCCTGGTTCTCATCCCATCGTTCACTCAGACCGTGGCTGTCACTACCGTTGGTCTGGTTGGATTGAACGAATGAATGGTGCCACCTCAATCAGGTCGATGTCCAAGAAAAGCTGTTCTCCAGATGATTCCGCTTGCGAAGGGTTTTTCGGGAGGATGGAGAACAAAATATTCTATGGCCGCACTTGGCAAAATACAACTTTAACGGATTTTATCCGACAGATAGAAGAGTATATGATAT
>CAUWEI010000010.1:0-12206 GCA_963557675.1 uncultured Oscillospiraceae bacterium | reverse complement strand
TAGTGGTAAACTTATTCAGTGTCACTGTGGTCAACTATTAGAGTATCATTCACATCCCTGTATGCCGATTTTCTCCGTTAGAGTCTGTAGGAGAAATCTAGCAGTTTGGAATATTCTCTCAGATCTATAGGCCGTCCGCAAGCCGTAGGGAGATTTGACGGTTACGATCTATAGGCCGTCCGCAAGCCGTAGGGAGATTTGACGGTTACTTTTGGAACCATCGGCACGGCCGGTGGTTTTCTTTATACAATAAGGCGTGGCTCCGAATGGGGCCACGCCTTAGGTACGGGGTGCGGACATTTTCTTGGACCTAACTCCAAGTAATGTCCACTTTCCAGTCAATCACAATTTTATATCAGCTTTTTCTCCAGACCATCTTATTAACCACACCGGTATAGCTCTGGATGATCTTGACCACCTTGGTGGACACATTCTCCTCAACATAGTCGGGCACGGGGATACCGTAGTCCCCCTCCCGGTTCATCTCCACAGCCGTCTCCACAGCCTGAATGAGGCCATTGCCCTCGATACCGGCCAGCACAAAGCCAGCCTTGTCCAGAGACTCAGGACGCTCGGTGGAGGTACGAATGCAGACAGCAGGAAAAGGATGGCCCACGCTGGTGAAGAAGCTGGACTCCTCGGGCAGAGTGCCGGAGTCGGAGATCACCGCAAAGGCGTTCATCTGGAGGCAGTTATAGTCATGGAAGCCCAGAGGCTCGTGCTGGATCACGCGCTTGTCCAGTTGGAAGCCGGAGGCCTCCAAGCGCTTCTTACTGCGGGGATGGCAGGAGTACAGGATGGGCATATCGTACTTCTCTGCAATGGCATTGATGGCATGAAACAGGGACAGGAAGTTCTTCTCCGTGTCGATGTTCTCCTCCCGGTGGGCAGAGAGCAGGATGTACTTGCCCTTTTCCAAGCCCAGGCGGGCATGGACATCAGAAGCCTCGATCTTCTCCAGGTTTTTGTGAAGCACCTCAGCCATGGGGCTGCCGGTCACATAAGTGCGCTCCTTGGGCAGACCGCAGTCGGCTAGATACCGGCGGGCGTGCTCAGAGTAAGCCATGTTCACATCGGAAATGATGTCCACAATACGGCGGTTCGTCTCCTCGGGCAGGCACTCGTCCTTGCAGCGGTTTCCGGCCTCCATGTGGAAAATGGGAATGTGGAGACGCTTAGCACCGATAACGCTGAGGCAGGAGTTGGTGTCGCCCAGAACCAGTACTGCATCGGGTTTCAGGTCCACCATCAGGTCATAGGACTTGGCGATGATGTTGCCCATGGTCTGCCCCAGGGTGTCGCCCACAGCCTCCATATAGATGTCGGGATCGTCCAGCTCCAGGTCATGGAAGAATACCCCGTTCAAATTGTAGTCGTAGTTCTGGCCGGTGTGGGCCAGCAGGCAGTCGAAGTATTTTCTGCACTTCTTGATGACCTCCGCCAGACGGATGATTTCCGGGCGGGTGCCAACGATGATCAGCAGCTTCAGCTTGCCGTTATTTTTGAAAGAAGCCATAATATTTCTCCTTGTCACAGCGGGTAAGTACGGTTTTCAACCACTTGCCCCGCTTCAATTTTCATACACTTGGGAATCCGGTTTTCTGCCTTAACGATCGCTCCCAGACAAACATGAGTCCCCTCTTCCATGACGCAGCCGTGATCCACAATTGCACCACAGTTGATGATACACCCCCGCTCTACCTGACAACCCGTGTTGACGATGGCACCGGGCAACACCACGCAGCCCTTCTGGATATTCGCAGTTGGGCTCACATAAGCTGTTGCGTGGATGATGGTGGGAATCGGCACCTCCTCCGCCTCCAGCTTGTCCAGCCAGTTAAGGCGACCTGTATTGTTGCCAAAGGCGGGATACATCTCTGTATTACCATCAGCAAAATCTGCAAATTCTCCGCACTTGCCCAGAACGCCATCTGCATTGTCATCTAAGAATGCAACGGTCTCATACTTTCCAGACTGCCGGGCCAAATCGGCTACGGTCTGCCCGTAACCCCCTGCCCCTAAAATGATAAGTCTCATCAATTACACCTTTTCAAAGAAGGTATCTGGATGGTTGGGATCAAACTGCTCGTTGGCCCACATGACGGTCACTAGATTCTCCGTCTCGCTGAGGTTGATGATGTTGTGAGTGTAACCGGGCAGCATATGAATGGCTTCAATCTTGTCGCCGGAGACTTCAAACTCCAGGACCTCGTCAGATCCGATCTTCCGCTCCTGGATCAGGCCATGACCAGATACCACAATAAAGAACTCCCACTTGCTGTTGTGCCAGTGCTGCCCTTTGGTGATACCGGGCTTGGAAATGTTCACAGAAACCTGACCGCAACTCTTGGTTTTCAGCAACTCGGTGAAACTGCCTCGCTCGTCCACATTCATCTTCAATGGAAAGCTGACAGCCTCCTTGGGCAGGTAGCTGAGATAGGTGGAGTACAGCTTCTTGGCAAAGCTGTCGTTTGGGATTTCGGGCATCACCAGGGTTTGGTGCTGAGCCTTGAAGGACTCCAGCAGGTCCACGATCTCACCCAAAGTGACTTTATGGGTGGTAGGAACAGCGTAGTAACGTCCATTTTCGCCAAACACAGGATTCAGGCCATCATAGTCGCAGCGGTGAGCCTTGCCCTCCAGAGCGTCCATCAGATCCTCTACCAGATCGTCAATGTACAGCAGCTCTAGCTCGGTGGCGCGATCATTGACCTGAATAGGCAGATCGTTTGCAATATTATTGCAGAACGTAGCAACAGCACTGTTATAGTTGGGGCGGCACCACTTGCCGAACAGATTGGGAAAACGATATACCAAGACCGGAGCACCGGTTTCTTTAGCATAGTCAAAGAACAACTCCTCGCCGGCAAGCTTCGATTTACCGTAGTCCGACTGCCCGTAGCGACCGATCAGGGTAGCCTGGATAGAGGAAGACAGCATGATGGGGCACGTGTTGTTGTGCTTTTTCAGGGTGTTCAGCAATGTGCTGGCAAAGCCGAAGTTTCCCTTCATGAATTCGCTCTCGTCCTTGGGACGGTTCACGCCAGCCAAATTGAATACAAAATCACAGTCGGCGCAGTATGTATCCAGTTCTTCGGGAGTATTGGTGATATCGTATTCATAGATGGCGTCAATGGTCAGGTTGGGGCGAGTGCGGTTCTTACCTTCTGCAATATTGCGGAGGTTACAGACCAAATTCCTTCCTACAAATCCTTTGGCGCCAGTAACTAAAACTTTCATTTTATTTACCTGCCTTTGCAAGTTCTTCCTGAATATAAGCAAGGGCCGCAATCTTGGCCTTGGTCTCCTCCACATTCAGCAATTTGGTACTGTTGGAGTTGAACTCGGTGAGTGTGTTGCGTCCCTGATCGCCTTCCTTGAAATACTTGTCGTAGTTCAGACCACGGTTGTCAGCGGGTACACGGTAGAAGTTGCCCATATCAATTGCCTTAGCACACTCCTCGTTGGTGAGCAGGGTTTCGTACATCTTCTCGCCGTGGCGGATACCGATGACTTTAATTTCCTCAGTCTTCCCACCAAACAACTCACAGACAGCTTTGGCCTGGGTCTCGATGGTGCAGGCAGGAGCCTTCTGAATCAGAAGGTCACCGTTCTCTCCGTGCTCAAAAGCGAAGAGCACCAGATCCACAGCTTCCTCCAAGCTCATAATGAAACGGGTCATGGAAGGCTCAGTAATGGTGATGGAGTTACCGTTTCTGATCTGGTCGATCCACAGAGGAATAACGGAACCACGGCTGCACATAACATTGCCATAGCGGGTGCAGCAGATCTTAGTTTTGCCGGAGTTCCGGGACCGGGCCACAGCAACCTTCTCCTCGATAGCCTTGGTAATGCCCATAGCGTTGATGGGGTAGGCAGCCTTGTCGGTAGAGAGGCAGATAACGGACTCCACCCCCTCGTCGATAGCAGCGGTCAACACGTTGTCGGTGCCGATCACATTGGTGCGGACAGCCTCCATGGGGAAGAACTCGCAGGAGGGCACCTGCTTCAGAGCGGCAGCGTGGAAGATGTAGTCCACACCGTGCATGGCGTTCTTTACGGATTGCAGATCCCGGACGTCGCCGATGTAAAACTTGATTTTGTCCGCCACCTCAGGCATTCTGGCCTGAAAGTCGTGGCGCATATCGTCCTGCTTCTTCTCGTCTCTGGAGAAGATGCGAATTTCACCGATGTCGGTTTCCAGAAAACGGTTCAGAACGGCGTTGCCAAAGGAACCGGTACCACCGGTGATCATAAGGGTTTTATCTTTGAAAAGTGACATAGCAATACTCCTTTTATCTCTACTCCTTAATTAGTCTCTCTTGAAAATATCTCTGGTGTAAACCTTCTCCTGCACATCATCCAGGCAGTTATCATAGCGGTTGGCGATGATGGATTGGCTCTGCTTCTTGAACTCCTCCAGGTCATTGACAATCTTGGAGCCGAAGAAGGTGGAGCCGTTCTCCAGGGTGGGCTCGTAGATGATAACGGTAGCACCCTTAGCCTTGATTCGCTTCATGACGCCCTGAATAGAGGACTGACGGAAGTTGTCGGAGTTGGACTTCATGGTCAGGCGATAAACACCGACAATTACCTCATGCTCACGATCTGCGGAATACTCCTCAGAGTTCTCATAGGCTCCGGCCAGCTCCAGAACACGGTCAGCAATAAAGTCCTTTCTGGTACGGTTGGATTCCACGATTGCAGACATCATGTTCTGAGGGACGTCAGCATAGTTGGCCAGTAGCTGCTTAGTGTCCTTGGGCAGGCAGTAGCCGCCATAGCCGAAGGAGGGGTTATTGTAATGGGTCCCGATTCTGGGGTCCAGACAGACACCCTCGATGATCTTTTGAGCATCTAGACCCTTCATCTCAGCGTAGGTATCCAGCTCGTTGAAGTAGGAAACCCGGAGAGCCAGATAGGTGTTAGAGAACAGCTTGACGGCCTCTGCCTCGGTAAAGCCCATGAACAGGGTATCGATGTTCTCTTTGATAGCACCCTCCTGGAGCAGCCCTGCGAAGGTGTGGGCAGCATCTACCAGGCGCTGGTCCTCGAGGTCGGTGCTGACGATGATGCGGCTGGGGTACAGGTTATCATAAAGTGCCTTGGATTCCCGGAGGAACTCAGGGCTGAAGATGATATTTGGGGTGTTAAACTTCTCCCGGGCAGACTTGGTATAGCCCACAGGAATGGTGGACTTGATAACCATAATGGCGTCGGGTGCGTATTCTATGACCAGCTTGATGACATCCTCCACGGCAGAGGTGTCGAAGAAGTTCTTCTTGCTGTCGTAGTTGGTAGGAGCTGCGATCACCACGAAGTCAGCGCCGGTATAGGCCTCCTTGACATCCAGCGTGGCGGTCAGGTCTAATTCCTTCTCTGCCAGATACTTCTCGATGTACTCGTCCTGGATGGGAGAGATCCGCTTGTTGATCTTCTCCACCTTCTCAGGGATAATGTCCACGGCCATCACATGATTGTGCTGAGCCAGCAGAGTGGCGATAGACATTCCAACATAGCCGGTACCGGCTACAGCGATTTTTAGATCACTCATTTTCCATATCCTCGATTCACATCTTGTAAAACTCTTTGTACCACTCTGCGAACTTCCGCAAGCCCTCACGGAGAGGAGTTGCGGGACGGAAGCCGAAGTCACGCTCCAGAGGCGTGGTGTCTGCATAGGTCACAGGAACATCACCGGGCTGCATAGGAACCAGATCCTTGTGGGCCTCGAAATCATAGTCAACAGGCAACACACCGGCTCGAATCAGCTCTTCCTGGAGAATGGTCACAAAGTCCAGAAGGTTCTCTGGTGCAGAGTTGCCGATGTTGTAGACGGCATAGGGCGGCACAGGCAGACCGTCCTCGCCGGTCTTGCGCTCAGGAGCCTTCATCATAACCCGCTTAACGCCCTCCACGATGTCGTCCACATAGGTGAAGTCCCGCTTGCAGTTGCCATAGTTGAAAATCTTGATGGTCTCGCCCTTCACCAGCTTATTGGTAAAGCCGAAGTAAGCCATGTCCGGGCGTCCGGCAGGACCATAGACTGTGAAGAACCGCAGACCTGTGGAAGGGATATTGTAAAGCTTGGAGTAGGCGTGGGCCAGCAACTCGTTGGACTTCTTGGTGGCAGCATACAGGGAAACAGGGTTGTCCACCTTGTCCTCCGTGGCGTAGGGCACCTTCTTATTGGAGCCGTACACGCTAGAGCTGGAGGCGTACACCAGATGAGCCACACCCTCTGCCCCGTTGTCATAGGAATGACGGCAGGCCTCCAGAATATTGTAGAAGCCAATGATGTTGGATTCAATGTACACATCCGGGTTGGTGATGGAGTAGCGAACACCGGCCTGAGCGGCCAGGTTCACCACGATCTGAGGCTTATGCTCCGCAAAGAGGGAATCCACGAGAGGCTTGTCCGCAATGGAGCCCTTCACAAACTTCCAGGTGGAGCCGGGGTGCTTTGCAAGCTCCTTCTGAATTTCCTCCAGCCGCCACTCCTTGATGGACACATCGTAGTAGTCGTTCATATTGTCGATGCCGACGATGTGAATATTCTCCTGGGTGCGGAGCAGCTCCGTGACAAGGTTGGAACCGATGAAACCAGCTGCTCCGGTAACTAAAACCACTTCACCATACAACGCTCCACTATACACCTTCATTGATCTTCCCCTTTTCTTATCTAATTAACTGGCTAATATTACATGTAAAAATGTCGAATAGATGTTGGCAATGTCTACTTGGTATAACAATAATACTTTCTTAATGCCATATCTTTTTCCTTACCCACTAAATGTCCCAAATGAATAGATTCTTGTTCCAATTTTGCTTTGTAATCCTCTATACTTTTTATAAAATGGGCTGGATTACCCGCATAAACACAATTATCTGGTATATTCTTTGTAACCACAGACCCGGTCCCGATTACAACATTTTTGCCGATAGTGACGCCAGGAAGTATGGTGACATTGTTCCCAATGTAAACATTGTCTCCGATTACAATAGGCTTTGTAATTTCTAGATCTGGAATTTCATCTCTAAATAACAATGTGCCACCATCATGAGTAATAAACTGACAGTTATTGGTAATATAGACATTATCTCCAATGGTGATAATCCATGGTTCAGAGCCGTAAGAACATTTTCCAAAAATTGTAACTTTACCTTCACCGGAAAAGTTGACACCCATCTTGCGTGCATACTTCATAGGCTTACGGATTTGTAGATATTTATTCCAAATAGCGCCCACTATGGACATCTCAGACTTCCTCCTTCAAAATTTGATTGTACAGATTTAAATACTGCTCTGACATATGTTCCAGAGCATAAATTTTTCCTGCTCTTTGACTTATATCTTGTTTTTTTCCCTGACCAATAGAAAGCACTTCATCAACTGCATGTTGTAATCCGTCAAGATCTCCATACTCCACAAATTTAGAATATTCCTTTATTGAAATACTCTCAGGACCTCCGCTTTTAAATCCAGCAACAGGTGTTCCACAACACATAGCTTCTGCACACGTCATTCCAAAAGTCTCCGCTTTACTCAAAGATAGCACCAAGTCTGCCTGAGAATAATAACATGCCAGGGTAGTCCGCTCTGTAATTCTGCCCGCAAAAATAACATTATCATCATAATCACACGAAGGAGTCGATTCGTTTCCAACCACAACAAACTGATATTGATTTCCCCAAGAACTTTTGGCCAATTGGAGTAAATAATAGCCTCCCTTGAGATGTTCCTTAGATGGAGAGAATTCAGAAGTTACAAATAAAATAATTTTTTTATGATTGTTAATTCCAAGTTCTTTCCTCATGTCTACTGATGAAGATGGTCTAAACAACGTGGTATCAATACCATTTAACACTGTAAAGTGCTTTAAATTACGAACTAACGGGGATTGTTCCGCTCGTACTCTCGTATATTCAGAGACAGATGCCATATAAAAAGCATGGGCATTGCTGTAAGCGTTCTTCATCTTCAACCATTCACGATGAGTTTTATTTACCAGTGCAGAATCTGTTGCCCATTTTAGTTGGGGACAATTTGTACAGCCTGACCTATATAATGAGCAACCATAAGCAGACGTGCAATTCCCTGTATAGAAGAATTCCGCATGATTGGTAATGATAGTTGGATAATGATTCTCTTTGAGCCAAGTAAGCAAATGAATTATATTTAGGCAATTTCCATTAATAGAATGAAGATGCACTACATCCGGGTGAAATTTCTTGATTCGATGGATTAATCGTGCAGTAGATAACGGCGCAAAAGAATATCTTCTACCGGTAAGCATTGCGAATCTGCGATAAAGAGCCTGCTCATATCGATAGCAAAATTTATATCCATCATCTGATTTAGCACCAATTCCGTAAAAGATCAGAACTTCATGACCGCATTTTCTAAGATAATCGGTAATACTATCCACGATCATTCCAGTACTTCCAGAGTGAAGCACTCCATTTATCTGTAAAATCTTCAAATTATCACCACAATCCTACCAAATCTTACTTGGTTTTGTAACCGTTGCATTACTCATGGGACCGGAAGAAAACTGGACCGTTTCTCCCCGCAAAATTGCCCCAGCTACAGCACAGAATCTGGCTGCAGCATTTTGAGCTGACCATTCATTCTGAATTTTTTCGCAGGCAGCTTTCCCTAGTTTGTCTGTCTGTTCTGGGTTTTTAAGGAGCGATGATACACAATTGTATAGTTGCTCCTCTTTATCATAAGGAAAGAGCAATCCATCTTTTCCGTCCTCGATCAGGTATCCTGCCGAACCAACTGCATCACTGCACACAACTGCGCATCCGCTGTTCATAGCCTCATTAAGCACCGCACCCCAACCCTCATTATAATCGCTGGTAAAAAGATAAATATTAGCCTTTTCCATATATTTACGAACTTTCTGCGGCTCCATAGCCCCCGGCATAGACACTACTTTCTGAAGATCATTTTTCAAAATTACATCTCGAAGTTCATCTTCCATTGCCCCATTGCCGACAATTGTCATATGAAAAGGAATCCCACAATCATGAAGCCTTTTGGCCAAATTCAGGGCAAACTCCGGATGCTTCCATTTTATCATCCTTCCTGCCCACAGAATCTCCGGAATTATATTTTTCTTTTCCTCAAAAAGCCTGTCAATATCGTACGCAATTGTTTCCGGATAATAGCCCCATCTATATGCATTCTTAAATTTAGCTCCAATAATTTCAAAATCATAAGGTGCATAATTGCTAGCGCTGAGAAGATATGTATTGGAAGACTGCAGCATATGATTGGCCTTGATATGGCGTAAATAATCCAAAGACTTCAGTGCACGGCAAAGCCCCTGCTTCAGCAGGCGCTCTGAATAGCGAAACATGATTTTCCCACTCTCTTTTCGTGCTTTTACAAATTTATACGACGCACTTCCGAAAATCATAATATCGCAATTAACTGCAAGCTTTAGGGCACTTTCCTCCTGCTGCTTCGACTCATATGCCCTTAAGACATAGGGCACCTCATTACACTCGCACCAGCCCATGTTGATTCGCTCCTGTGAGAAAGGTTCACATGCCACAAAAACATAGTCTGTTTCCAACAACTTATACATTTCATCAGAAAATGGTTTCTGGTGGGGCGACAAGTAGCAAGAAAAAAAAGCAATCTTCATATTTTATTTCCCTTCATCAAGCAATATAACGACGGCATATATGCCAAAAATAAGCCCAGCAGACGGTTTTTCTGTCCCAATATTCCCATTTTAAGCCATTGGCTTTTATTACGCTTTAAGAAGTTAGACAATGCATCAATATCTGCGTCATAATTATGATCTCGATAAGGTTTTAGGGTTACTCCGTTGTTAAAGTAATCCATGGTTTTCTGTAGTAACTCATTCTGCTCAGATTGGTATCCGTTTTCTACTGCAAAATCATATCTGCTCTTGAAAGCCATCGCACGATCAAACGCACCTTTGATCTTCTTTTTGGGTGCATTAGAGGTGCTGTCACTGCGGTCAATAAAATAAAAATATAGTTTCTCCGATGTAATGCAAACCCGATCAGCTCGATCTGTGACTGTGTGAAGAATCATCATATCCTGGGCATAACGACCTTGGGGACTGGTAACCCCCCTCCATAGTTCACGTTTAAAAACATACTGCCATAGCTGGCTTCCTATATGATCACACAAGATCTCTTTCGTAAATTGTTTCCCATCAATTACCTTAATAGTAGGGTCAGCAGTTTCATTGAGAACTTCGCCGCGCCAATAATCGCACTTGACGACATCTGCATTATTTGTCTCCATTAGATAAATCATACGGGATAAGAATTCAGGCATCCAATGATCATCACTGTCAACAAATACAACCAATTCTCCAGAAGCCTTTTCCATAGCTTTATTTCGGGCAACAGATAAGCCTCCATTTTTCTGGTGAATTACCTTACATCTGGCATCTTTTTCTGCATATAGATTACAAAGTTCTGAACTTCCATCCGTAGATCCATCATCAACCATGATGCACTCAAAATTATTGTAATCTTGGCTTAAAATACTATCCATGCACCGGTCCAAATAATCTTTTACATTGTAAACTGGAAGAATAATACTAACTAATTTACCACTCATTTTCTCCTCAAACTTTCTGTACAATGGAACATACACGCATCCATAAACATTTGAATGCCGAAGTTCTGCAAAACACAATTGTATTGATTAAAAGATTCATAAAGGCACAGAGGCCAGCTTTTAAAGCAAAACCTACCCATCCAGAAAAGGGTATGGCAGCCACCAAGCCCCAGCAGCAGATTGTGTTCACCACCTCCACTGCAAAAAAACATCCATATTTTATAAAGTAGAGAGTGTGCTTCTTTTCTAAAATTTTTTTATAGGTATAGTAACTATCTGCTACTTCTGTCAGAACAAATTTGGACACCCAAGTTGCCATAAAAACTCCTGCAACCCCCATAAGTTTACCAAACAAAATAGAGAGGCCTACATTAGTCATAGCACAAGCGATATAAACAAATTGTACTTCTTTAAAATACCCTTTTGTAGTTCTGAAAGAGTATACAGGATAGTTCATTCCACCTACATAAATTCCCAGAACCAAATGAAAAAGCACTGGAAGAGATACAAGATAATCATTTCCGATCCAGAGGCTTACAAAAGGTTGTACTAAAACAAATAAACATGTACAAACAAAGCTGTAAAGGAAAAATACAGCCAGAAATAACTCTGAAAATACGCGATTTCTTGCCTCAATATCACTATCCACATTGAAGTTTCCAATACTGGAAGATATGCTGGTAAGAGCACTGTAAAACACATTATTTACAGAGTTGATCAGCATCGTGTAATTCGCAACCAGCCCCACAGGTCGCAGACCAAACATCGTAGAAATGATGATGTTGTCTGTTCCAGAAGAGACAACCCCGCTTACCTTAGAAATTGCCAAAGCTTTTATATTATTAAAAATCTTTCTACGTTCTTTTTCGGGTAAGGGAGATGCATGATTGCTGAGAATGCTCCGATACTGTTTATTTACAATACATGTCAATACCACATTGGTAAGAAAAGTGCTGGCAATCTGACAAATCAAATATGCGGTAAAGGATTTTGTCACATATAGTGCAGCGCATTGAACAACTATCAGAACTGCATGAGAAATATTGACCGCAATATTTACCACATAAGCCTTCTGATCTGCAAGCAACACTGACTTTTTATAGGTTGCCAGATAGGATACCACTGTATTTAAAAGATACAGCGCATATAAGAAGCAAATATTCTCTGGAATATCCGGAACTTCTCGAATCAACTGCGGAACAAAAGGCAGCAATATTGTGCCAATAGAGAGAATTGTCAGAGCAATACCCATATAAGCTTTTTTATACAGAATGAGCAGCGAATTGATTCTTTCCTTGTCATTCTGCTTAAGTGGCTCATACAGACTAAACACCATCACATTTCCAATTCCTAACTCTGTAAAAGAAAGCAAGGTCAGAATATTGGAAAATAGTCCGCTGATGCCCAGATATTCAACAGACAGAAAATGTATAAATACACTTCTGGACACAAAACTGAGCATCAGTAAAGCAATCTGACACAAGACAGTCCATACCATATTTTTTACGGATTTTTGAAAATTCATCATCTCAAACCTTTTCGAAAATTGCAAGTGCAAGTTGGACACCCGCATGATAAAAATTGTTCAGCG
>CAUWEI010000009.1:0-13621 GCA_963557675.1 uncultured Oscillospiraceae bacterium | reverse complement strand
CCCAAAAGGTTCTGCTGCCCCTTTATTTGCCGAGCATGATATGGAACAATGGAGCAAGTCTACCGGGCAAAGGATTCGAGTTCTCTAAACGAGAACTGCGTGAAGACCTACGTTACCATTTTCGCCGGTATGGCAGAGAGGGCAGCGTCATCCTTTTGGACTTTAAGCAGTTCTTTCCATCCGTGTCACATGAAATGATATTCAGACGGCACAAGCAGCTCTTGCACAATAATGATTTGAGAGCGCTTGGCGACAGCATTGTAAACACTGTTCCGGGTGGCAAGGGGCTACCGCTGGGAGTTGAGCCAAGCCAAGCAGAGATGATTGCATTTCCATCTGCACTGGACAATTATATCAAATGTCAGTTATCAATTCAGTGTGCTGGACATTATATGGATGATTACTATGTCATTGTTCCACCTGATAGGGACGCGAAAGAAATCATGAATTTGGTTGTAGAAAAGGCCGAGAGTTTGAGGTTAACCATCAGCCGTTCTAAGTCTCGAATTGTTCCACTGACAAAACCATTTCGCTACTGCAAGGCGAAGTATCACCTGACCGAAACAGGGAAGGTCATTGTCAACGGGAATCGAGACGGCGTCAAACGAGCACGTAGGAAGATAAAGGCTTTCTACCACAAGATTCAAAATGGCGAAATGTCTTATGAAGGCCTATGGACTTCTGTTAACGGTATGCTCGCCTACTTCGAATGCTATAACGACCACAAACGTGTTTTGCGGCTTCGTAGGCTGTTCTATGCGATATTCGGGTTTTCTCCCGAACGAATTGAAAACTTCAGAGAAAGAGGAATAAAAGGTGAAATACATTGTTCATAAAAGATTTAAGGACAAAGCGATATGTGGAGATGTAAACATTCCCGCTCTTACCGAATGTGAAAGCCACGACGGATTCATTACATGCGGCGGTAAGACCATCTGCTGTGAAATCAGTGAGAATGCGCATCAATACTTTTCCCAAAATGAAGATGGTATGGGTATGGTTCGCGGTTCTCTCACACAGGCTATCCAAAAAGTCTTATCCAAACGGGATAAGAATTATCAGGAGCGATGGGATAAAGTGTGGGACGATGAGGTCAGTCAAAAGTATAAACGCGCCGACTATGAGGATTACTGGCTATGGAACCATGATTTCTTCCATGCCGATATCGATGACCTGCGGCATATCGCTCAATTAGTTGGTGTAAAGGAGGGCGCATAAATGTATCGTATTATTAAAATCGATGGTACAGAACTCGGTATTACTGATTCTGTAAACTATATCAAGATTGGTGCAAGTGGCGATTTAACTAACGCTACGGAAGCAGATGCAATTGGGGTTGCATTTGATAGCGAGCCCTATAATCTGATTGGTCATGACGATATCGACGGGGCAGACACCGTTGTCGTTTCTAAAGTTAACGTTGGCCAACTTTTCAACGATATGGCATCTTATGCCGAACTTGCTGCGGCCATTCGGGAAGGAGTGAATTCTGTTGACTGATAGAGACTATGTTCTTGAGATTATGCACCGCCACGGATTAGACGCAGCTACTGAACTTCAAGCTGCCTCAGTTGATATGAGCGGAACCGAGTTATACACCAAGGAGCAGTATATCCCAGACTTTGCAGAAGCCGTTGCTCTTAAAAACATGTTGGAGCGGAAAGCCGGCAAAACTGATGGATTCCTTTGCCTCTCCCCTTCTGGCCGTGTTGTCCGCCTGATTCAAAATTATGACAGCAGCGTTTATACGCAAGACCCGGAAGAGCTTCCCGCTCAGTGGGGCTTCTACTGGTCAACCGACCCGAAGAAAGCACTCCCATTTGTTGAACTCGCAACCAGTCCTTACAACACTGGAGATTGCTGCACGTATCCTATCGACCCGGATGCCGAGGAACCTGAGATTCATGTGTGGCAGTCTGGTCAGGACAATAACACATGGGCGCCTGGTACTATCAATATTCAATGGACAGACCTTGGAACGGTTGAAGAGGTAATCAACGGAACCGCTACTGCCTAAGTTCATATAGTATGCAAAAAAGTGGGAGCCGACTTTTAGTCGAGCTCCCACTATGTGTATCTGTGAATAAAATGATGGATTTATAAGGAGGTTCGCTTATGAGCAAGAAGAAAAATAAGCCAGAGCTGAATCTGCGCTACTACAACAAAGAGATTGACGATGACCTGCCCTACGTCGGACAGCTCAACTACGATGAGGAAACCGGCTATTTCTATGATGAAGACGGTGACGTTGTTGATTTGGACACCGTTGCTGGATTCTGTGCCGGTGACGGCAAGGGCGATGACGAAGAGGACTGACCCTATTCTTTATCGGGAGGAATCATGAGATGGCGAACGATGAAAGAATCTGGCAGTTTCTAAAATCCTATGGGTTGAATGACTATGGTGCGGCAGGGCTGATGGGGAACCTCTATGCTGAGAGCGGCCTGAACCCGCAGAATCTCCAAAATACTTATGAGAAAAAGCTGGGATATTCCGATGCCTCCTATACGGCGGCTGTAGATAACGGCTTTTATTCTGATTTTGTGCACGACAGCGCTGGATATGGATTGGCTCAGTGGACATTCTGGTCGCGCAAGCAGGCTCTTCTGAACCACTGTAAGGCCGCAGGAGCGTCCATCGGTGACCTGGATACTCAGCTTAGCTTTCTTATGAAAGAGCTGTCAGAGGGCTACAGCGGCGTTCTGAACACGTTGCGGAACGCTACGTCTGTACTCGAAGCATCCAATGCGGTTCTGCTCCAATTTGAACGTCCGGCCGACCAGAGCCAATCCGCCCAATCCAAGCGAGCTGGTTATGGACAAACCTATTACGACAAGTTCGCTGGAACAACTACGGAAGGAGTGAGTAATGGAATGAGCAATAGTTCACTTGTAGCATATACGAAAATTTCACCGAACCGGTCAAGCCCCCGAAACCACAGCATTGATAGAATCTCTATCCATTGCGTAGTTGGTCAGGTGAGCATTGAATCTCTGGGCGCAATTTTTGCACCGTCTTCAAAGCAGGCATCTTCCAATTACGGTGTGGGATATGACGGCAGAATCGGTATGTACGTTGAGGAAAGAGACCGCTCATGGTGTACCTCATCTTCAGCGAACGACAACCGGGCTGTCACCATTGAGGTTGCCAGTGATACATACGACCCGTACAAGGTCACCAGTGCAGCATATTCTGGTCTGTTGGACTTGGTTACAGACATTTGCCGGCGAAACGGCAAGTCAAAGCTTGTGTGGTTTGGCGACAAAAATACGACTTTGGCTTATACTCCGAAGTCCAATGAGATGGTGCTGACTGTTCACCGTTGGTTTGCTAACAAGTCATGCCCCGGTGATTATCTTTATAATCTCCACCCGCAAATCGTCACTGAGGTGAACCGGCGTCTCTCCGGTGGTACTGTCAACACTGGAACTGCCGTTAGCTATCAGGTTAAGGTCACTGCAAAGGACGGTCTGAACTGTCGTACTGCACCTATCAGCGGTTCTGTTGTAACCGCCTATGAGAATGGTACTATCCTCAACATTTCCAAGGAACAAAATGGTTGGGGATATACTGGTGTCGGCTGGGTGTCCCTTGAGTGGACGGAGAGAATTGCATCTACAACTGTTACAGAGGAGGATGAAGATATGACTTTGGACACTTTCAAGAAACTGATGAACGAATACCGCGCAGAGCTGCGCGACAATGACTGTGGCGACTGGAGCAAGGATGCTCGTGAGTGGGCGATTTCAACTGGCCTGTTTGCTGGCAGTGGTAATCTGCCTGATGGTACGCCGAACTACATGTGGGCAGACATGCTGACCCGCGAGCAGGCTGCACAGTTGTTCTACAATTACGCAAAGAAAATGGGTGTCGCCTAATCGCGACACCAAATCTGTAAAAAGGGGTGGTGTCCGTGACCATCAAGATTGAGCGTAAGAAAAAGACACAGGCGAAGCATGTGAAGAAAAGGCCCGGTCATTTTGCAAGGCTCGGATTCACTAACCGCCTCGCAATTTATATCATGTTGTTCTTAGCTATCGGTCTTGCCGGTGGTTTTTATCTTGCTCTAAAAAGCATCACGACCGGGTACACCGGGGCATTGATGTGCTGGACAGTCGTATTTACCCCCATTGGGACAGCCTGCAGCATTGTGTTGAGCAAAATTGTCCATAAGAGTGAGGTCGAAAACTCCAGCGCACAAGGAGAAGGTATTAAGTACGCAGTGGCAAAGGCTAATAACTTCTCCACCAATTCGAGCGAGTCGAGCAACATTGATAGTCCACCAATCTAAACACATTTAGGAGGCCATAAAAATGGAAAATGTTTTTAATATCCCCGTTCTTCTGAGCATTATTGGTGCTCTTGTGGTAGTAACCAATATTATAGTTCAGGTGCTGAAGAATCTAACTTGGGATAAGCTGCCTACAAATATTCTTGCCGTGATTGTATCTATGGTACTGACGTTAGTAGCGTTCTTCGCATACTGTCAAATCTGCAGCATTGCTGTTGAATGGTACATGGTTGTTGCGGCGGTTGTAGTTGGGTTCCTTACTTCTTATGCGGCCATGTTTGGATTTGATAAACTGAAGGAATCCATTACTCAGATGAAGCAACTGAACAGCAAGTAATTGTAGGCGCTTACGTGTAAGCTTATATAGGGGGTGAGCAAGCCCTATGATTAACTACATTGAATTTCTGAACGTGCCGGCGAAGATTGCTATTGTCCTCGTCGGCCTGTTCCTTGTTATTCAAGTAATCGGGGAGCTTTTGGAATTCAAGGGAAAGGTCGTTCCTGAGTTTGCAAAAATCCGTAAGGTCTTTGCTCGAAGGAAGAAAGAACGGATGTTATTGCAGAAGATGGAGAAGACCATTGACCAAGTCCAGCTTACTCTTGATGATTTGAACCAGCATTACAGTACAGATAACATACGGATGCGCGATGAATGGATGCGCCTTGTCAATTCGAAGCTGGACCAATACGACAAGAGCATAAGTGAACTTGGAGTAAAATTAGATAAGAATAATAGCGATACTCTGTCCATCCTAATAGACAGCAAACGCAACGCTATCATTAGCTTTGCTTCATTGGTGATTGATGAAAGCAAGCCGGTGACTCGCGAGCAGTTCAATCGTATTTTTAAGGTTCACCAAGAATATGAAAGTATTATTGAAAGTAATGGGATGACCAACGGCGAGGTAGATATCGCCTTGAGCATCATCAAGGAGTCTTATGAGAAACACATGCGGAACCATACCTTTGTGGAAGACGCACGTGGTTATCCGACTCCAAAATAACAAACTACATTTCTGATATTTTGTGGGTGTAAAATTCAGAAAAGAAAAAGGCGGGTACAAGGAGTCAATCCTCATACCCGCCCAAAGTACATTTGACATTGTCCCAATAGGAGAGTCCCCTGCAATTTGCGGGTGGCTCTCTTTTTTTTGCGCCGTAAATCCACGGCATGCTTTTATTGCCACGAGAGAGGCCATGTACGAGCCTTTATGCCGCAGACATCTCCCAGCATGGGTAGGCGTGCAAAGTCGCTTACAGCGCACCCTGACGCCTGTGGCAAACATCTGTGTGCTTATAACACTGTTGCAGTCAAACTACAGCACTCTTATAAACATGCAGAGAATATGTATGCCGCCTTTGTCTCAAGGCGGTAAAAAAGTGCAAGAAAAAACACCCTTGCTCGAAGCAGAGGTGTCTTTTCAGGAGTCGTTATTGCGGGCTCATGAAATGAAAAGGTGTAAAACAGGTGTAAAACAGCTTTTCAAAACGGTATAGAAACCGTAAACCCGTTGTGCTACAATGGTTTTATCAATCAAGCGGCTTCATGGTCGGGAAGAGCAAAACGTCACGAATCGAAGCGGAGTCAGTCAACAGCATGACCAGCCGATCCACGCCAAAGCCCAAACCACCCGTGGGAGGAAGGCCATATTCCAAAGCGGTAACGTAATCGTAGTCCACCTGTGCATTGCTGTTGGGGTCCAGAGCCTTCCGCTCTGCCACCTGACGCTCAAAACGGCCCTTCTGGTCAATGGGATCATTGAGCTCAGAAAATGCGTTACCAAACTCAGTGGCGTTGATAAAGTACTCAAACCGCTCTGTGAATGCTGGATCGTCCACTTTCCGCTTGGCCAAGGGGCTGTTCTCTACAGGGTAGTCATAGATAAATGTGGGCTGAATCAGCTTTTCCTCTACGAAGGCATCAAAGAATTCAGCCAGAATAGCACCTTTCGTGGGGATTTCAGGCAGCTCAACATGATGCTCCTTTGCAGCAGCAATAGCTTCCTCGTCGGAGGAAATGGCTGCAAAATCCACACCAGAATACTTCTTAACGGCCTCCACCATGGTCATGCGCTCCCAGTGGCTCAGATCAATCATATTGCCCTGGTAAGGAATGGTGAGGCTGCCGCAGACCTTCATGGCTACTGTCTTCATCATTTCCTCTACCAAGTCCATCATGCCATGGTAGTCTGTATAAGCCTGATACAACTCAATCGTAGTAAACTCCGGATTGTGCTTCGGGTCCATACCCTCATTCCGGAAGATACGGCCAACCTCATAAACCTTGCTCATGCCACCAACAACCAGACGCTTCAGGTATAACTCCGTCTCAATGCGAAGAACCATATCCATGTCCAGCGTGTTATGGTGTGTGACAAAAGGACGGGCGGAGGCGCCGATCTCAAAAGGAGTCAGGATGGGTGTATCCACTTCCAAGAAGCCCTTATTATCCAGGAAACTTCTCAGCTCCCGCATAATCATGCTGCGCTTCACGAAGGTATCCTTAACTTCAGGATTAACAATCAAATCCACATAACGCTGACGATACCGAGTCTCACGGTTCGTAAGGCCATGGAATTTCTCAGGCAGAGGAAGCAGGGACTTGCTCAGCAAAACCGCCTTCCGTACCCGGACAGAGATCTCACCCTTCTGCGTACGGAACATGTCGCCCTCGACACCAACAATGTCGCCGATGTCGTTCTTCTTAAACCGATTGTAGCTTTCCTCAGACTCCATCTCGTCCATACGGACATAGAGCTGTACACGACCGGAGTCATCCTGCAGGTCACAGAAAATAACCTTTCCCATACCACGCTTACTCATCAGTCGGCCAGCCAGACGGACGGTCTTGCCCTCTAGCTCATCAAAACGCTCCTTTACATCGTTTGCAAAGGAATCAAAATCAAACTTCGTCTGTGCGAAGGGGTTCATGCCGTCCTCCTGAAGCTGTGCCAGCTTCTCACGACGGATCTTAACCTGATCGCTCATAGACATTTCAGATGCAGGTACAAACTTTCCCATTTCGAACCTCTCAACTCTAATTATCTTGTAACACGCAGGATCTTGAATTCGGTACGTCCCACGAGAGAATCAATCACGACAGACTCACCTGCTGCTTTACCAATCAAGGCACGGCCCAAAGGAGAGTCATCCGAAAGCTTACCCTGCATGGGGTTTGCTTCCTGAGAACCGGTAATCCGCAGTTCCAGCACCTCATTCTCACGAGTGTCCTCCACAGTAACCTTGCAGCCCAGACCAATCCGACCGTTGGAGGCATTCTCATCCTCAATCAAAACGGCGTGTGCCAGAATGTCTTCGATTTCATTGATGCGGCCAAACAGTTTTGCCTGTTCGTTTCTGGCCTCATCGTATTCACTGTTTTCGGACAAGTCACCCTGAGACCGAGCTTCCTTAATGTCCTCTACCACTTCCTGCATACGGGTGGTCTTTAAATATTGCAGTTCTTCCTCCAGCTCTTTTACTCTGGCAGGAGTCAGCTTAAATTCTTTTGCCATAGCAATCAAATCCTTTCCTTACATAGGTGCGAACCTTATCCAGCTAATTATAGAGGATTTTTGCCTTCTAGTCAAGGTTATTCCTGTGATTCGAGCGCAGAAATTGCAGCTTTAATTTGAGGATCCTCTTCCGGGGCCAGCTTACCATAAAACAGATCCTCTCTGGCTTCTTCATCCAGCTCTACCACTACATCCGGAGTGATGCCGACACCCTCCAGATTCAGGCCGCTTGGTGTATAGTACTTACCAGTAGACAGGTTCACAGCCGATCCATCCTTCAGTCTGAGCGTTTGCTGATAATAGCCCTTGCCTGTCGTCTTTTCGCCTACTACTGTAGCCCATTCATATTCCTGCAAGGCAGCAGCAAAATATTCAGCAGCAGAATAAGAATCTGCATTGACCAAAACTGCCATAGGAATATCAATGCAGCTGGCTTTCGACTGATCTGTGGTAACCGTTCCATTATAGGCCTCACTGCGGAATATCTCGCCTTCCGGCAGAAGGTAATCCAAAATGGAAACCAACTCACTCTTTGCCCCACCGGGGTTAAAACGCACATCAAAGATAATTCCCTTTACGTTCTGCTTTTGAAGTGTTTCTACTGCCTCACTGGTCTCTTGGAACGATTTCGCTTGGAAGTTTTTAATCGTGATAAGTCCATAACCAGAATCCAGGACCTGGGAAGCAACAACCGGTACATCTACCTTACTGCGCTTCAAAGTAAACTCTTTTTTCTCCCCATTGCGGTCAACTACGATAGAAACCTCCGTTCCTGCCTGACCACGAACTAAGTTTGCAGTCCCATCTCGTCCAAGTTCGGCACAGCTCTTGCCTGCCACCTCTCGCAGAAGATCCTTGACTTGAACACCAGCCTGTTCCGCAGGGCCGCCGGAAACGACATCGATGATTTCCAAATCTCCGGATTCTTCATCCTCCCGAATGGTGATGCCAACACCGACATATTCATTGTTTGCAGCCTGGACATGGGCTTCATACTGACTTGCAGGAATGTAATAACTCCATCGATTACCAATTGCATCCACCATGGCCGCTGCACCAGCATCACTGACGGCTATCATATCGGGGTCATCTGCGCATTTATTCTCAATCACCTCGTATAGCTGATTGAGTTTTCCAGAAGGAGCAGGATACCTTTTCTTCTCCTGGTCCAGTTTCTTATCAAAATAGATTGTCATAACCGAGGCTGTTAAGAGCACCGTCAGAAAATACGATAAAAACTTCATCCATTTATTCTTGTTCAAAGCAATTCCCTCACTTCGTTAAATACGACTTTGCCCACAGCCCCAAACGGGGCTGTGGGGCAAAACATTAGATATAATCCATGGGGTTTACATGTTCACCGTTGTAGTAGATCGTCAGGTGCAGATGGGGACCTGTAGACCAACCGGTAGAACCAACATAGCCAATAATCTGGCCCTGCTCTACATATTCACCACTGGAAACAACGTAGTAGGTCATATGAGCAGACAGGCTGGAATAGCCATCTCCGTGGTTTACAGTAACATAGTTGCCATAAACGTCAGAATATGTAGCGGTTGTTACATAACCACTGCGAACTGCATAAATGGGTGTGCCACTGTCGGCACCCAAATCGACGCCGCTGTGGAAGCTCTGATTACCCGTAATGGGGTGAGTACGCCAACCATAAGGACAGGTAATCGGTGCCTGATAAGGCAAGGGATAGGCCCAGCCGGAGGAAGAACTGCTTCCGCCGCCTTCATTGCCGCTGTTGCCGCTGTCACCGCTTCCACTATCGCCGCTTTCGGTGTCATTGCCGCTTGTTTCGTTGTTATTATTTTCAGCGTTTTCTTTTTCTTCCTCTTCCTTGCGCTTTTCTTCCTCTTCTCTACGCTTTTCCTCTTCTTCTGCCTTGCGTCTTTCCTCTTCTTCCTTCTTCAGCGCTTCGGTATACTCCAGTTCCTTCTGTGCGATCTCATTGGCCAAGCTATCTTCCTTTGCCTCATATTCAACAAAGGTACCTGCCATATCACGAGCCTTGTAATTGAGTTCATCCAGAAGCTCTGTAGCCTCTGCACTGCGAGCATCCAGCTCCGCCTGACTTTCGTCCAGTGCGGTTCTCTGGGCCTCCAGAGAGGCCTTCTCTTCCGTCAGCTCATTCTGAGCTACTTCAATGGCATTCGCTGCTTCCCGCAACTCATCCATCATTCTCTGGTCTGCTCTGGCAATATCGGAAATCATGCTCATATTGCCAAGGAATTCCGAAAAGCTGCTGGAACGGAACAGCACAGCCCAGTAAGAAACATCACCATTTTCTTCCATCGCACGGATTCTTGCCTGATAATGCACATTCAGATCCTTCTGACGAACCTTTGCAGCATCCAGTTCCTTCTGCTTGTCCGAAATCATCTGGTTATAGGTCTTGATCTGGGCATTGATGTTATCAATCTCCTGGTGGATCAACTTGATTTCCTGGTCGATCTCCATTTTGCGGCCTACCAGATTCTGCTGCTCCTCGGCGTTTTCCGCCTGCTGTTGAGCCAAAGCCTCCTTGGCTTCTTTAATCTCTTCTGCTTCTTTTTCCAAATCGCTGATTTCGCTCTTTACGGAAGAAGAGCTGGCTGCAAAAGCCTTAGTGGGGATAATGCTCAGGATTAAACCGAGAATCATCAATAGAGCCAAAAGGCCCGCAACAATCGATACAAGTTTCTTTTGTTTCATATTATCCTCCCTATCAACATATTAGAATTAGACATCCAAGAATTTCCGAATGGACGAGAAGCTGCCGACCAAGCCAACAAAGAGGCCTGCCGCACCAAACACCGCCAGCAGAGGCACAAGCAGCGTTTCAAACGGCACAAACCGAACAAGTTCCAAGTTTGCAACGCCTTTCATCCACTCAACCAGTGCATCGTACAGCGCCCATTCCGTAAAGAATGCCAGTGCTGCGCTAAACACACCCAGAAGCATTCCTTCCACCACAAAGGGCAGCCGGATAAAGCCGTTGGTGGCTCCCACCATTTTCATAATGGCAATCTCGTCTTTCCGGTCGTACATAGCCAACTTGATTGTATTTGCAATGATAAGCAGCGACACCACCAGAAGCAGTGAAATCACCACGCCGGAAACAATTCTTAAAATATACTGCAGCGAGGAGAAGCCCTCTGCCAAATCGACAGGAGCACTGACTTCTGCCACACCAGTTACCTGCTCCAGCTGGTCCACCGTCTCCTCCATTATAGTATTGTCTTCCAAGATCAGCACGAACCGATCTCGCAGGGTCTGAGGATCAACGGTAGCAAACACATCTTCATGCTTTGCAGAAAACTCTGCCAGTGCTTCTTCTCTGGAAACGAAGACGGCTTGTTTCACATTGGGGATCATATTGATTTTTGAGCCTACACTCTTTGCCTCGGCCTCCGAGAAATTCTCATCGATGATGCAAAGGATCTGTGCATTTTCTGCCTCTTCCTCCACCTTAACGTTCACATTATAGAGCAGAGCAGAAAAGCTGCCAATGATCAGCAGACATGCCACTGTGACACACACAGCGGCAAAGGACATAAATCCACGGAGGAAGATTCCACGGACGCCCTCTTTCAGTAAGTAGCGAAGATTATTGATTTTCATAATGATAATACCCGTCCATTCCGTCACTGATTACCTTACCATCGTCAATTACGATAGTCCGTTTCGTGAATCGCTCCACCAATTCCCGCTCGTGCGTAACCACCAAAACGGTAGTACCCAAAGCGTTGATCTGCTCCAGAAGAAGCATAATTTCATAGGACCGAGCAGGGTCCAGGTTACCGGTAGGCTCGTCCGCAATGATCATGGAAGGGTTATTCACCAGAGCACGAGCAATGGCCACACGCTGCTGTTCACCGCCGGACAGTTCGCCGGGATGACGTTTGGCCTTGTCTTCCAGACCAACCAACTCCAAAACATAAGGAACACGCTCTCGGATGTTCCTTTCGTTTGCACCAATAACTCGCATGGCGAAGGCTACGTTTTCATAGACCGTCTTATTTTCAATCAGGCGGAAGTCCTGGAACACAACACCAACGGTACGGCGCATATATGGAATATCCTTTTTCCGCATATGCTCCAAGTCGTAGCCGTTGACATGAACGCTACCCTTTGTAGGTTTAATTTCACCGGTTATCAACCGGATAATGGTGGATTTACCAGAACCGGAGGGACCTACCAGGAAGACGAACTCTCCATCCTCGATGTGCATGGATACGCCTTGCAAGGCCGTGTTACCCACCGTATACGATTTTACAACATCAATAAATTCAATCATTTTCTATATCAGCTCCAATATACAGCGTAACCGAATTGTAACACATTGTAATTAAGAAGTCAATGGAAATTCAAAATCTGATATACTTTCCAATCTTTTTTGCGAAAAATATGTGGATGAAATGTTTGCCGCATAGCGAATGAAAGTAATTTTTCTGTCATTCGAATTTCCCCACTATACATAATGATTCACCCCACAGCCCTATTGGAAGGCTGTGGGGTGAAAATCAAATATAGTCCATAGGGTTCACGTGGCTGCCATTGTAGTATACAGTAAAATGCAGGTGCGGACCTTCCGACAAGCCGGTGGAACCAACATAACCAATGACTTGTCCCTGCTCCACATATTCGCCGACCGACACCACATAGTGTGTCATATGGGCTGACAAGGTGGAATACCCATCCCCGTGATTTACAATAACATAATTGCCATAAACATCGGAATATTCCGCTGTTGTGATATAACCGCTACGTACTGCATAGATGGGGTCACCACTATCTGCGCCCAAGTCAACGCCGGTATGGAAGCTTGTTGGGTTTCCTGTGATGGGGTGCGTACGCCACCCATAGGGACTGGTGACACGTGCCTGATAAGGCAGCGGGTATCCCCAACCAGAAGACGATCCGTCGATTGCGCCGGAATCGTCGTTGCTTTCCTCTTCTTCCCTTTCTGCCTCTTCCTGCTTCCGTCTTTCCTCTTCTTCCTGCTTCAGGGTCTCCGTGTACTCCTGCTCCTTCCGTGCAATCTCATCGGACAGGCTATTTTCCTTTGCTTCATACTCACGAAAGATTTCGTCCATATCACGGGCCTTGTAGTTGATTTCATTCAAAAGCTCTGTAGCTTCTGCACTGCGGCTGTCCAGCTCCGCCTGACTCTCGTCCAGAGCTGCTTTCTTTCCTTCCAGCGCATCCTTTTCCGCTGCCAGTTCTGCCTGAGACACTTCTATGGCCTCAGCGGCCCCTTTCAATTCCTCCATCATTCGCTGATCTGCCCTGGCCACTTCCGAAATCATACTCATATTGCCAAGAAATTCAGAAACGCTGCTGGAGCGGAACAGCACTGGCCAGTAAGAAATCTGTCCTTTTTCTTCCATGGCACGGATTCTTGTCTGATAATGTGCATTTAGATCCTTCTGCCGAACTTTCGCTGCATCCAGTTCCTTTTGCTTCTCCGAAATCATCTGATTGTAGGACTTGATCTGTGCATTGATATTGTCAATCTCGTCATGGATCAGCTTGATTTCCTGATCGATTTCTATTTTCTGTGCAATCAGATCCTGCTGCTCCTCGGTCGTCTCCGCCTGCTTTTGAGACAACGCTTCTCGGGCTTCTTTAATCTCTTGGGCTTCTTGCTCCAAATCGCTGATTTCACTCTTCAAAGAGGAAGAGTCAACCGCAAAGGCCTTCATGGGGGCGATGCCGAAAACAATCAAAGTTGCCAGAACTCCCGCAGCAGCAGATACCAGTTTCTTTTGCCTCATAGAATCCTCCCTTTTCTGGTCCTCATTTTATGTATAAGCCTCAATCATAT
>CAUWEI010000008.1:0-14384 GCA_963557675.1 uncultured Oscillospiraceae bacterium | reverse complement strand
CTTGATTTTCCGGGCTTTTTGAACCATTTTGATACGGTTTGAACAGCAGATTATCGCTTGCTGAACTGAGGCGCGCGACGAGCTGCCTTGAGACCGTACTTCTTTCTCTCCTTCATTCTGGGGTCACGGGTCAGGAAACCAGCGGCCTTCAGAGCTGCACGGAACTCGGGGTTCACGCCCAGCAGAGCACGGGAAATGCCGTGACGGATAGCGCCGGCCTGGCCGGTCACGCCGCCGCCGGCGACGGTGCAGACCACGTCAACCTTGCCCAGCATCTCAGTGGTGTTGAGGGGCTGACGAACCAGCAGCTTCAGGGTATCGAGACCAAAGTAGTCGTCGATGTCACGGCCGTTGATGATGATGGAGCCGGTGCCATTTTCATAAACACGAACACGGGCGATGGAGGACTTCCGCCGGCCGGTGCCGTAGGTATACTTCTTCTTGCTTTCGTACATTGTTCCTTACCTCCCAATCAGTCCAGGGTCCAAGCTTCGGGCTTCTGTGCAGCATGGTTGTGCTCAGCGCCCTTGTACAGCTTCAGGCGGGTCAGGGAAGCACGGCCCAGGCTGTTCTTGGGCAGCATGCCCTTGACGGCCAGCTCCATAGCATAGTCGGAGCGCTTCTCCATCATGAGGCGAGCCTTGGTTTCCTTCAGGTTGCCGATCCAACCGGTGTGACGGTAGTAGATCTTCTGCTCGGCCTTCTTGCCGGTCAGAATAGCCTTGTCGGTGTTGATAATGATGACGCAGTCGCCGCAGTCAACGTTGGGGGTGAAGTCAGCCTTATGCTTGCCCCGCAGCAGGTTGGCGGCAATCACAGCGGTCCGGCCCAGGGGCTTACCGGCTGCGTCGAGAACGTACCACTTGCGCTGTACGGTCTCATTCTTCAGCAGAGTAGTGGACATAGTGTTTTCCTCCAGTTCAAACGGGGTGAGACCCCGAACGAGAAATATTTTTTGACAAATCTCACATTCAATCGTACAATGTACCCGAACGTGCCTGTATTTTATACCATAGGCGCAAAACAAAGTCAAGCACTATTTCCGAAAAATTAGTTTTGCTTCGGAAGAACTCTTGATTGCTTTGTTTTTCTCTTGTTTTCTCTTAAATACTCAATACCCATTTTTACATAGAAAGGTTTGATTTTTACATGCAGAAGCTGGTGGGACTGGTTCGCCGGTGTGTAGATGATTATAAGATGTTGGAGCCTGGGGACAAAGTTGCCGTAGGCGTTTCGGGCGGTAAGGATTCCATAGCCCTGCTGGTTCTGCTGGCAGAGCTTCGCAAATACCACCCGTCCCATTTTTCCTTGGAGGCCGTCACCATTGACATGGGTCTGGGGAATATGGATTTCACCCCCATCCGTGAGCTGTGCGAAAAGCTGGAGGTTCCCTATACCTTAGTAAAAACGGAAATCGGCCCCATTATTTTTGACTATCGGCAGGAGAAGAATCCTTGTTCCATGTGTGCCAAAATGCGTCGTGGTGCGCTGAATCAGGCCATTTTGGAGCGTGGCTGCAACAAACTTGCCTTAGGCCATCATTACGACGATGCGGTGGAAACCTTCTTTTTGTCTCTGTTCTATGAGGGACGATTGAGCTGTTTCCAGCCCGTGACCAACTTAGACCGCAGCGGCGTGATTCAGATTCGGCCCATGCTGTATCTGACGGAAAAAACCGTGGTGCATTTTGCAGAGTCTCAGAATCTGCCTATTGTACACAATCGCTGCCCTGTGGACAAACGCACCAAGCGGCAGGAGGTCAAAGAGCTGGTTTATGAGCTTTCGGGCCGGTATCCCGACCTCAAGGAACGGGTATTCGGTGCTATGCAGCGTCTGCCACTGCCGGAATGGGCTCCGCAGGGAAGATATAAGCGGCCCAAAATGCAGGAAGAAACAGGGGATTGTGGAAATGTTCGTTGAGTTGACTGCGAAAATTTCGGAGGATTGTCCCATTCTTTCCTGGGCCAATGCACAGGAAAATCCCTATCTTGCCATGGGTCATGTGGGAACCCACCTGGATTGTTATGAAAAAACTGAAATTCCGCTGTCCTATTGCGTATCGGAGGCCGTGCTATTTGATGTAAGGGCTGTGGAAGAAATCACGGAAAAAGAGGTGGACTGGAGCGAATCCACGAAGGAGATTTTGTGCTGCTGGGAGCCGGGGGCGTATCGAGAAGCTTCTGTGCAGATGAGCGCAAGCAGGAAGGATGTATGTACGCCACCCTGTGGACGTTGCTTTTTGTAGGAAAAAGTAGTATGATAAACGGGTAATAAAATCCCCCCGCCTTAGTTGGCGGGGGGAGTAAGTAAGGTGGAACCGGCCCGGAGACTTTGCAGGAGCAAATCCTGAAATTGGTTCGGGGGCATGGGATTTTTTTGTGACAGCCAGCGCAGCATGGCGGCAATCAAAGCATCGGTGTAAAAGGTGACGAAAAACGAGGTATCTTCGCTTCGTCCCTCAAAGAACGCCTGGGCATAATAGGCCATGAAGGGCTCCAGAACTTCCCGGAAGTAGTCCTGAAAGGAGTTCTGTCCCTGCACCGACAGAGCGTTGTGATAAAAGGCCCGATTGTCGTAGAAATACTGACACAGACTGCTTAAAATGCTCAAATCCTTTGGAGAATCCCGGACGGTCAGAAGAAATTCCGTCTGGAAAATCCAGTTGACCAAGTCGTATTTGTCCCGGAAGTGATAATAAAAACTCTTCCGATTCATTTGACAATCTGCACAGATGTCCCCGATGCTGATTTTGGCAAAGGGTTCCCTTGCCATCAAATCTTTCATGGATTGGGCCAGAAGTTTTTTCGTCTGGTTGGAATCTGCCACCGGGAAACCCTCCTTGCTTTGAAGTACGGATATTGTAACATAGGATATGGGGCAGTGTCAATTGCTGCCCTGTGGGAGGCAATCAGAATGAAAGCTGTATTATGGGATTTAGACGGTACGCTGCTCTATACCCTACAGGATTTGACCAACGCCACCAATGCCACACTGGAGGCCTTTGGCTATCCTCAGCGGACGCTGGAGGAAGTCTGTACCTTTGTAGGAAACGGCGCAGAAAATCAGATGCGTATGGCATTGGGGCAGGAACCGGAGAATTTTGAGGAAATTATGGCCTGGTATCGGGCCTATTACCCCCAGCACTGCAATGAAACCACGAGAGTCTATGAAGGAATCCCCGAAGCGGCAAAGACCCTGCTGGACAAGGGCTGGAAGCTGGCCATTGTATCCAACAAGCCCGACGATGCCACAAAGGCCCTGTGGAAAACCTATTTCCCCACCTTTACGGCTGCACTGGGACAGAAGCCCCCGCTGCGCCGGAAGCCTTACCCGGACATGGTACTCAAAACCATGGAGGAGTTGGGCATTACCAAGGCCATCTATGTAGGCGATTCGGACGTGGATGTAAAGACCGCCAAGGCGGCGGGCCTTCCCTGTATCAGTGCGCTTTGGGGCTATCGCTCCAAGGAAGTTCTGGAAGAGGCAGGAGCCACCTGCTTTGCCCAGAAGCCCACAGACATTCCGGCCCTTGCACAGGCACTTTGGGAGCAGGTCTATGGAGCATGAGTTTTACGCTTTAATGAGCCGGATGCGCTACATTGGCCGATGGGGACTGATGCGAAACACCTTTTCGGAAAATGTGCAGGAGCATAGCCACATGGTGGCGGTGCTGGCCCATGGTCTGGCTCTCATACGTCGGGAAATTCTGGGCCTTCCGGGGCCAAGCCCGGAACGGTGCGCCGTGGCGGCACTCTATCACGATGCCTCGGAGATTTTGACCGGAGACCTGCCCACCCCCGTCAAGTACTATGACCCGGAGATTCGTGCAGCCTACCGCAAGGTGGAGCAGGCAGGCGGTCAGCAGATTTTGAAGACCTTGCCCCCGGAGCTGCGGCAGTGCTATGAGCACCTCATATTAGAGGATGACGAAGAGGTTTTGCCCATTGTGAAGGCGGCGGACAAGCTTTCGGCCTATATAAAATGTATCGAGGAATTGAAGGCCGGTAATCAGGAATTTGCCTCTGCCGCCAAGCAGACGGCCCAGGCGTTGGACGAAATGGAGCTGCCGGAGCTTCAATATTTCAGGAAGGAATTTCTTCCGGCGTTTTCTCTGAATCTGGACCAATTGTAGACCATCAGAGGGAACATCGCCCTGTAAATTAGCACCATTGGTGCGTGACGATAGAAGGAGAATTGCCATGAAAGACGGGTTTATTAAAGTAGCGGCGGCCTCTTTGGATGTAAAGGTAGCGGACTGCGCCTATCATGGGGCACAGGTACAGCAGGCCATGGACTGGGCAGAAGCTCTGGGCGTTCAGGTGCTGACGCTGCCGGAACTGTGTCTCACAGGATATAGCTGTCAGGATTTGTTTTTGCAGCCCACCTTGCAGAAGGGAGCCTGGAAGGCGCTGGAAGATGTGGTGGAACATTCCAAGGGAATGGAGGTCCTGACCTTTGTGGGACTTCCGTACCTGCATGAGGGCAAGCTCTATAACTGCGCCGCAGCGGTGCAAAACGGCAAGCTTCTGGCCCTGATTCCCAAGACTTCTGTTCCCAATTACGGTGAATTTTACGAGGGTCGGTATTTTACTTCGGCCTGTAGCGATACCCAGTCCCACGGGGTGCCCTTTGGAACCCATATCCTCTTTTCCTGCCCGGAGATTCCGGAGCTGACCATCGGCTGTGAAATCTGTGAAGATTTGTGGGCACCCAGCCAGCCCTCTCAGATGCTGGCACAGGAGGGAGCCACGGTGGTGGTGAATCTGTCGGCCTCTCCTGCGGTGGTGGGAAAGAGAGAGTATAGACGTTCTTTGGTAAGCGGACAGTCGGCCCGCCTGGTCTGCGGCTATGTCTATGCCTGTGCCAGCTGTCAGGAATCCACCCAGGATACGGTGGGTTCCGGTCATAATCTGATTTGTGAAAACGGCACCATTTTGGCAGAATCCCAGACCATGGAGCCGGATCGGATTGTGACGGAGCTGGACGTGCAGCGGTTGACTTCTCAAAGGGCAGGAAAGAACACCTATCCCGCCCCCACTGGAATGTGTCAGAATGTGGAAGTCCATTTTACGATGAAGGACACCAAACTCACCCGATTTGTGGAGCCGCATCCCTTTGTTCCACAGGGACAGCTGCGGGACAGCCGGTGTGAAGAGATTCTGGACATTCAGGCGGCTGGCCTTGCCAAGCGTCTGTCCCACACTTATGCCAAAACGGCAGTGGTAGGACTTTCCGGTGGCCTGGATTCCACCTTGGCCCTTCTGGTCATGGTACGGGCCGCAGACCGTCTGGGCTGGGACCGGAACCGGCTTTGGGCCATTACCATGCCCTGTTACGGTACTACCGGCAGAACCAGAAGCAATGCCGAGTCCATGGCATTGGCCCTGGGCGTTTCCTTCCGGGAAATCCCCATTGGCGATGCGGTGGCTCAGCACTTCAAGGACATCGGCCTTTCGGAGTCGGACCGTTCCGTGACCTATGAAAACGGACAGGCCAGAGAGCGGACGCAGGTGCTGATGGACTTTTCCAATCTGGTAGGGGGCCTTGTCATCGGAACGGGCGATCTCAGCGAGCTTGCCTTGGGATGGGCCACCTACAACGGCGACCATATGAGTATGTACGGGGTCAACGGCGGAATTCCCAAGACCTTGGTGCGGCATCTGGTGTCCCATGTGGCCCAGCACAGCGACGAGACATTAAAGACGGTGCTTCTGGACATTCTGGACACCCCGGTGTCTCCGGAGCTGCTGCCTCCCACCGAGGGCGAGATTTCCCAGCGCACGGAGGATTTGGTGGGCCCTTACGAGCTGCATGACTTCTTCCTGTATCAGATTCTGCGATACGGCGACCGTCCCCGGAAGGTGTTCCGTCTGGCAAAGTATGTATTTGAGGGACAATATGACGATGAAACCATTAAAAAGTGGCTTCATACCTTCTACCGTCGATTCTTCCAGCAGCAGTTTAAGAGAAGCTGTCTGCCCGACGGCCCCAAGATTGGCTCTGTGTCTCTGTCTCCCAGAGGGGATTGGAGAATGCCCTCGGATGCCATGGCGACCTTGTGGTTGGAGGAGTTACAGGAAATTTTGTGAAAATCCGTTTTGCCAATTGCAAAATTTGACAAAGTTCGATATGATAACAATACAATTATTTGATGAAAGGCGGGAGGAACCATGTACGAGGAACAGAATGAAAGACCCCAGCAAACCCAACGCCCTCCGGTACGCCGGAAACGTCGCAAAAAGACGAAATGGCAGATTTTCAAAGAAGCGTATCTGCCCCTTTTGATTCTGCTGCTTGGATTTATTTTAGTAATTATGCTTTTGGTCGGCCTTGTGAAGCTGATTTTTTCCGATAAGAAACCGGATACCACCGAGACCACGGAAGGAACCGCCACATCCCAGACCACCCTTCCTGCCGAACCCCAAGGCGCAGCAGCCGAGGTGTTGAGTCAGGCTGCCGCCAAGGCCGCCGGATACGACTACGAAGGAGCCATCGCCCTTCTGGAAGCCTACACCGGTAAGGATGAGCAGGTTGCCGCACAGTTGGACACCTATAAGGCCACGCTGGACGCTCTGGTTCCCTGGCAGGACAGCACCGTTGTGACCCAGATTTCGTTCCAGCCCATTGTAGCAGATCCGGCCCGTGCCTTTGACGGAGATGACCAGGCAGATTTTTACTACAGAAACAATCTGACAGTGAAGGAATTCAAGACGGTTTTGGAACAGCTGTATGCCAAGGGCTATGTTCTGGTGTCTCAGAAGCAAATGGCAGCCGCCGATGAAAGCGGTAAGTTTGTGGCAGGCTCCATCCGTCTGCCGGAGGGCAAGAAACCTCTGGTGATGTCTCAGGTTCCTTCCCACTATTTGAAGGAGCAGGCCAAGGACGGTTTTGCAGACCGTCTGGTGGTGAATGAGAACGGAGCCATCACCTGTGAATACACGGATGCCGAAGGCGTCAAGAGTCAGGGTGCCTACGACTTTGTCAGCATCTTGGAGGAGTTTATTTCTCTGCATCCCGATTTCAGCTACCGTGGAGCCAGAGCCATTCTCACCTTCAGCGGTGCAAAGGACCCCTTGGGCTATGACCTGACCAATACGGAAGAGGCAGCCCAGGCCAAGGTTGTAACGGAGGCCCTGCGTAAAGCCGGTTATGTGTTCGCCAGCTTCACCTATGGAGAGATTCCCTACGTGGACAGCTCCGCCGAAGAAATCAAAAAGGATGTGCAGTCCTGGAAGGAAACCTATGATGAGCTTCTTGGGCCTGTGGACATTTTGATTTATGCAGGCGGCAGCGAGCTGGAAGAGTATGCAGGCGAAAAATTCGATGTCCTCATGGAGGCAGGATTCCGCTATTTCTGCGGCATGAACAACAGTGATCCTGCCTGGGGCAAGATGGGAGACAACTACCTGCGTCAGGATCGCCGCACCATCACCGGTGCTCGAATCATGGAGCAGGGCGACATGGTTGCAGATCTGTTTGATGCAAGCAGTATCATGTCCGATCCCAGATCCTAACCGAATAAGGAAGGCCGGAAGCAAATGCTTCCGGCCTTTTTAATATGCTATAGTGTACCAGAATGTGGGTGCAGTTCAGGTGCTGGGCTATGATATGCGGCCCTGATACACCGCTCATATGGATGTGGTGTGGAGCAGTGACAACGAGGTATAGCCACCGTAGACCAGCAGTGCAACGGGATCGCCCATGCCGTTGGCTCTGCCAATATCACCGTCACGAACAAGGCGGATGAAACCAAGTTTGACACCGCTTTTTCGGTGGACCGACTTGTGGAGTATGGAATGGGGGCAAAAAGGGAAAAGTTTGGGGTTGACGAATGAGAAAGATGTGGTATCATCTATTTAGTTGATGGTACATCTATTTACGGGAAGGGGAATTTGTGTGGACATAACAAGAAGAAAAATTACAAAAATCGCACGAGAGGTCAGCAAGTTTACGGTCCGAACCCTGCGGGAAGATGGGATTGGAACATCGGAATTTGATGTACTGCACGTGATACGAAAAAATCCGGAAATCACCCAAGCGGAAGTCAGTAAGATTCTGGGTCTGGACAAAGGGGCGGTGGCACGTCAGACCGCCAATCTGGAAGCAAAGGGGTATCTTGTACGCAAAGAAAATCCGGAAGACGGACGAAGCCGCCTTCTGGTGGCCACGCCGAAGGCCGATGCGCTGAAAACCTCCAAGGCCCATGTGGAAACGAAGTTTTACGAATGGCTGTTGGAGGGCCTTACGGAAGCGGAACAGCATACCTTTGCCGACTTGCTGGATACGCTGTATCAAAAGTGCAAAGCGGAGAGCAAGGCCAATTTCCCGGAAATGACACAAAGAATGGACGAGGAATCGAGAGATGAATAAAAAACGAATGTCACAGGCCATGTGTTTTATTGTATTGTTTGGCATCGTCAGTCTGTTTTCGGATATGACCCATGAGGGTGCATCCAGTATTCGGGGGGCCTATCTGGCCCTGTTGGGCGCATCGGCGGGAACCATCGGATTTATTTCGGGCCTTGGAGAGTTGATTGGATATTCCATGCGGTATCTGTTTGGAAGACTGGCCGATCAAACAAAGAAATACTGGTCCATGACGATTTTGGGATATGTGCTGGACATTGCAGCCGTTCCGGCTCTGGCCCTTGTGGGAGGGGAGCGGGGATGGATTTGGGCCTGTGTGCTGCTGGTGGTACAGCGCATGGGAAAGGCCATCAAAAAGCCGGCAAAGGACACCATCCTGTCCTTTGCGGCCTCTCAGGAGGGAATCGGTAAAAGCTTCGGAATTCAGGAGGTTCTGGACCAAATCGGCGCATTTTTGGGGCCGGTTCTGCTATATCTTGTGATGCTGTTCCAAACCGAAGGTACCACGCTTCAAATTTATTCCATATGCTTTGCGGTGCTGGCAATTCCCGGCGCAATTACCCTTGTGTTATTGTTGGTGACAAAGCGGAAATTCCCTAATCCCGAAACCTTTGAGCCGACCCCGAAGGAGTATGTTCCATTTCGGATGAAGAAGGAATTTATTCTCTATATTGCAGGGATCAGCCTTTTTGCCTTTGGATTTATGGATTATTCTCTTGTGCTGATGCACATTTCACGGACTTATGCCAATTTGGCACAGGGCCTTGCAGAAACCACCTCCCTTGTAAACAGCGGCACATTGCCCCTTTTGTATGCCGGGGCTATGCTGGTGGATGCGGTTTCGGCCCTGTTCTTTGGACTGCTCTATGACAAAAAGGGCGTAAAGGCACTAATTTGGTCCACCGTTCTTTCGGCTCCCTTTGTGGTTCTGGTGTTTGCATCCCACTCGGTTCCCATGGTACTGTTGGGGGTGGCCCTTTGGGGCGTGGGAATGGGCGCACAGGAATCCATCTTGAAAGCGGCCGTGACCACTATGGTTCCCAAAAACAGCCGGGCCACGGGATACGGTGTGTTTGAATTTTTCTTTGGCGTGTTCTGGTTTTTGGGAAGCTGGCTGTTGGGCGTGCTGTACGACATCAGTATCCCGGCCATGATTGTGGTTTCCCTTGTGGCACAATTGGGGGCCATTCCCCTGTATATCCGCTCCAACCGACAGCACAGTGTGGAAAAAGCATAAAAAAGGGTTTCTTGCAAAGGGAAACGGAACATGGATTTTGGGTGCTGGAAGAAGGAACCAAAGTGGGAACCTTCCTCGCAGAAAGCAATGGAGAAGGGCAATGGGGCGCATGGGATTCCATGCGCTCCATTTTACGATTTTCCCGGAGAAAACCGCCGCAGAGGGTGTGTTTTTTGCAAAAACAGGATATTTTTAGGCAGCAATGGAACAAGATTCACACTGGGGCCAAATATTGTCTGCTGAAATTCTTTCCGGATGGGGGCAAAACGCCTTGCCAGCATTTTGGGTCTGTGGTATAATAGGGGCAAATAAAATGCTTTTTGCCGCATTGCTGGAAAATGCGGGCTTTTTTGTCGGTTGTATGTTTGGGAGGAACGGAATGAATACCAAGGAGCTTTCTCTTTCACAGTTGGAAGTACATAAATTATTGGCATCCGGAAACGCAGATGCCGCCCTTTTGCATCTGTTTTTGCGGTGCGGCAATGAGCCAAATGAAGCGGAAACCGCTCTGGGCTTTAGTGGGGCCAGAATGTCCTGCGCCAGTGCCACACTGCGGCAGCTGGGTCTGTGGCCGGAGGAAAATAAGATGCTGCATCTGGACCAGCCTCCCCAGTATACGGAGCAGGATGTGACCCGTGCCATCAGCGGAAGCGATGAATTCCGGATGCTGGTAGGGGAGGTACAGCGTGTTTTGGGCCGAATCCTCACCACAGAGGAATTGAAGCTTCTGCTGTCCTTCCGGAACTATCTGGACTTGCCGGTGGAAGTGGTGAGTATGCTGGTGTGCTATTGCAAAGACCGGATGCGCCGCCGTGGTTCCAATCGGAATCCTTCTCTCAGAACCATTGAGAAGGAGGCCTATGCCTGGGCGGAGCGGGGCATTAACACCATCGACGAGGCCGTGGCCTTCATGCAGGCGGAAAACGCCCGATATAGCCGTATGGCCCAGCTTCAGCGGCTGCTGCAAATCGGGGGAAGAAGTCTGACCCCGGCAGAGGAGCGATACGCCCGGAGCTGGCTGGATATGGATTTTGATTCGGAGGCATTGGAGCTGGCCTATGAAAAGACCTGTCTCAATACCGGCGGCCTCAAATGGCCCTATATGAATAAGATTTTGCTCAGTTGGCATCAGCAGGGACTGCATACCGGTGCAGAAATCAAGGCCGGGGACAAAAAGCCCACCGGGACCAGTGGAGCGGCCCGGAATGCGGTGGCGCAGACCCAGCAGGTACAGGCCGGTTCTGCCGGACTGGGAGAATTTGAGCGGGACGCCATTGCCCGGATGCTCCGGGAATATCAGCAGGAGGGATAAACTATGGCATATACGGCAGAAATACTTTCCCGAGCCAGAGCTAGATTGGCTCAGGCGAAGGAACAGCGTGAAGTGGAAAACAGCCGTGCATTGCAGCAGGCTTATCGGCAGGTTCCCAGAATTCAGCAGATCGATCAGGCCTTGAAGCTTTCCATGGTACGGGCGGCCCAGACGGTATTTGAACGGGGCGTAGATGCCGAAGAGATTTTCAAGCAGGTACGTCAGGAAAACCAGTCTCTTCAGGAGGAACGGAAGCGTCTGGTAGAAGAAAACTTCGAGCCGGGCTTTCTGGACGATGCCCCCATCTGTCCCATCTGCGGTGGAAGCGGCTATATGGGGGCGCAGATGTGCAAATGTCTGCAAGAGCTGTGCCGTCAGGAACAGCAGAAGGAATTGACGGTGCTTTCCGGCTCCGGTCTGGAACGGTTCGATACCTTCCAACTGGGCTATTACAGTGATGTTCCGGACCCCACCCTTGGGGCATCGCCCCGGGCCATTATGGGCCTGACCTTGCAGACCTGCAAGCGGTATGCCCAGAGCTTTTCCCCCAAGTCCGGGAATCTGCTGCTCAATGGCAATCCCGGTTTAGGAAAAACCTTCCTGTCCGCCTGTATCGCCAAGACCGTGGCGGACAATGGCTACAGTGTGGTGTATGAATCCGCCGTCCATCTGTTTGCCTGTCTGGAAGAAGCGAAGTTCACGGGAAAAGAGGAGGCCAAGCATCAGGCGGAAAAGTACGCCATTTGTGACCTTCTGATTATGGACGATTTGGGCGCAGAAATGCTGACGCCTTTTGTGCAGTCGGCTCTGTATACGGTTCTCAATGACCGCCTGCTGACGGGAGCCCCCACGGTGGTGTCCTCCAACCTTCGGGCGGCAGATTTCAGCACCCGATACGGCCCTGCCATTGCATCGAGACTTCTGGGCGGCTATCGTCTGGTCACCTTTGTGGGACAGGACGTGCGGCTGCAAAAAGCAAGATTCTAATAAAAAGGTCTGTTGCGGAACGAAACGTTCTGCAACAGACTCATTTTTTATATGCGATTCACAGACCGAAATCCGTTTAGCCCTGATTCAGGCAGCGATAGAGGAAGGTGACGATCTGGCCACGCTTGCAGGTGCCTTCGGGACGGAACACGTTGGGAGCAACGCCGTCGGTAATCTTGTTTTCAGCAGCCCAGAGCACGGCTTTATAGTAGAACCGTCCGGCATCCTGCACATCCACAAAGGAGCTGTCGGGATTCTGAGGCTCCGGCTGATCCTTGAAACGCCACAGGAAGGTGACTACCTGACCACGGGTGCAGGTTCCTTCGGGTTTGAAGGTATCGGTGGTAATACCGTCAGTGATGCCCTTTCCGGCAGCCCACAGAACGGCTTCGTAGTAGAAAGTGGAGGGGTCCTGCACATCCTGGAAGGGGCTGTTGCCGTAGCTTTCGGGCCGGGGAGAACCGGCAGCCCGCCACAGGAAGGTCACAACCTGAGCACGGGTGCAGTCATGTTCCGGGGCGAAGGTGGTGGAGGTAATGCCATCGGTGATCTTTTCATTCACGGCCCAAATGACACTGTCGTAGTAAAAATGATGTATCTTTACATCTTCGAAGGGGTTAAAATGGAGCATAAAGGTCTCTGTGTGCTCGTTTCCCAGGTCGTAGGTATAAGTAGCACAGGTTTTTCCTTCGTCAAAGCGGAAGGTGTGGGTTTCCGGATCAAAGCTGCCGCCAACCACATTGGAAATCTTAGAGACGTCAAAAGAACCGGGCAGAGTGGTGTAATCAAAGTCGGTTTTTTGGGGCAGGGGATAGCGGTTGCCGCTCACCTGGAAATTGACCAACTTGGAGTTATTGCGAAGATCCAGGCTGGTCAACTGGTTCTTGGTGCATTCAAGTGCCATGAGATCGGTGTTGTTCTGTAAATCCAGAGTGGTCAAATCATTGTCGCCGCACATAAGGAATTGGAGAGCGGAATTCTTACGGACATCCAGCGTGGTCAGCTGATTGCTGGCGCAGCTAAAGAAGCTGAGAGCGGGATTTTGGCTCACATCCAGCTCGGTCAGCCGATTGCCGCGGCAAGTCAACTCAGTGATGGAAGGGCTTTCGCTCACATCGATACGGATGAGTTGATTTTCGTCACAGGTCAATTGTTCCAGAGCCGGATGTTTACTTGCGTCCAGGGTGGACAGCCGATTGTTGCTGCAGTGAAGCCCCTTCAGGCTGGGATTCTTGCTTATATCCAGGGTGGACAGCTGATTATCGGCGCATATAATATTTTCCAGTGCCGGATTTTGGCTCATATCCAGCTCGGTCAATTGATTATTGGCGCAGTTCAGTTCAAGCAGAGCGGTGTGTTCCTGTAAATCCAGACGGGTCAGCTGGTTTTTGGCGCAGTTTAAATAAATGAGAGCGGGATTCTGGCTCACATCCAACTCGGTCAGCTGATTGTCGCCGCAATCCAGATACATCATAGTGTGGTTGTTTCCGGTGTTCAGGGTGGTTAGCTGATTGTTGGAGCAGACAAGCTCCCGCAGAACGGTATTTTTGCTTACGTCCAGAGAGGTCAGCTTATTATGGTTGCAGTCAAGAGCAGCCAGAGAGGGATTCTGGCTTACATCCAAAGAGGTGATCGGATTCTCATTGCAGCTGAGTTGTACCAGAGCGGGATTTTGGCTCACATCCAGAGAGGTAATCTCATTGTGGTTGCACTTGAGCTTTTGCAGAGCAGGAAAATGCTCAATGCCCTGTAGGCTTTTGACTTGTTTTCCAAAAATATCGATGTACGTTATGTTCTCGCACTCCATTTTGTCAAGGATGCCATCGTTGTTCAGGTCGATCTTTGGATATAGTCCCGAAACTGGGGGTCCGGGAAATTGGTTTCATCGAGTGCGACATTGTCCGAAGAACCCTCTGCCGCAGTGACCGTAGCAGGCCAGACGCTCAGGGACAGACACAATGCCAGCAACAGGCAAAGCAGCCGCCCTATGGTTAATTTATTGCTCATTTTGTTTTTCCTCCCTTTTTGCTGTAAACAGGATATAGACGGAAATATTCCAAAATTCTTCCGTATATCGTGCTAATATACCTATTATACAACAGATAAATTATATTGCAAGAAGCAATCGTAAGCAATGATGTTCTGTATTATTCGTAATGGATGATGGAGCGTGGCACCGATAGAAACGAAAAAAGGTCAGTCACAGAACGAACCGTTCTACAACAGACCTTTTTCTGGATGACAGCAGAAAAACGCCCCGCTTTTGGCAGGGCGTTTTTCTTCAGGTTAAAACGAATAAAAGAGAGAGGTAGGAAGTAGTCCAAACTGGAAGGACCAATGAGAAATGCGGATACAAGGGATCCGGCTCACGGCTTCCGTATCACCTTGTGCCTATATCATATCTGCTACTTTTGAACAAGATATGAATAAAAATAAAACATAAAATGTCGTTATTGTGAATTTATGGTCACAAATTGTAAC
>CAUWEI010000007.1:0-18309 GCA_963557675.1 uncultured Oscillospiraceae bacterium | reverse complement strand
ACAAGTCCTTGGAGAGGGACTCTAAAAACTACTACTCTATAATACAAGGAAGAATACCATGGCAACGGGAATTATTATCATCGACAAACCACAAGGCTGGACCAGTCAGGATGTGGCCGCCAGACTGCGCCGGGTTTTCGGCACCAGACGCATCGGTCACGGCGGTACCCTGGACCCTATGGCAACGGGAATCCTTCCTGTCTTTGTAGGCAGAGCAACCCGGGCTGTGGAATTCTTTGAACACGCCGAAAAAGAGTATATCGCCACTTTGCGACTGGGACTTCTTACCGATACAGAGGACACCTCCGGCACCATTTTGGAGACCCGACCTGTAGAAGTAGGCCCTCAGGAGGTACAGGAAATTCTGCCTAAGTTTTTGGGAAAGCAGATGCAGATTCCTCCCATGTACTCTGCGGTAAAAATCCAGGGAAAAAAGCTCTATGAGCTGGCCCGTCAGGGAAAAACCGTGGAACGGCAGCCCCGTCCCATTGAAATTCACGAGTTAGAGCTTCTGGGGCAAGAGGGAAACGACTACCAAATCCGGGTTCGCTGCTCCAAAGGTACTTATATCCGCACGTTGTGCAAAGACATCGGATTGGCTTTGGGCTGCGGCGGCACTATGGCTGCTCTTCGCCGCTCCCGTGCAGGAGCCTATGGCCTTTTCGATGCGGTGGAACTGCAAGCCCTTCTGGATCGGTCGGAACAGGGGCAGGAAGTGGAGTCTTTGCTGCTTCCCATTGATTCTATGTTTGCTCAGGCCCCCGCTCTGGAACTGACTTCCAAGCAGGAAAAAGCCTGCCGCAACGGTGCCGCCTTTTCTATTGCTCTGGAACCTGGCCAGTACCGACTCTATGGCACCGGAGAATTTTTGGCCCTGGGTGCCTGCGACGGCACCAAAATGACCACCATAAAGAGTTTTTACGAGGTGAACTGAAATGGAACAACCGAAAGTCATTGCTCTGGGATTTTTTGATGGTGTCCATCTGGGGCATGGCCAGCTCCTGTCCCGGTGTCGGCAAGAAGCCGACCGTCTTGGGGTTCGTGCTGCCGCTCTCACCTTTGACCTCCATCCGGACACTTTAGTAAGCGGTGCTCAGGTGCGGCTGCTCAGCAGCACACAGGATCGAGCCCGCCTTATGCAGGAGCTGTATGGCATTGAGGAGGTTCTCACCATCCATTTTGACGACGATATGTGCGGTATGGAATGGCAGCAGTTCCTCCAAAAGATTCTCATTGAAAAATACCACGCCGTGGGTCTGATCTGTGGTCATGACTTCCGATTTGGTGCCGGGGGCCGTGGCACTGCCGCCCTGTTGCAGGAAGCTGCCGCCAAGCATGGCATCCAGTGCGCTGTGGTTCCGGAGTATCGTATGGAAAATATTACGGTCTCTTCTACCTATATCCGGACACTCATTACCAACGGCGATTTAGACCGGGCCAGGTGGTTCCTGGGGCATCCTCACATGCTATCCGGCAAGGTTGTAGAGGGCAGACATTTGGGCCGCACGCTAGGAATCCCAACCGCTAATTTGATTCCTGACCAGGATCTGGTGCTTCCTCCCAACGGGGTCTACGCCTGCCGAGTCCGTACACAGGACGGCTCTTATATTGCTGTGGCTAACATCGGTACCCGTCCTACTGTACAGGGGCATAAGCTCACCATTGAACCTTGGCTTCTGGACTACACTGGTGATCTGTACGGACAAGTGGTAACATTGGAGCTATGGCATTTCCTTCGTGAAGAAAGGAAATTTGCCAATCTGGAAGAACTCCGCCACGAAATTCTCCGCAACGCCCAGCAGACCCGTGTATTTTTCGCTGACCCCACACAAACCTAATCTATAATAAAAGAAAAATCTGCCGCAAGATAGTTTTTTATAGAAATCAGCAGACTCCGTAAATCAATTGTCCCTTATGCATCCCCTCAGTACTCCCTACATCCGATTTTCCCGAAGACACAGAATCCATCGCTGTTCTGGAGCCTTTAGAACATACACAGAACAGCACCACTAGCCGCTCACATTGGATAAACTTGTGAAGCATTGGAGGTATTTATGATGCAATGTCCAAAATGTGGTTACAACAACCAAGATGACAGCATGTTCTGTACCGGCTGCGGTACACCGCTGACTTCTGCCCCAACTGATCCCATTCCTCAAGAATCCAATCCCAAACGCCGTGGCCTTATGATTGCAATTCTCTGCATCGTTTTAGTCGCTGCCATTGGTATCGGTGCAGCAGTTTGGATCATGAATTCTCAGCCCGAAGATCACCTCATGGCTGCCATAGAAAAGACCAGTCAAGCTATGAGCAATCTATACGCCCAAAACAAAAATCTTGCTGCAATTGGAGATAGTTTCAAGAAATTCACCGAAAGCCAGTCTCTTACCATGCTCATGGAAATCAATGATGGTCATGATATGATGAATTTCCAGATACATACACAGAAAAATGCTGGATTGTTCAATATGACATACAATCTTATGGGCACTTCCATGGATATCAACATCTATGCTGACCCGAGTCAGATTCAATTCTCTGTCCCCGGCTATCTGGACGAGGTTCTTGGTATGCCCACCGAAAATCTGGAAGAAAATCTGAAGAACTCCTGGATTGGTCAGAATATGGATATCGACATCCCTGAAAACTTTGAGCAATCCCTTAACATGACTTCTCCTTATCAGAAGGAACTTGATGCCATTACCAACAGCATTGTAGTGGAAGAACTCCCCTCTGTTGAGCTAGCTTTGGGTGACGCCACTCACAAGTGTGATGCCTATCAGGTAAATTTCGATCCGGAAGCTGTCATTGCACTTTTCAATGCAGCCTATGCGCAAAACGCCGTGACTTCTTCTGCCGCTTCCATGCTGCCCTACGATGATTCCGAGCTCCAGGAAATTATGGAGGAACTGGATGAGTTCGACACCACCATGTATGTAGATGACCGTGGCTACTGGGTAGGTATGGACATTATGCACGATGGCGACGGTGCGGAACTTCGCTTTGAAGGCACCGACAATATCTGCCAGACCATTGCTTTTTCCATGGTATCTCAGGGTGACAAAGCCACTATGAACTTCATAAGCAATGTGACCGAAGATGAGATGGAAATTGTATTGGAAAGCGTGCTTGACGCAGAACGCCTGACCTTCCTCCACTATGACAATAACGGCAACCTTACCCTCGTACCGGAGTTAGCCAAGGGGGTACAGTTCCAGCTTCTTCCCACAGATGGTGGAATTGAGCTGACTTTCGCCGAAGAAGATACAGATGCCCACTTCACAATGGCTCTGTATCCCTTGCAGGAAAAAGTGGCTCCTCTGGCCGATACCTACACCAATCTGTTGGAAATGGACGAGAATGACTTTATGAAATTGATCGCTTCTGCTTACGGCGGCTAATTTCCTCATTCCTTCCACAAGCGTACATAAGCCTATATAAAACGCAAGCAGCACTCGATCCGGAAACGATCGGTGCTGCTTGTTTTTATGGCTAGACTTTGTGTAGCTGTTTCATTCCCATCCATCCAGTTTGGAAAACACATCTCCCAGTTTTTCATGGAAAACCAGATTGGCATAGTCATCATAGCCCGTAGCATCCCGGTTAATCAATACCAGACGAGAGCCGTGATAATACCGAATCAGTCCTGCTGCCGGGTAAACTGTAAGGCTGGTCCCCGCAACAATCAGAAGGTCTGCCTGCTGGATGGCCTCTATGCTCTTTACCAATGTGTCTTCGTTCAAAGATTCCTCATAGAGCACCACATCCGGCTTCACAATGCCGCCGCAAGTGCAATGAGGAACGCCATCCGACTGTTTCACAAACTCTGCCGGATAAAACTTATGGCATTTTTCGCAATAGTTCCGCAAAACACTGCCGTGCAGTTCATAAACCCGCTTACTGCCTGCCTTCTGATGGAGGCCGTCGATATTCTGGGTTACTACTGCCAGAAGCTTTCCCTCTTCCTCCCAACGGGCCAGTGTTTTATGGGTAATATTGGGAGAAAACCCAAGCGGCAGCATCTTTTCCCGATAAAACCGGAAGAAATATTCCGGATTTCGTTCAAAAAAGCTATGACTGATAATGGTTTCGGGGGGATACTCAAATTTCTGATTGTAAAGCCCGTCTACCGATCGAAAATCGGGAATTCCCGACTCCGTACTGACTCCCGCACCACCGAAAAACACAATGCGTTTGCTTTCGTCAATCCAAGATTGTAAAGTTTTTAAGCGATCCATAAGCAATCCCTCCTTTTCTTTGATTGTATTCCTTTTCCGGTATACTGTCAAGGAACCCTGTGGATAAAATGAGGCTGTTCCACCGAAGTGAAACAGCCTCAAAATTTTACTTACTTAAAGTACCGGACAGCAGACTGGAACAGCTTCATGTCCGTCTCGCCGGGAACATTCTTATACAGGCCAAAGCCCTTACGCTCGGAGTGGCCCATCTTACCCAGAACACGACCGTCGGGAGAGGTAATGCCCTCAATGGCGTAGATAGAACCGTTGGGGTTAAAGGACACATCGGTGGTAACATTGCCGGACAGATCCACATACTGGGTAGCAATCTGACCCTTGGCTGCCAGCTCCTTCACCAGAGCCTCGTCTGCCAGGAAGCGGCCCTCGCCATGAGAAATGGGCACGGTGTAAACCTCGCCTACCTGAGTACCGGAAAGCCAGGGGCTCAGGTTGGAAGCCACACGAGTCCGCACCAGACGGGACTGGTGACGACCAATGACATTGTAGGTCAGGGTGGGGAAGTCTGCATCAGCGTCCAGAATCTTGCCGTAGGGAACTAGACCAAGCTTGATGAGGGCCTGGAAGCCGTTGCAGATACCCAGCATCAGACCGTCCCGCTTCTCCAGAAGGTTGGTCACCTGCTCCTTAACAGCAGCATTACGGAAGAAAGCGGTAATAAACTTACCGGAACCGTCAGGCTCGTCGCCGCCGGAGAAACCGCCGGGGATAAAGACCATCTGAGACTGCTTGAGCTTCTCAGAAAATTCCTCCACGCTGCGGGAAATGGCATCAGCGGAGAGATTCCGAATCACAAAGATTTCAGCCTCAGCACCGGCATCTTCCATGGCACGGGCGGAGTCATACTCACAGTTGGTGCCGGGGAATACAGGAATCAAAACCTTAGGCTTTGCTACATGAACAGCAGGAGCAGCAACTACACCGCCTGTATAGGACAAAGTCTCCACAGGGGTCTTTGCATCGGGAATGTTGCAGGGATACACAGGCTCCAGCTTGTCCTCATAGGCCTTGAGAACCTCGCTCACATCCAGAACCTCACCGCCATAGGTAAAGGTGCCCTTATCCGTAACCGTGCCCAGAACCTGGCCCACAGGCTCATGATCCTGCATTTCCAGAACAAAGCCGCCGTAGGCATAGCCAAAGAGGGTGTCGAGGCTTACCTCGGGATTGAACTCGAAGCCGAAGCCCTCACCAAAGGCCATCTTCATAATGGCCTCCGCAGGGCCGCCCATGCCGGGGGTATAAGCGGAAACCACCTTGCCTGCCCGCTGCAGGCGGGTCACCAGCCGGAAGTGCTCCAGCAGGCTCTCGGTTTCCGGCAGGCCCTTGTCGTTGTACTTGGGCATCAGCAGGCAAACGGTGTTTCCTGCCTTCTTAAAGTAGTTGGGAACGATGTTTCTTACATTTTCTGTGGTCACTGCGAAGGAAACCAGCGTAGGAGGTACATTCAAATCTTCAAATGTACCGGACATAGAGTCCTTACCGCCAATAGCAGCAATCTTCAGTTCCTTCTGTGCCTGGAAGGCACCCAGAAGAGCAGCCAGAGGCTGGCTCCAACGCTTGGGGTCCTTGCCTACACGCTGGAAGTACTCCTGGAAGGTCAGGTATACGTCCTCATAAGCGGCACCGGTGGCAACCAGCTTTGCAGCGGACTCCACAACAGCCAGATAAGCACCGTGGTAGGGGCTCTTCTCGGTGACATAGGGGTTATAGCCCCAGGACATGAGGGAGCAGTCCTCGGTGTGGCCCTTTTCCAGGCTGACCTTATGAACCATGGCCTGAATGGGGGTCTGCTGGTTCTTACCGCCGAAGGGCATGAGAACGGTACCGGCACCGATAGTGGAGTCAAACCGCTCAGAAAGGCCACGCTTGGAGCAGGTATTGAGGTCGGTAGCCAGACGGGTCATGTTCTCCCGGAAAGAACCGGTAACAGCCACATGATAGTCCTCAGTGGGGTCCAGCTCAATGGTAATGTGCTTTTCAGCACCGTTGGAATCCAGGAATGCACGGCTCACATTGACAATGGTGTTGCCTTTCCAGTTCATAACCAGTCTGGGCTCCTCGGTGACCTCTGCCACCACAGTGGCCTCCAGGTTTTCCTTGGCTGCCAGTTCCAGGAACCGCTTCACATCTTCCGCAGCAACTACAACAGCCATACGCTCCTGAGACTCGGAAATGGCCAGTTCTGTGCCGTCCAGGCCCTCATATTTCTTAGGTACCCGGTTCAAATCAATCTTGAGGCCATCCGCCAGTTCGCCAATGGCAACGGAGACACCGCCTGCACCAAAGTCGTTGCAGCGCTTAATCATCCGGGTAGCCTCTCCGCAGCGGAACAGACGCTGTAGCTTCCGCTCCTCGGGTGCGTTGCCCTTCTGCACCTCAGCACCGCAGTCCTGCAGGGAGCTGAGGGTGTGGCTCTTGGAGGAGCCGGTAGCACCGCCGCAGCCGTCACGGCCGGTACGGCCGCCCAGAAGGATGACCTGGTCACCGGGCTGGGGACGCTCACGGCGCACATTTGCCTCGGGAACCGCTGCCACAACAGCACCGATTTCCATACGCTTTGCAGCATAGCCGGGGTGATACAGCTCATCTACCATGCCGGTAGCCAGACCGATCTGGTTGCCGTAGGAGGAGTAACCGGCAGCAGCTGTCGTGACGATTTTCCGCTGAGGCAGCTTGCCGGGAATGGTCTCCGAGACAGGCTTCAGGGGGTCAGCAGCGCCAGTGACACGCATAGCGCCGTAGACATAGGCACGGCTGGCCAGAGGATCACGGATGGCACCGCCGATGCAGGTAGCTGCACCGCCAAAAGGCTCGATCTCTGTGGGATGGTTGTGGGTTTCGTTCTTGAACAGCAGCAGCCAGGGCTCTTCTACGCCGTCAACCGTAACGGTCATGTGGACGGTGCAGGCGTTGATCTCTTCGCTCTCGTCCAGCTTGTCGAGCATTCCGTTGCTGCGCAGATACTTGGCAGCCAGAGTGCCGATGTCCATGAGGTTGATGGGCTTGGTTCTGCCCAGTTCCTTACGGGTGTTCAAGTACTCCTGATAGGCCTCCTCCAAAACGGGGTCGGCAAACTTCACGCTGTCAATGGTTGTGTTGAACGTGGTATGACGGCAATGATCGGACCAATAGGTATCAATCATGCGAATTTCAGTAATGGTGGGGCAGCGGCCCTCTTCCCGGAAATAGGCCTGGCAGAAGGTGATGTCATCCAAATCCATAGCAAGACCCATGGACTTGACCATTTCGGAAAGGCCCTCCCGGTCCAGCTCCAGGAAGCCATCCATGGTCTTTACAGTCTCAGGAATGGCATAGTCCACCTGGAGGGTCTCAGGCTGCTCCAGTGCAGCTTCACGGGCTTCCACAGGGTTGATAACATATTTCTTAATGGCAGCAATGTCCTCCTGAGACAAGTTGCCTTCCAGAACATAGACCCGTGCTGTCCGTACAGTGGGACGCTCACCCTGGGAAATGATCTGGATACACTGAGCGGCAGAGTCTGCCCGCTGGTCGAACTGACCGGGGAGATACTCCACAGCAAACACAACGCCGTCGGCCTTCAGAGTCTCAAAGGTCACGTCCAACTGAGGCTCAGAAAACACGTTCTTTACAGCGTAATCAAACAGCTCCTTATCGATGTTTTCCACATCATAGCGGTTAATGACCCGCACCTTCTCCAGAGTACGGATCTGCAAAAGCTCCCGCACCTCATGAAGCAGCTCAGCAGCTTCTTTGGCCAGGGCTTCTTTTTTCTCTACAAAAATGCGATAAACCACGGGGTACCTCCAATTTATCTTGTTGCGGCCCAAGTATATATATTCTTACAGAGCCTCCAAAGCCCGCTTACCGATGTCACTGCGGCGGTAGGCATTCTGGAAACGGACTTCCTCTGCCAGACGATAGGCCTCCTGAATGGCTTCGGGAAGGGTGTCTGCCAGTGCGGTTGTACCGGTGACACGGCCGCCGGAGGTCAAAAGCTTTCCCTCAGAAAGCTTTGCACCTGCCACAAAGGTATGGGCACAGGCCTCTTCGGTCATGGTGATCTCAAAGCCCTTCTCATAGGACAGGGGATAGCCCTTGGAAGCTGTTACCACACAGCAGGCAGACTTTTGAGAGAACTTGACCTCCGTTTCAGCCAAAGTGCCCTCGGTCGTGGCCTTCATAATGGTCAGAAGGTCGCTTTCCAGCAGAGGCAGCACCACCTGTGTCTCAGGGTCACCGAAGCGGCAGTTATATTCGATTACCTTGGGACCGTCTTTGGTCAGCATGAGGCCAAAGTACAGGCAACCTGTAAAGGGACGGCCCTCTGCTTCCATGGCCCGGATGGTGGGCAGGAAGATTTCATCCATGCACTGCTTTGCAATGGCCTCGGTGTAGTAGGGATTGGGGGCGATGGTGCCCATGCCGCCGGTATTGAGTCCCTGGTCATTGTCCATGGCCCGCTTGTGGTCCATGGAGGAAACCATGGGCTTCACAGTCTTTCCGTCGGTAAAGGACAGCACAGAAACCTCAGGGCCTTCCAGGAATTCTTCAATGACTACTGTAGAACCGGAGGCACCGAACTTGGCATTTGCCATCATGTCTGTGACTGCATCCAGTGCCTGCTGGGTGGTCTCACAGATGAGAACACCCTTACCCAAGGCCAGACCGTCTGCCTTCACCACCAGAGGTGCAGGCTGGGACTTTACATAGTCCAGAGCCGCCTGGAGATCCGAAAAGGTCTCATAGCGGGCTGTGGGAATGTTATATTTCTTCATCAGATCCTTGGAAAACGCCTTGCTGCCTTCAATAATCGCAGCATTGGCCTTGGGACCAAAGCAGGGAATGCCGATTTCATTCAGCCGATCCACACAGCCCAGAACCAGAGGATCATCGGGGGTTACCACAGCATAGTCCACAGGATGGGACTTGGCAAATGCCACAATACCATCTAAGTCTGTGGCAGCAACAGGCACACAGGTGGCTTCTTTTGCCATGCCGCCGTTGCCGGGCAGTGCATAAATCTCCTGCACCTGGGAGTTCTTCCGCAGGGAGCGAATCACAGCATGTTCTCTGCCGCCGCTGCCCACTACAAGAATATTCATGGGAATTTCCTCCCTCTATATTATTGGGATTCTCCGGGGGCAAATTGCCCCCGGAGTCAACTCATCAAAACTTTAACATGCTTCAACCTATTCTGTCGGCATATCTGCACGGCAAAATTTCTGTATCGGCTTATGGGTGTGAAAAACAGTTATACTCTCCGTTTCCACACTGGTTTTCTTAGTGATGGAACAGACGCATACCGGTAAAGGCCATGACCATGTTGTTCTTGTCGCACTCTTCAATGACAAGATCATCACGGATGGAGCCGCCGGGCTGAGCCACATAGGACACGCCGGACTTGAGGGCACGCTTGATATTATCTGCGAAGGGGAAGAATGCATCAGAGCCCAGAGAAACACCGGTGCGGCTGGCCAGGAATTCCCGCTTATCCTCCTCGGTGAGAGGCTCGGGACGGGAAGTGAAGTAGTTCTGCCAGATGCCTTCTGCGCAAACATCTTCCTCATTGCCATTGATGTAACCATCGATGACATTGTCCCGGTTGGGACGGCCCAGGTCAGACCGGAAGGGCAGTGCCAGGGTCTTGGGATGCTGACGCAGGAACCAGGTATCTGCCTTGGAGCCTGCCAGACGGGTGCAGTGGATTCTGGACTGCTGACCTGCACCAACACCGATGGCCTGACCGTCAATGGCAAAGCACACGGAGTTGGACTGGGTGTATTTCAGAGTGATGAGAGCCACAATGAGATCCCGCTTTGCGCTGTCGGGCAGTTCCTTGTTGGCGGTCACCAGATTGCTCAGCAGTGCCTCATCAATCTTGAAGTTGTTACGGCCCTGGCGGAAGGTTACGCCATAGACCTGCTTTTCCTCGGCCTCCATGGGAACATAGTCGGGGTCGATGGCAACCACATTGTAGCTGCCCTTGCGCTTGGTCTTCAAAATTGCCAAAGCCTCATCGGTGTAGCCGGGAGCGATAACGCCGTCAGAAACCTCCTTAGCCAAAAGGGAGGCGGTCAGCGCATCACAGGTGTCGGACAGTGCGACCCAGTCACCGAAAGAGCACATACGGTCGGTGCCTCTGGCTCTGACATAGGCGCAGGCCAGGGGGTTCTCATCCAGGCCCTGTACATCTTCCACGAAGCAGGCCTTTTTCAGCTCCAGAGGCAGGGGCAGACCCACTGCGGCAGAGGTGGGGGAAACATGTTTGAACGAAGTGGCGCAGGGCAGGCCAGTAGCCTGCTTCAGCTCCTTGACCAGCTGATAAGAATTAAATGCATCCAGGAAATTGATGTAGCCGGGGCGTCCGTTGAGAATCGTTACAGGCAGGTCACTGCCATCAGCCATGTAGATCTTGGAAGGTTTCTGGTTGGGATTGCAGCCATATTTCAGTTCAAATTCCTTCATTTTTTTACACCCTCAATTCAGCAGTAATAGTTTCGTTTTCGTAATGAGACAAAATAGGAGCTACCACGTCAGTCAGGAACTGGGTAACCTGGCTGGCAGAACGGCCAGTATAGGCGCTGGGGTCAAGCTGCTGCAAAATTTCTTCTTTGGTCATGGGGAAGGTATCATCTTCGGCAATGCGGTCGATGAGATCATTGTTGCCGCCTTCCAGCTTCACCTTTGCAGCAGCTGCATGGGAATGAACACGCAGAGCCTCGTGGAGCTCCTGACGGTTGCCACCACGCTTCACAGACTCCATCATGATGTTCTCTGTTGCCATAAAGGGCAGTTTCTCCATGACCCGGCGTTCCACCACCTTGGGGTTCACCACCAGACCGGAGGAGATATTGATATAAATGTTCAAAATGGCATCTACTGCCAGGAATGCTTCTGCTACAGCAATACGCTTGTTGGCAGAGTCGTCCAGAGTACGCTCAAACCACTGCGTACCGGCAGTAAAGCCGGGATTCAGGCTGTCGCAGATCACATAGCGAGCCAGAGCGCAAATCCGCTCGGAGCGCATGGGATTGCGCTTATAGGGCATAGCAGAAGAGCCGATCTGGTTCTTCTCAAAGGGTTCTTCTATCTCTTCAAAGGACTGAAGAATCCGCATATCGTTAGCAAACTTCATGGCGCTCTGGGCAATGCCGGACAGTGCACCCAGGAAATAGGCGTCTACCTTCCGGGAATAGGTCTGACCGGAGACCGGAACCACACCGGAAAAGCCCATATCAGCGGCAATCAGGCGTTCCATCTCCTTGATCTTCTCCTCGTCGCCCTCGAAAAGCTCCATAAAGGAAGCCTGGGTGCCGGTGGTACCCTTGGAGCCAAGAAGCTTCAGGTTCTCCAGCTGGTAGGACAGGTTTTCCATATCCTGAACCAGCTCATAAATCCACAAGGTGGCACGCTTGCCCACGGTGGTGAGCTGAGCGGGCTGCAGGTGGGTGTAGCCCAGGCAGGGCATCGCCTTGTACTGCTCGGCAAAGCCAGACAGGTTTCTGACCACCTGTGCACACTTTTTCAGCACCAGACGGCTGGCCTCCCGGAGAATTACCACGTCGGTGTTGTCACCGACATAGCAGGAGGTAGCACCCAGGTGGATGATACCGGCGGCATTGGGGCACTGCTGGCCATAGGCATACACATGGCTCATAACATCGTGCCGAACCAAACGCTCCCGCTCTTCTGCAACCTCATAGTTAATATCGTCCTTGTGGGCCTCCAGCTCCTGAATCTGGGCCTCAGTGATGTCCAGACCCAAGGCCTTTTCTGCCTTGGCCAGAGCAATCCACAGACGGCGCCAGGTACGGAACTTGAAGTTCTCAGAGAAGATGTGCTGCATCTCACTGCTGGCATACCGGGTGGACAGGGGGGAAATATAAGAATCGTGATTTCGTTCCATTATGATATAACCTCGTTAAGAAAAATCAGGCGTTCTGGTGCTTGTTTACAATCCGGCTCTCAGCCTCACCGGTCTCCAGATTCACAAAGCTGGTGAACAGGGAAACCTTGTTGTCTTCATTGAGGCTGTTCCAGACCTTCTGGGTGAAGGTATCCAAATCGCCATCAATGGCAACCGCTCTGGGCTCTCCACGGAAGGAAGGCAGAGGATTGCCGTCCTGCTCATAGGTGTGGATAAAATGGCCCATACCGGCCTTGGGGCTGTCATAGGTGAAGTAGCTGCGTACACAGCACGCAGGGTCTCCATCCAGAGATTTCAAAATAGACAGTACATAAGAGCCGCAGGGATAGAGAATACCGGAAATTCTAGGGGTGTAGTTGGGGCCGTCCGGCTCAAACTCCCGTGTATTGAGTGCTGCCACATAGCTCTCTTCCCGGAGCATAAAGTCACGGATGGTATCAGTCTGGTCGCCGTTGGTGACGATGGTGGTCACACCGTCCTCGTCTGTTACCCGGCGGACAGGATGGTAGATAATGAGGGATGGGTCGGTCATCTTTGCCGGGTCAAATGCCTGGGTACGGATGCCGTCTTCGGTCTCCACAAAGACCCGGTTGCGGCTGTTTTCGCTGCGGCCCATGATAAAATAGGCAATCACGGCGGACTTTCCGTCCTCACTGCGGCCCAGAAGCACGCCACGGCCGGGGTATGCATTGCCCTGCAACAGGGAATAGAGATTTTCCATCACAAGTTCCTCCATATCAGTAAATGAAATAATTGAGGCAGGTTTTATCTGGCCTCTGCAATCTGACGGCTTACCATCTCAGCAGCCTGGGGAAGCAGCTCCCATTCGGCCTGCTCCATCACCCGGCGCTGAAGTGTCTCAGGGGTGTCATCCGGCTGAACCTCCACTGCCTTTTGCAGAAGGATGGGGCCGCCGTCGGCAACTTCATTGACAAAATGAACCGTGGCTCCGGTAAGCTTCACACCCCGCTCCAGAGCCGCCTCGTGAACATGGAGTCCATAGAAGCCCTCTCCGCAGAAAGCAGGAATGAGGCTGGGGTGAATATTCAGAATCCGGTTGGGCCACTTTTTAGTAAATCTCTCAGACAGGATGCTCATAAATCCAGCCAGAATCACCAGATCTACAGCATTGATCTCCAGAATGGCCTGAAGCCGTGCCTCAAAGGCAGCCTGGCTTCCGCATTCCTTCTTAGTCACCACAGCAGCAGGAATTCCCACCTGTTTGGCCCGCTCCAATGCGTAGGCCTCAGGATTGTTGGAAACTACCATGACGATCTCACCGTGTGGAATCTCACCCCGACGCTCTGCGTCAATCAGAGCCTGGAGATTGGTACCGCCGCCGGAGACCAGGACTGCAATCCGTGTTTTCATTCCAGAATCACCTTTTCCTCGGAGGCTACGATCTCACCCAGCAGGTAAGCATCCTCGCCATTGGCCCGCAGGATTTCCAGAGCTTTCTCGGCATCTTCCTTGGCCACTACAACACTCATGCCAACGCCCATGTTGAAGGTGTTGAACATATCACGCTGGGGAATGTTGCCGGTCTTGGCAATCAGGTCGAAGATGGGAAGGGTTCGCACATCGTCTCTGCGAATCTTAGCACCCAGACCGTCCGGAATGGCACGGGGCAGGTTCTCATAAAAACCACCGCCGGTAATATGGCTGACACCCTTGACCTTAATCTGCTCGAACAAGGCCATCATGGGCTTCACATAAATCTTGGTAGGAGTCAAAAGGGTCTCGCCGATGGACTTGCCGCCCAGCTCTGCACAGGGCTCCTTCAGATGGGGGTTGTTCTCCACATCAAAAACCTTACGAACCAGGCTGAAGCCGTTGGAGTGGACACCGGAGGAAGGCAGGGCGATAATTGCATCGCCGGGTACCATAGATTTGTGATCTACCATCTTCTTTTTATCCACAATACCCACGGAAAAACCAGCCAAATCATACTCATCCACAGGATAGAAGCCGGGCATTTCAGCCGTCTCGCCGCCAATGAGAGCGGAACCGGCCTGCACACAACCTTCGGCCACGCCGGAAACCAGCTCAGCAATACGCTCAGGCACATTCTTACCACAAGCGATATAGTCCAGGAAGAACAGGGGCTTTGCACCGCAGCAAATAACGTCATTGACGCACATAGCAACGCAGTCGATACCCACAGTGTCGTGCTTGTCCATCAGGAAGGCCAGGCGCAGCTTGGTGCCAACGCCGTCGGTACCGGAGACCAGAACAGGCTCCTCCATGCCGCCCAGGGACAGGCCAAAGCAGCCGCCAAAGCCACCGATGTCATCCAGGCAACCTTCATTCTTGGTCCGGGCAATGTGGGACTTCATCAGCTCCACTGCCCGATAGCCAGCAGTAATGTCTACGCCAGCGGCTTTATAGCTTTCGGAATAGCTCTTCTCGTTCATGTTTGGGACTCCTTTTTTTATATATTGTAATAGCAGGAGGGAACATCTGGGGCAAAACACCCCAAATCTCATTCGTTATTCTTCGCCGGTCCAGCAGTAGGTACAAACTTTATCCCGGTCCAGACCAATCGCCTCCAGAAGTCCATCCAGAGACTGATAGCCCAGAGAATGGAAGCCCATTTCGTCACAAATGGCCTTGAGCAGGCATTTGCCACGCTTGGTAGAGCTGTCGGCATATTCTTTCAAATGCTTCTGTCCCTCCTGACCCTCCAGATTCTGGACGGTACGGCGGGCCAAAAGCTCCATATCCGAGTTACTGGAAGAGAAGTTCAGGTACTTACAGCCGTACATAATGGGAGGGCAGGCAGAACGCATATGGACTTCCTTTGCTCCGTTTTCATAGAGGAATTCCACCGTCTCCCGCAGCTGAGTACCACGAACAATGGAGTCATCCACAAACAGAAGCTTTTTGTCCTGGATCAACTCCGGCACAGGAATCTGCTTCATCTTAGCAACCCGGTTCCGCACCTCCTGATTGGTGGGCATAAAGGAACGGGGCCAAGTAGGTGTGTACTTTACAAAGGGTCGGGCAAAGGGCTTTTGACTCTGGTTGGAGAAGCCAATGGCGTGAGGAATTCCGGAATCGGGCACGCCCGCCACATAGTCTACATCCGGCAGTTCCCCCCGGGCTACTTCGTCCCGGGCCATGATCTGGCCATTGGTGTAGCGCATAACTTCCACATTGCGGCCTTCATAGTTAGAGTTGGGGTAGCCATAGTAGCTCCACAGGAAGGCACAAATCTTCATTTTCTTTCCGGGAGCAACCAACTGCTCCACCCGATCGGTGGTAATTCGGACAATTTCACCTGGTCCCAGCTCATAGTGGTCATTGTAGCCCAGTTTATGGTAGGCGAAGGACTCAAAGGACACGCATAGGCCATCGTCGCTCTTTCCCACCAGAATGGGAAGTCTGCCCACTCGGTCTCTGGCTGCAATGATGCAGTCAGGCTGAAGAACCAGAATAGTAGCAGAACCGTCAATCAGATTCTGTGCATTACGGATGCCCTCCACCAGTGTGTCTTTCTGGTTAATGAGGGCTGCTACCAGCTCTACCTGATTAACCAAACCACTGCTCATTGCCATGAACTGGTGGCCGTGGTCAGAGAAGTAGGTCTCGATCAGCTTGTCCGTATTGTTGATGGCACCAATCATAGCAATGGCAAAAATGCCCAGATGGCTTCGCACCAACAGGGGCTGGGGGTCGTTGTCGCTGATGCAGGAAATACCGCTGCAGCCCTGAAATTCTTCCAAATCCTTCTCAAACTTGGTTCGGAAGGGAGTATTTTCAATGCTGTGAATCTGGCGCTGGAATCCTTTGTCTTTGTCATAGATCACCATGCCAGCACGGCGAGTGCCCAGATGGGAGTGGTAGTCCGCACCAAAGAACACATCAAGTACACAGTCTCTTTTACAGACTGCACCAAAAAAACCGCCCAAGGATAGCCCTCCTTATTCGCCCATCAGGCGGCGCATAACCTCCTGGTAGGCCTCTTCCACACCGCCCATATCACGACGGAAACGATCCTTGTCCAGCTTCTCATGGGTCTTTGCATCCCACAGGCGGCAGGTATCGGGAGAAATCTCGTCAGCCAGAACGATGGTGCCATCACTCAGGCGGCCAAACTCCAGCTTAAAGTCTACCAGCTCAATGCCCAGGTTCAGGAAGTAAGCCTTGAGTACCTCGTCTACCCGGAAAGCCATTGCCTTGATGGTCTCGATCTCTTCCTTGGTAGCCAGCTTCAGAGCAAGTGCATGGTAGCTGTTCATGAGGGGATCGCCCAGGTCGTCATTCTTATAGGAGAATTCGATGGTGGGCTCTTCAAATACGATTCCTTCCTCCACGCCGTAACGCTTTGCAAAGGAACCAGCGGAAATATTACGAATGATAACTTCCAGGGGCACGATGGAAACCTTCTTTACCACAGTCTCCCGGTCGTTCAGCTCTTCTACAAAGTGGGTGGGAACGCCCTGCTTTTCCAGCATACCCATAAGGAAGTTGCTCATACGGTTGTTAATGGCACCCTTACCGGAGATCGTGCCCTTCTTCAGGCCGTTAAATGCCGTTGCATCGTCCTTATAGGACACAATGAGCTTTTCGGGGTCCTCCGTCATAAATACCTTCTTGGCCTTTCCTTCGTAGAGCTGTTCTTTCTTTTCCATGATAAAAAATCCTCCTTACAGGTTGAACTCGGCTTCTACAGCCATGTTTTTTTCCAAAACCTTCTCCTGATCCGCCTTACGACGGGCAATCAGCTTTTCAGCCAGGCTCTTGTCTTCCAGAGCCAGCATCTGCACTGCCAGAATGGCAGCATTCACCGCACCACCGACGGCAACGGTAGCTACAGGGATGCCAGAAGGCATCTGCACCGTGGACAGCAGTGCATCCATACCGCCCAGGCCACCGGAGGCCATAGGGATTCCGATTACGGGCAGAACGGTATTAGCGGCAGCGGCACCGGCCAGATGGGCGGCCATACCTGCGGCACAAATGAGTACACCGAACCCATTGTCCTGAGCAGCAGCACAAAATGCCTGCGCCTGGGCAGGGGTCCGGTGGGCGGAATATACGTGAACTTCATAGGGAACTTCAAAAGAACGCAGGGTATCCAGCGCCTTCCGAACAACGGGCAGATCGCTGTCACTGCCCATGAGAATACCAACTTTCTTCATGGATAACTCCTCCTTTTCGATACGAAAAAAGGGCGCACTTACCCCTCCAGGTAAGTACGCCCAGACGGTCGGCATCAAACTCAGCGCTAAGCTCCCTTGTGGTACTCCACAATTTCCGTCAGTCACAAAGCGCTTCTATTTACATACCTAAGTCTATCATATTCCCCACCCAGAGTCAAATAGAAAGAATCCCGAATCTTAACTTTGAAATAAGAATTTTCCTGTTTATTATGCAAGAAACAGGACGGGCATTTTCGGCATACAGCGTATTTTAGCAGCTCTGATTTCCCTAATTTCCCCTTTTTATGATACTTTTTTATCGATATGCAAAAATACAATTCCCGCATGAAATGCCGGGCGCTTGCAGATTAGGATTGCAATTTTCAAAAAGTCTGGTATAATGGGCCTGTAGTATTCCTGAACATTCAAAGGGATACCGCCTCGATATGGCTTTGAAGCGTTGTTTTGGTGTTTGATGGTACCGTAGATACATTTGAGTGTATCTGTCATTGTGCAAGTGCAAAACCAGTTTGACTGCTTCAGGTCGGCTTACATTATATATGGAGATGTACCCAAGTGGCTGAAGGGTTCGGATTCGAAATCCGATAGGCGTCGCAAGGCGTGCGGGGGTTCAAATCCCTCCATCTCCGCCAGAAAACCGAAACACTTTTGATGCCAAGGCGTAAAGCCTTAGAGAATCAAAGTGTTTCGGCTTTTTTCTTACAATAGGATCACACGTATCAAAAGCGGAAGTGCATCTGGGTGTGCGTGGTTCTGGATTGTCTTGTGCTTCCATGTTTTTTCGTGTTTTATGTTTATATAGGTTGGATAAACCGATGTAATAATTATGAATTTAGTGAAAAATCAGAAAGATAATTGACTTAAAGACAAGAAAGCGGTATACTTGTTAATGTCTGGAGAATACGGAAGTTTCTTTCTTGAAACAGTCGTCCAGAACAAAACCAACTGAATATTGTAAAGGGTACCGCCACTACGG
>CAUWEI010000006.1:0-18733 GCA_963557675.1 uncultured Oscillospiraceae bacterium | reverse complement strand
CACAAGACACCCCTAACGCCCCCAACCCCAGCATCCCCAGCGAAAATGATACCGAGAATATGCCGCAGGACGGTTCTTACGATGACTGGTACGAATTCTTCTTCGGCAAGACACGTCCCTAATTTCCTTTTCATGCTTCACAGCTTCTGCTGTTTCAAATAAATTGCATCTTCCTTCTTTAACTTGTTTTCTCTTTTTTCTCTCTTTTGAACATGGTTACGCCCACGGTACTTTGTGCCGTGGGCGTAATCTTTTGTTCCCATGCTGCATAGATTGTTCTGTCACGACACAGCTTAGGAGGGACGCATATGGAGAAACACATCGAGGAGAGAGCTTGCCAACTGGCTGTGTACATTATTGAAAATCAGGCAACAGTCCGAGCCGCCGCCCAAAAATTCGGCATTTCCAAATCCACCGTACATAAGGACATGACGGACCGCCTGTCTCATCTGAAACCGGAGCTTTACCTCCAAGTCCGACAGGTACTGGACCGCAACAAAGCCGAACGCCACATTCGAGGCGGCATCGCTACCAAAAAGAAATACGAGGCAAAGTAGTCCAGAAAGGCCCAGAGCAACAAACTGCTCTGGGCCTTCTTTCCCCTTCCGGAATCCATTCGATTGTCCCGGATTTTCCAATTCAACAGTATTTTATGCTGCAAAACGCCCTGCCGCAAGTTCAAAATGCAGCAGGGCGTTTCTCTCATATCTTAGTCAGCGAAATCCTCAGGGGTAACGCTGTCAGCGTCAACCTGAACAGGAGCTTCCTCAGCCGTCTCCTCCGCCTCTTCTACAGCGGGAGTCTCTTCAGCAGTTTCTTCCTCTTCTTCTGTGTCATAGTGACAGCAGCAATCCTCTTCGCAGCACTTGCAGCCATGCAGCTTATTCAGGATCTTGCTGCCAAACTTTACAATTACCACCACAGCACCGGCAATGACAGCCAGAGCGGCAGCGAACTTCAGGAAATTCTTCATAAGGGATCCCTCCATTGTATTTTTTCATTGGGTTACTAGGTAGTATACCCCAAATAATTTTATTTTGCAATATGTTTTTCTACCTTCGTAATAAAATCTTATAGATTTATCCAAGCCAAATATTCCCTTTCTTCCGCTTGTGTTTCCTGTCCACTATGTCACTGCATGAATTTTAAAACTTTTTTGCAAAATGGAACATACACTATTGACAACCAGGAGTTGCAGTGGTATTATATCGATATTGCGTAACCGATACTAAATTATCGATAAAAGAAGGGCGATTTTAATGATACCGAACTATCCTACTGTTACAAACTCGCAGGAACTGACCGAGGTTCTGGCTCGCTGCCGGAAGGCTCAGGCTCAATTTTCTACCTACACACAGGAACAGGTCGATAAGATTTTTCTTGCCGCTGCCACCGCAGCAAACAAGGCCAGAATCTCGCTTGCCAAGCAGGCCGTCGCCGAAACCGGCATGGGTGTTGTAGAAGATAAAGTTATCAAAAATCACTATGCTGCTGAATATATTTATAACGCATATAAGAATACCAAGACTTGTGGTGTGATCGAAACCGATTCTGCTTATGGCGTACAGCGCATTGCGGAACCCATCGGCGTGGTTGCAGCCGTCATCCCCACCACCAACCCCACTTCTACCGCTATCTTCAAGGCACTGATTTGCCTGAAAACCCGCAATGCCGTGATTTTCAGCCCCCACCCCAGAGCCAAGGGCTGCACCATTGCCGCTGCCAAGATCGTGCTGGAAGCAGCCGTTGCCGCTGGTGCCCCTGAGGGCATCATCGCCTGGATTGACCAGCCTTCTCTGGAGCTTACCAACCAGGTGATGAAAGAAGCAGACATCATTCTGGCTACCGGTGGCCCCGGCATGGTACAGGCCGCCTATTCCTCCGGCAAGCCCGCCGTTGGCGTTGGCCCCGGCAATGTGCCTGCTATCATCGATGACAGTGCCGACATTCTGTTGGCGGTTTCCTCGGTCATTCACTCCAAGACCTTTGATAATGGCATGATCTGTGCCTCTGAACAGAGCGTCGTGGTGCTTGATTCTATTTATGAGGAAGTCAAGGCCGAGTTCCAGAAGCGTGGCTGCTACATTCTGAACGAGGAAGAGACTCAAAAGGTAGGTTCTACCATTCTGGTAAACGGCAGTGTTAATGCCAAGATCGTGGGACAGCCTGCTGCTGTCATTGCTTCCATGGCTGGCGTAGAAGTGCCGGAATCCACAAAAATCCTCATTGGTGAAGTCACCAGCACCGACATCAGCGAACCTTTCGCCCACGAAAAGCTCTCTCCGGTTCTTGCCATGTATCGGGCAAGCGACTTTGAGGACGCACTGAACAAGGCCGATACACTGGTCAAGGATGGTGGCTATGGTCACACCGCTTCCATCTATCTGGACCCCGTAGGCGCAAGAGAGAAGCTGGACACCTTTGCAGCCCGGATGAAGACCTGTCGAATTCTGGTAAACACCCCCTCTGCCCATGGCGGAATTGGTGATTTGTACAACTTCCGTCTGGCACCCTCTTTGACTCTGGGCTGCGGAAGCTGGGGCGGCAACTCCGTCTCGGAAAACGTGGGTGTAAAGCACCTGCTGAATATCAAGACTGTGGCTGAGAGGAGAGAGAATATGCTCTGGTTCCGTGCTCCTGAAAAGGTGTATTTCAAGAAAGGCTGCCTGCCTGTTGCATTGGATGAGCTGAAAACTCACAAAAAGGCATTTATCGTCACCGACTCCTTCCTGTACCAGAACGGCTACACGAAGCCCGTCACCGATAAGCTGGATGCTATGGGCATCCTCCATCATACCTTCCATGCCGTTGAGCCTGATCCCACTCTGGCTTGTGCCAAAGCAGGTGCCGCTCAGATGGAAGGCTTCCAGCCCGACCTGATTATCGCCATTGGCGGCGGATCTGCCATGGACGCTGCCAAGATTATGTGGGTTCTCTACGAGCATCCCGAGGCTGATTTTATGGATATGGCTATGCGCTTTGTGGACATCCGTAAGAGAGTCTATACCTTCCCCAAGATGGGCGAAAAAGCCTATTTTGTTGCCGTACCCACTACCGCCGGTACCGGCTCTGAGGTAACGCCCTTTGCTGTCATCACCGATGAGCAGACCGGGGTCAAGTATCCTCTGGCCGACTATGAGCTGATGCCCAAGATGGCCATTGTGGATGCCGACATGATGATGAACGCTCCCAAGGGTCTGACTGCCGCCTCCGGCATTGACGCTGTCACCCACGCTCTGGAAGCTTACGCCTCCATGATGGCTACCGGATATACCGACGGTTTGGCCTTGCAGAGCCTGAAGCTGATTTTCAACAATCTGCCTGCCGCCTATGAGAACGGCCCCAGAGATCCCAGAGCCCGTGAGAATATGGCTACCGGAGCCTGCATGGCAGGTATGGCCTTTGCCAACGCCTTCCTGGGCGTGTGCCACTCCATGGCCCACAAGCTGGGTGCTTTCCACCATCTGCCCCACGGCATTGCCAATGCCCTGCTGATTGACGAAGTTCTGCGCTTCAATGCAGAGGAAGTCCCCTCCAAGATGGGTACCTTCTCCCAGTATGACCATCCTCATACCCTGGCTCGTTATGCCGAAGTGGCCGATGCTCTGGGTCTGGGCGGAAAGGACGATCAGGAAAAACTGGAAAATCTGATTGCCGCATTGGACGAACTGAAAGCAAAGGTGGGCATCAAGAAGACCATCAAGGACTATGGCATCGACGAGCAGGACTTCCTGAACCGTCTGGACGACATGGTAGAGCAGGCCTTTGATGACCAGTGCACCGGTGCTAACCCCAGATACCCCCTGATGAGTGAAATCAAGCAGATGTATCTGAACGCTTACTACGGGGCATAAAGAACCCGTTCATTGTAAGAAAACAAACCTCCTGTTCCCGCAAAGAAGCCCCAGAGTATGCGATCGCTCTGGGGCTTTCTTCTATTTATACCATTGTAATAAAATCTGCTTTTCTGGGGGCCGCAGGCTTTGGCTCCTCAGCAGCATAGCCAAGGATGCAATGGCCTACGCCAATATAGTCCGAAGAAACGCCCCATTTTTTCAGAAGGTCCTGTCCCTCTGGGCTGTCAAATTCCTGTCTGGCCCGATGAATCCAGCAGGAACCCAGTCCCAACGTGTGAGCCGCCAGCATCATATTTCCCAAAACTAAGCTGCCATCTTCCACACAGGTGCGAACATTGCGGTCTGCCAAAACCACCAGTACCACCGGGGCACCATAGAAGGGATGGGACTGAGGGGCCTCCATGATTTCGGCGTTCATCCGTTCAAGAGGTTCAATATCCTCTTTTTTGGTGAGAACCACAATCTTTCCCGCCTGCTTTGCTCTGCCGTTGGCGGCATAAGTGCCAGCTAGCAGGACTTCGTCCAGAAGCTCCTGAGGCACCGGCTTGTCCAGATACGCTCTACAGCTTCTTCTTTCCATCATGGCCTGAATAACTTCATTCATAATGGTATACTCCTTTCGGTTTTACAAATATCCGTACATTCCCCGAACGCTGACTTCTCCTGCCAGGACCGTCTCGGGGCCATTTCCAAAGTCCACCAGAAGAGCACCCCAGTCATCGATGTCCAGAGCGGTTCCTCTGCGTTGCTGCTCCCCTTTTTGAACCAGAACCTCTTTTCCCAAAGTCACACAGTCCCGACGGTATTGCTCCATAAAAGCCAACCGATTGGGTATCAAAGAATCCTGCAAGGTACCGATGGCCCGGATACACTCTGCTGCCAAAGCCTCCCGATTCACTTTCTTTCCCCCAGCCATAGCCAGAGAGCCTGCAATCTTTCGCAGTTCCTCCGGGAACTCTTCCGGTTCTTGGTTGCAGTTGATTCCCACGCCTACCACGGCATAATCTACCCCAGAAGATGAAAGGGAAAGTTCAGTCAGGATTCCTGCCACTTTGTGGCCTCCTGCTACTAAATCATTGGTCCACTTAATTCCTGGCCGCAGTCCTGTGACTTTTTCCACAGCCCCACACAGTACCGCCGCCACCGCACAGGTCAGGTGCATCAGCTCCTGAGGCTGGCATTTGGGTCGCAGCAGAGCGGACAGGTAAATTCCCTGTCCCTCCGGCGATAAAAACTGCCGTCCCATCCGTCCCCGGCCTGCGCTCTGGCTGTCTGCCAAAATAACCGTACCTTCCGGAGCACCATCCGAGGCCATAGCTTTCAGCATGGTGTTGGTAGAATCCACCTCTTTATACACCTGCACCAGAGAGGACCAGGGGTGTTCCCCCAATGCCTCACAAATGGCGGTCTTTTGCAAAGTCATGACCGTGCCTCCTCCGGTACCCCCTTCATGGTGAGGCTGATGCGCTTGCGCTTTTCGTCTACTTCCAGTACGGCGACCTGTACCACATCGCCTACATGAACCGCCTGAGAGGGATGTTTAATGAATCGGTCTGTCACCTGAGAGATATGAACCAAGCCGTCCTGATGAACGCCGATGTCCACAAAAACGCCGAAGTCAATGACATTACGCACTGTTCCATTGAGTACCATACCGGGCTTTAAATCGTTGATTCCCAGCACATCCCGGCGTAAAATGGGAGCGGGCAGCTCGTCTCTGGGGTCTCGACCCGGCTTTTCCAGCTCTGCCACAATATCCCGCAGGGTAGGAACGCCCACACCGCATTTCTCAGCGGTATCGTTCCAGCCCAGTTCTTCCACACGCTTACCCAGGCCCTGCAAGCTGTCTCCTTTTCCTAAATTCAGAAGGTTCAGCAGCTTTCCTGCTGCCTCATAGGATTCAGGGTGTACACCTGTATTGTCCAAAAGCTCCTTGCTCTCCGGCACACGGAGGAAGCCTGCACACTGCTGGAAGGCCTTGGGTCCCAACTTTGGAACCTTCAAAAGCTGCTTTCTTCCTGTAAACGGACCATTTTCTTCCCGATAGGTCACAATATTCTTTGCCGTAGTAGCATTGAGGCCCGAAACCTGCTTGAGAAGGCTGGGAGATGCCGTATTAAGGTCTACACCTACCGCATTGACACAGTCTTCCACCACTGCCTCCAGAGCCTCACTGAGCCGCTTCTGGGGACAGTCGTGCTGATACTGTCCCACACCAATGGCCTGAGGGTCGATTTTCACCAGCTCTGCCAGAGGGTCTTGGAGCCGTCGGGCAATGGAGACCGCAGAACGCAGGTTTACATCATACTGTGGAAATTCCTCTGCTGCCAAAGGAGAGGCAGAGTACACCGAAGCACCGGCCTCATTTACAATCATATAACTGACTTCCGGAGCCTTTTTCAGCATTTCCGCCGTCATTTCCTCTGTCTCACGGGAAGCAGTACCGTTTCCAATGGCAATATGACGCACCTTATGCTTGCGAATCAGAGACAGCAGCTTTTCCTCTGCCTCCGCTTTCTTAGCCTGAGAGAAGGTGGGATACACCACCGCCGTGTCCAACACTCTGCCTGTGGGGTCCACCACTGCCACCTTACAGCCGTTGCGGTATCCGGGGTCTAAACCCATGGTGACCGAACCCTTCACGGGACGCTGAAGAAGCAGGGGCTTCAGATTCAGGGCAAAGTTGGCAATGGCACCCTCTGCGGCCCGGTCGGTCAAATCGCTGCGAAATTCCCGCTCCGCAGCAGGTGCAATGAGCCGTTCATAGGCATCCTCTGCGGCAGAGCGCATGAAAGAGGTTCCAAAGGTACCGGGCTTCAAAGCATGACGACACACCATGGCCTGACCGTCCGAACCAGGCAATGTGAGAGAAACTTTCAAATAGCCTTCTTTTTCGCCCCGATTCAGGGCCAAAATCTGATGATTCTGGAGTTTATTTGCCGGGGTGTCAAATTCATAGTACAGTCTGTAGACACTGTCTTCCTCTGGCTTGGCGGCTTTTGCACCCACCACGGCCTTTCGGCCCATAATCTGCCGCAGCTCCTTACGAATGGAGGGATCTTCGGAGATTTCTTCGGCAATGATGTCGGATGCTCCGGCCAGAGCCTCCTCCACAGTGGTGACCTGTTCATTCAGATAGGCCTGTGCCAGAACCTTTGGGTCCCGTCCGTCCTGCTTACGAAGCTCCTGTGCCAATGGCTCCAATCCTTTTTCCTTTGCCATCGTTGCTCTGGTCCGGCGTTTAGGCTTGTAGGGACGGTATAAATCCTCTACTTCTGCCAGAGTAGCGGCGGCGGCAATGGCTCGTTCTAACTCCGGGGTCAGCTTTTCCTGATTCTCAATGGAACGCAGAATCTCTTCCCGACGTGCCTGCAAATTTCTCTGATATTTCAGTGCGGTTTCCAGATTTCTCAGGGTGGTGTCATCCATGGCACCGTGCTGTTCCTTTCGGTAACGGGCAATGAAGGGAATGGTGTTTCCCTCATCTAACAGTGCAATCACATTTTCTACATATTCTCGTTTCACATCAAGCTGACGTGCTAAAATTTCTGCAATCATGCATTTGTCTCCTTCTGCTGCCAAACCATGGCTCAATGATGGACCTGATTATACCACAATTGCTCCCAAGAAAAAAGGGCTTTGCTCCTTCTTCTTCCTGCCAATTCTTCGGCTTCTTCCGAAAAAATAAAAAAAATGCTTGCATTTCAGTAGGAGTTGTGATATTATAATCGGGCTATTGAATGAATGGGTGTAATACGCCCTTATGACACTCGAGCAGAAAGAGGTGAAACGACATGAAGGAAGGTATCCATCCCAAGTACGAACAGACTACAATCCGCTGTGCCTGTGGCAACGTTTTCACAACCGGTTCCACTAAGAAGGACATCAAGGTTGAAATCTGCTCCAAGTGCCATCCCTTCTACACCGGCAAGCAGAAGCTGGTTGACACCGGTGGACGCGTTGATCGGTTCAACAAGAGATTTGGCCTGAAGTAAGCAACTAGGTCCGCACCGCAAATGTGGTGCGGCCTTTTTGCATTTCAGGGCCTTTTTCTCCCCCTGAACTCAAAGCGAAACATTTCTTTCGCTGTCCTATGGAGGAACATTATGGAATCCAAATTTGATACGCATGTGCAGGAGCGTGCAGTTCTGGTAGGTCTGAACGCTGACTGCTTTCGTGCAGACGAAACAGCCACCGATGCCTCTTTGGAGGAATTGGAGGCTCTTTTAGAGACCGCAGGCGGATTCTGCACCGCCAAAATTCTGCAAAACCGCCATACCCCCGATGCCCGTACCTTCATCGGACAGGGCAAGGCCGAAGAGATTCGGATGCTCATTGAAGCTACCGCCTCCAATATGGCCATTTTTGATAACACTCTTTCCCCTTCCCAAATCCGGGTATTGGAAGAAATTCTGGAAGTCACAGTACTGGACCGCAGTGCCCTGATTCTGGACATTTTTGCCCAGCGAGCCAAGACCGCCGAAGGCCGTCTCCAGGTTGAGTTGGCCCAGTATAAATACCTTCTGCCCCGTCTGTCTGGTATGGGTACCAGTCTTTCCCGGCAGGGCGGCGGCATTGGTACCAGAGGCCCCGGCGAAACCCAGCTAGAAACCGACCGTCGGCACATCCGGGCCCGGATCGCCAAGCTGGAAGAGGAATTGGAGCAGGTGCGTAAAGTCCGTGCCGTTCAGCGGCGGCAGAGAAATAAAAACTCTGTCCCTGTGGTGGCTCTGGTGGGCTACACCAACGCCGGAAAATCTACCATTTTGAACCATCTGACCGGTGCAGGAATTCCGGCGAATAATCGGCTGTTTGACACCTTGGACACTACTTCCCGTGCGCTGTCCGTCAGCGATACCTTAGATGTCATTCTGTCCGATACCGTTGGTTTTATCTCCAAGCTTCCCCACCATCTGGTGGATGCCTTCCGGGCCACTCTGGAAGAATTGGAATATGCCGATTTGCTCATTCATGTCATTGATGCTTCCGACCCCGACCGGGAAGAGCACATCGCCGTAGTGGACAAGCTCATTGGCAAGCTGGCGAAGGAAGATACCCCGGTAATTCAGTGCTACAACAAGTCTGACTTGCTCCCTGCCACAGATGTTCCCGTGGGAAAGAACAAGGTGCGGCTGTCTGCCAAGGAAGGCTTCGGCATGGAGGAGCTTCTTTCCCTCATTGAAGAAAATCTGGCCCGAGGTCAGCACCAGGTAAAGCTTCTCCTTCCCTACAGCAAAGGTGGTCTTTTGGACCGTCTGCACAACGAAGGTACCGTTCAGTCTGTGGAATACGCCCCCGACGGCATTCAGGTAGAAGCCGTCTGTGGTCCGGTTCTGTTTGGTCAGATTCGGGACTATATTGTGGAGGAGTAAGATGGAGGAATATCTGGTTCCTACAGACTTCGGTGAAGCGGAGTTTGTGGAAAAAAAGTCAAGATTCATCGGAAGAATCTGGCATACAGAGTCCGAAGAAGAGGCGTTGGCACGCATTGAGGAAATGCGTAAGCAGCATTACGACGCCACCCACAATGTCTGGGCTTATATCATCAAAGACGGCCCCGTTCGATTCTCCGATGACGGAGAACCCGGCGGCACCGCCGGAATGCCCACCTTACAGGTGCTGCAAAGAGAAAACCTCTTTAATGTAACCTGTGTGGTAACCCGGTATTTTGGAGGCATCCTTCTGGGAGCCGGCGGTCTGGTTCGTGCCTATGCCAAAGGTGCAAAAATTGCAGTAGATGCCGCCGGAAAGTCCATGAAACGGGTCTGGACCGTGCTTTATCTGCCTGTCCCCTATAACTGGTACGAGCGCATCAAGCTGGAAATTGCCGCCTTTGGCGGTATCATCCGAGATACCCAGTTTGGACAGGATGTGGAGCTGGAAGTGCTTCTTCCGGAATCGCAGACTACCCCATTTCTGGACCGTCTCACCGATATGTCTGCCGCCACTCTGGAAGCTCTGGTAACTGGGCAGGAGTATCGAGCGTTCCCCGTCACTGGGGAAGAAGCCCAGTAAGCAATCCGTTTTTTCGTTCCCAATTTCTGGAGGGATATTTATGACCGTACGGAACATTCTGGAACAACAAGAGCACGAACGCCTCTCTCCCAAAGCCGCCTTTTCCGACCAATCCCAAGGACGGCCCGTGCCGGAAGAGGAGCGACCCGATGATGTGCGAACCTGTTATCAAAGGGACACCGACCGCATCGTTCACAGCAAATCCTTCCGCCGATTGATGCACAAAACCCAGGTGTTTTTGCTGCCGGAGGGAGATCACTACCGTACTCGTATGACTCACACCCTGGAGGTGGCACGGATTGCCCGAACCATCACCCGAGCACTGGGACTCAATGAGGACCTGGCCGAAGCCATTGCCTTGGGCCATGATTTGGGCCATACGCCATTCGGTCACGCCGGAGAAGATGCCCTCAGTGAAGTAATGGAACGGCCCTTCCGCCACAATGAGCAGAGTCTGCGAGTAATAGACGTTCTGGAAAAGGACGGTCGTGGGTTAAATCTGACCTATGAGGTTCGTATGGGCATCGTAGGCCATACCGGACCCAAGATTCCCGAAACGCTGGAAGGCCGCATTGTGCGAAAATCCGACCAGATTGCCTATATCAACCATGACATTGACGATGCCACACGGGCCGGAATTCTCTCGGATCAAGATATTCCCCGCTCCATCGCCCGTGTACTGGGCGATACCCATAAGGAACGAATCAACACCTTAGTAACGGACAACATCTGCCACACTCTGGAAACAGGAGAACTATCCATGTCCCCCTCTGTGGAGGAGGCCATGCAAGACCTGCGAGCCTTTCTGTTTCGGACCGTTTACAAAAACCCTGTGGCAAAAAGCGAAGAATCCAAGGCAAAACGGATTATTCAGCAGCTCTACCGGTACTACATTGAAAATCCGGACGCTCTGCCGGAGACCTTTCTGCCCCAGCTCAGTTTTGACGGGATGGAGCAGACCGTTGCCGACTATATCGCAGGCATGACGGATAAATACGCCGTCGATAAATACACCCAACTCTTTGTCCCCTCCTCCTGGCAGGTTCGGGGATAGAGCTAAAGAAGGTTAAAGAATGAAACAACTTAAACGGACCCTTCCCGGCTGGCTGTGCTGGGTTTGGGGAATTCTCTCCATTCCTGCTATGGCACTGGTGGTGCTGGCACTGCAAAAGGGCTCCATTTTGGCGACTCTGGCAAGCTTCAATAAGGAGCCTATTTTGTATGTTCTGAATCTTTGGCCCATTGCCGCCACCTTGGTTGTGGCTCTGTGCATCGGCGGAAATCTCTTCTATAGTATCAGTTTCACTACCTTTCTCCACGGAGTTTTGAGCTATATCAATCTCATCAAAGTTAACTCCAGAGGCGACCCCTTTGTCCCCGGTGACATTCTCCTGTTGACCGAGGGCATGGAGGCGGTAGGAAATTACGAACTGGATTTGCAGCTTGGAAAACTTTTCGCTCTTCTTGCGCTTTGTCTGATTCTGATTGGCTGCGGCCTGTTTTTCAAGACTCCAAAGTTCCGCTGGTACTTCCGTTTGGGCGGTGGTGTCGTAGTTCTGACTGCCTTTGTGGTCACCATGTTCACCGTCTACCCCAGCAAAACCATTTATGAGGAAATGAAAGGCCCCAATCGAGCCAATGTTCCTGCTGTTTTTGACAGCTTCGGATTTCCCTATTGTTTCCTACATAATTTTAATCTCTATCCCATGGACCAACCGGAAACATATGATCCGGCAGCGGCGGCTCGTTATGAGTCGGACTACCGGGAGGGACTTCTTCCCCTGCCCGCTCCTGAAACCCGGAAAGAAGGCGGCCCCAATATCGTCATGATTATGTGTGAAGCCTTTACGGACCTTCCCAATTATGAGGCCTTCACCTACTCCCCGGAGGACAATCCCGTTGCCCCCTTCAACAAGCTGGCTCAGGACCCCCACAGCCTAAGCGGCAGACTGGTGGTATCCAACACCGGCGCAGGCACCGCCAACACCGAGTTTGACGTGCTTACAGGCTGCATGACCAACAAGCTCAGCCCCTCCACCTCCTCTGCTTTCCGCATCGTCCATCGGAATACGGACTCTGTTCCCCGGTGTCTGAGTGAAATCGGCTACAACACCTTTTTCCTGCACCCCGGACAGAATTGGTTCTACAACCGGGAAAGCGTATATTCCTATCTGGGTATTACCGATCAGGTATTCCGAGATGCCTTTACAGAGGCAGACTACAAGGGCAATTGGCTCTCCGATCAAGCATTTCTGCGGGTTCTGATTGAAAATCTGGAATCCCGTGCAAAGGGTGCTCCCCTCTTCACTTATGCGGTCACCATCCAGAACCACCAGTCCTACAACTATAATAAGTATGGCTTTGAGCCCCCCTTGCCTCAGACCGACCTTTCCCTTTCGGATGAGGCAAACGAACGGCTTTCCGTGTACTTTGAAGGCCTTAAGGACTCTTCCAATATGCTCTATGGTCTGACCCAGTATCTGGACCAGAAGCAAGAGCCTTATTTGCTGGTATTTTTTGGAGATCACCAGCCCAATCTGGGCAGTGGCTTCCAGACCTTCGAGGAACTGGGCTTTGACTACCTCAGCCCGGATGACACACAGGAACTGCTACAGCCCTACGATATTCCCTTTATCATCTGGGGAAATGATGCCTACTGCAAAGAATATGACCTGAAAGCACAAGCTGCGGAAGTCGGTATGAAACAGGGCGACACCATCAGCAGCCACTATCTGGGTGCTCTCACCTGCTATCTGGCCGGTGTACAAGGCGTGGACGGCTACTTTGATTACCTCAATGAGATGCGTCAGGTGCTTCCGGTTTGCTCCGTCTATGGCTATCGTCTCCCCGATGGTACATTTTTACAGGAACTTCCTCCGGACCTGCAACGCTTAGAAGACCTTCGCTGGAATTGGCAGTACTATCGACTGAAAACCCAAAAAGAATAAAAAAGCACCTGGCTTTCCAAAAAAACGGAAAGCCAGGTATTTTTTATATACAAATAGAAAAAGTAATTTCCCTATCGTCCACTTTATCGGACATTCCTTCTGCTATGCTTATTCCACCCCGAAGTGGAACTCCGTCACAGACTGGGCACACTGTCCTGCTTTCACAACCGGCTGAGGCCACTGGGGATGATTCATGCTGTCCGGTGCAAACTGGGTTTCCAGACAGACAGCGCAGTTCGGCCCATAGTGTACTCCGTCCTTTCCAACGGTATCCAGAAAGTTGGCACAATAAATCTGAATACCGGGACAGTCGGTGAAAACCGTCATGGAAATTCCGGTCATGGGGCTATAGAGTTTTGCAGCAGGGACATCAAATGCCGCCACATCCAGTACCAGATTGTGGTCAATGCCCCGCTGGGGTGCCAGCAGAGGGTCCTGATCCCGATTCCGTCCCAATGCCTTGGGACGGCGGAAATCCAAAGCGGTTCCTTCCACAGGGAGAATCTCGCCGGTGGGAATGGAAGTGCGGTCTACCTGAGTATAACGGCTTGCCCGAACACACAGAAGCTGCTCCATAGCTGCCTCTGGTTTATCCTGCCCTGCCAGATTGAAATAGCTGTGATTGGTCATGTTAAAGACCGTATCCCGTTCAAAGGTTCCCTGATAGGTGATTCTCAGGGCGGTTCCGGACACCTCATAGGTCACTTGAACCTTACCGCCACCGGGAAAGCCCTGGTCCATGTGAGGGGTATCCAGCCCGAAGGTAATGGCATTTTCACAGCTGGACAGCACCTTCCACAGCCGATGATACCAAACATCCGGCCCACTGTGGAGGCTGTTGGTTCCCTCGTTGGCCTCCAGCTTCACCCGCTCCCCATTCAGGAAAAATTGACTTCCCCCAATCCGGTTGGCGTTGCGGCCTACGGAGGCTCCGATGCAGCCGTCCTCCGTGAGATATTTTTCTGCCTGCCGGAAGCCCAGACTCACATCTACAAAGGCACCCTCACGGTCTTTCGTTTCAACTCCGACCAACGTGGCACCCAAATCCGACACCTGAATTTTCAGTTCTGAACTACCGATGGTATAGAGCATTGCCTGCCCGCCATTGGGCAGCTTTCCAAAATATTCTGCCATATGTTATGTCTCCTTCAAACAAAAACGTTAAGCTCCCAAATTTGGCCTTACCTGCTAATTTCCATTATACCTGCGTGGTCTCCCGATTTCAAACCTTATTTCTCAAATTCCTCATTGTTTTTGTCGCTTTGTCCTAGTAGGAGTCTAACACATCGGTTTCTAAAACCCGCACAAAAAATGTCACAAATTTGCAGACACAAAATTTAGTGTTTTTGGGCTTGCATTATACACAATATGTTGTATAATAGACTGCGTTCCCCCAAAGGGTTGGGGTGTGACCTGTCCCCACTGGGACCAGTCGTATAACCAGAGAGGAGAGCAATTATGAAAATTATTAAACGAAACGGCACAGAAGTCGTTTTTGACCTAGAGAAAATCCGCTCCGCCATTTCCCGTGCAAACATTGCCGTAGCAGAGCAGTTTCAGCTAACCCCTGTACAGATTTCCCGGATTGCTAAGAGTGTGGCACTGAGCTGCGAGCAGATGGGCCGCAGCCCTGCCGTGGAAGAAATTCAGGATTTGGTAGAAAAGGAAATCATGGCCCACGGCAATTTTGAGGTTGCCAAGGAGTACATCACTTACCGCTACACCCGCAGTCTGGTGCGCCGTTCCAACACCACGGACGACCAGATTCTCAGCCTCATTGAGAGCAACAATGAAGAAGTCAAGCAGGAGAACGCCAACAAGAACCCCGCCATCAACGCCGTACAGCGTGACTATATGGCCGGTGAGGTGTCTAAGGACATCACTCGTCGAATTCTGCTGCCTCGGGATGTGGTAGAGGCCCACGAGGCCGGTATCATCCATTTCCACGATGCCGACTACTATGCTCAGCATATGCACAACTGTGATTTGATCAACCTGGAAGACATGCTGCAAAACGGCACCGTCATCTCCGGCACCATGATCGAAAAGCCCCATTCCTTCTCCACCGCCTGCAATATTGCCACCCAGATCATTGCACAGGTGGCCTCCAACCAGTACGGCGGTCAGTCCATCAGCCTGGCTCACCTGGCCCCCTTTGTACAGGTCAGCCGTGAAAAGATCCGGGTTGCCGTCCGCCGGGAGCTTCAGGAGTTCGGTGTGGAACCTGCCCCCGAAGTAGTGTCCAAGGTGGTAGAGGATCGCCTGAGAGAAGAGATTCGCCGTGGCGTTCAGACCATTCAGTATCAGGTGGTCACCCTCATGACTACCAATGGACAGGCCCCCTTCATTACTGTGTTCATGTACCTCAACGAGGCCAAGAACGAGCAGGAAAAGAAGGATCTGGCTGTAATTGTGGAAGAAATGTTGCTTCAGCGCTGTCAGGGCGTCAAGAATGAGAAGGGCGTGTGGATTACTCCCGCTTTCCCCAAGCTCATCTATGTTCTGGAAGAAGACAACGTGCGGGAAGACACTCCCTACTGGTACCTCACCAAGCTGGCTGCCAAGTGTACCGCAAAGCGTATGGTGCCCGACTACATCAGCGAAAAGAAGATGCTGGAGCTCAAGGTGGACAAAAATGGCGAAGGCCATTGTTACACCTGCATGGGCTGCCGTTCCTTCCTGACTCCCTATGTGGACGAAAATGGAAAGCCCAAGTACTACGGCCGATTTAATCAGGGCGTTGTTACCATCAATCTGGTGGATGTGGCTCTGTCCTCCGGCAAGGATATGGAGAAGTTCTGGAAACTCTTTGACGAGCGTTTGGCTCTGTGCCACAAGGCTCTGATGTGCCGCCACAATCGTCTGCTTGGCACTCTGTCCGATGCAGCCCCCATCTTGTGGCAGTATGGTGCTCTGGCCCGTCTGGAAAAGGGCGAGCCTATCGACAAGCTGCTCTATGGCGGTTACTCCACCATTTCTCTGGGCTACGCCGGCCTGTATGAGTGTGTCAAGTACATGACCGGTCATTCTCACACCGATCCCGATGCCACTCCCTTCGCTCTGGAAGTCATGCAGCATATGAATGATGCCTGTGCCGCCTGGAAGAAGGAGCACAACATCGACTTCAGCCTGTACGGCACCCCTCTGGAATCCACTACCTACAAGTTTGCAAAGTGCCTTCAGAATCGGTTCGGCGTGATTCCCGGCATTACGGACAAGAGCTATATCACTAACTCTTATCACGTCCATGTGTCCGAGGAAATCGACGCTTTCTCCAAGCTGTCCTTCGAGGCACAGTTCCAGCGTCTCAGCCCCGGCGGTGCCATCAGCTATGTGGAAGTACCTAATATGCAAAACAATATTGATGCTGTTTTGGGCCTCATGCAGTTCATTTATGACAACATCATGTATGCAGAGCTGAACACAAAATCCGATTATTGCCAGGTTTGTGGCTATGACGGAGAGATCATGATTGAAAAGGACGAGGACGGCAAGCTGGTCTGGACCTGCCCCCAGTGCGGCAACCGGGACCAGAGCAAAATGAATGTTGCACGCCGTACCTGCGGCTACATCGGCACTCAGTTCTGGAATCAGGGTCGTACCCAGGAAATTAAAGACCGGGTCCTACATCTGTAAGAGAAAGAAAATATCGGGAGCTGCCTTTATTGGCAGCTCCCGATTTCTTTGTATTGGATTACTCTTCCATAAGAATTCTCATGTCTTTTCGCAGAGAATAGGCCGTAATTGTCGTTGCATCCAGGTCTGTTTTGTGCATATCTACTCCAGTGATTGCACAGTTATCATAGGTGGTATAATAGTAAATGCCCTTATCTGCGTTACAGCAGCTGGAATAAATCGTGAGATCATACTTTCCATTTCCTGCATCACAGCAGCCTCTCAGCATGGAGACACTTGCAAGGATATGGAAAAATTGACTGATACTTTCTTCCTCTGTCTCTCCGGACTTGGAATGAATCTTGTTAAAGGTAGCACGGACGAACCGAGATGCAGAAGAAACATCTCCGGGAAGGCCCAAGGCTCCCATGCCTCTGCAATACGTACGGAGAGAAAGATCGGAACAGAAGCGGTTCTCCGGCTCCATGGGGGTAAGGTTCATAAAGTCTGTCAGATGGGTCATCTGATAGTCAAAGGGTGGGTTATTGGTAAGCACACCAACAGGATTCTCACGGATATGAAGCCCGTCTGCCATGCTCTCCACCACTAAGGAACCACTTTTGTCTGAAATCATCCAATGCAGGTGTGCGATTGGCAGTTCCGTAGAAAAGGATTCACTGAGAATATTCATTCGCTCCAGCAACGCTCTGGCTTGCTGCAAATTTTCGCACTGGCCCAAAATCCAGGGAATCAGCTCAAAAGGTGCCACATTGTCCTTGCCCTGCACTTCCGGGAAAAAGGCAGCAGGCCCAACGAAATTCAGTCCTGCCATGCTGAGGCCCTTTTCGTTGGTAGCATCATAATAGAGAGGGTAGTTTTCCTGCACATAAGCCATGCCGATCATTGCATAGTGGTGGTTCATAGCAGGAACCTTCCGGAAGTTCAAAGGAAATTTCCGGGGCATTACCACTACCTGCTCCATGTAGGAATATTCCAAATCCAGATTACGACCAAAATAAAGGTCTTTTGTTTGATACGCTATAGCTGTACACATACTATTTTCCTCCAATATAAAAACTGTAAGACCCATTTACTGCTGGCTATGGCAGGTCAGGAGCAATTTCAGCTGGGCAGAACATCCAAATGCTTCCTTTTCAATCAGGAAGCCTTTGGTCTGTCACGAAATCATACTCCCACAAATCCTTGTTTTTTCCACAGCCCCCCCTGCTTTCCGGTGGAAAACAGAGACAGTAAATTCGGTCTTTGTTTTATTCTTCCATTCCCTGTAGGCTGAGTCGGTCCAGAACTTCCTGACCTCGTGCGGTAAGGGCCACGCTTCCATGGAGGGGATAGCCTACATAGGCGGTATAGTCAAAATTTGTAAGGGGCTTGTCAAAATCCAGACTCACAAGACCTTTTAGAGACAGGTGTTCTAAAATTCGGCTCACATCTTCACTGGCATATCCCAGAGACTCAAAGCACATCGGTTCCATAGTGTCTACCCGCCGGGCCACCGGAAGGAATGCCACCTCACCCAATGTTTCCAGAATCAAGATTTCCGGTTCTGTCAGGTACAGGGCTGAGTGGCAGCCGCCACAACCTCCACAACCGCCGCAGCTTCCACCGCTGCCACAGGTTTCACATCCCATGAATCAATCCTCCGCTCTATATACAATCTTACCATCTACTATCGTCATCCAGGATTCCGCACCGACAGTCTGCATGGGGTCTGCGGTCCAAATGACCACGTCGCCGTCCTTTCCCTTCTCCAAACTGCCTACCCGGTCTGCAATTCCGGTGTAAGTAGCAGGATTGATGGTGATGGCTTTCCATGCTTCTTCCACTTTCAGACCGCCCTGCACAGCCAATGCCGCACACAGGGGCAGATATTGCAGAGGAATCACAGGGGCATCGGTGATAATGCTCACAGGTACACCGGCCTTATGAAGTGTTGCAGCAGTGGTGAAGCTCTTATTTCTCAGCTCAATCTTGGTCTTGCTGCCAAAGGAGGGGCCAACAAAGGCGGGCAGCCCTTCTTCTCCCAGTTCCTCGGCAATGAGAGCACCATCGGTGCAGTGGTCCAAGGTCAGCTTCACACCAAATTCCTTTGCAATCCGAATGGAGGTAAACACATCATCGGCCCGGTGAGCATGAGCCTTCAGAGGAATTTCGCCCTCAATAACCGGAATCATAGCTTCCAGCTTCATGTCGAATTTGGGATTCTTTCCCTCCTTCTTCTCCTGGGCGTACTCCTTGGACTTAAACAGCAGCTCCCGCAGAAGGGCTGCTGTTCCCATC
>CAUWEI010000005.1:0-19338 GCA_963557675.1 uncultured Oscillospiraceae bacterium | reverse complement strand
AGCACAAGTCCTTGGAGAGGGACTCTAAAAACTACTACTCTATAATACAAGGATGAATTCCATTTATGAAAAGAACGATCAAGAAGCAGTTTTGGTTTTCCCGTGACGAAGCGCAGGACTTGCGGAAGAAAGCAAAGAAAACCTGCCTGTCTGAAGCGGCGCTCGTCCGTCTGTTGCTCCGTGGTTATGAACCGAAGGAGAAGCCCGATGACCGCTTCTACGATGCGTTGCGGGAGTTCTCCGCCATCGGCAATAACATCCATCAGATCTCCGTTAAGGCAAATGCCCTCGGCTTTATCGATACGCAGAAGCTGAACAGTGAGTTGGATCGCCTGCACAAGTTTCAGGCAGATATGGAGCGTCAGTTTCTTCGACCCGGTGAGAGCAACCTGAAATGGCAGTAAGTAAGCTGTGGCCGGTCACGGTTCGCCTTGCGACCGTTCTCGACTACGCTTCCAATCCTGAGAAAACCACAAAGTCCAAGTCGAAGTACAGCGACGCCGATTATCAAGCACTCCGTGATGTAGTCGCCTATGCAAAGGACGGAGAGAAAACAGAACGGGAGCTGTTCTGCGAGGGCATCCACTGTAACCCGCAAACTGCCCGTGAGCAGTTCATCACGGTGAAAGAGCAATTCGACAAGCCGGATGGCATCCAAGCCTATCACGGTTATCTCAGCTTTGAGGAAACCGACATCACACCGGAGCTTGCACAGCGGGTCGGTATGGCGTTCGCAGAAAGAATGTGGGGCGACCGGTTTCAAGTCCTTGTGACAACGCATCTGAATACGGAACATCTTCACTGCCACTTCGTTGTGAACTCCGTTTCGTTCAGGGACGGCAAGCGATTGCAGAACAAAGAGAAAGCGTGGTGGTACTTCCGCCATATTGCCGATGAGGTCTGCTTGGAACACGGACTGTCCGTGGTACAGAACCCGGAAGCCTATCAGTCGCCCCGTATCCTGACTCAAAAGGATAAAGCCGGGATGCCCACACGCTATAACCTCGCCCGTGCCGCCTTGGATGAAGCCATCGCAATGAGCCACAACCTCAGACAGCTTGAATACCATCTTTCTGAAATGGGCTACACCCTCGGCTCCAATCCCAAGCGGAAGTATTGGACAATTAGGGGCAAGGGTGATGAACGCCCGATCCGATTGCACAGGCTCGGTGAGGAATACACCAAAGAGCGCATTACACAGCGGCTCATTGAAAACCGTGACAACATCGACTTTGAGCCGTTCCAGCCTAAAACCTACCGACCGAAGCAATACCGGCTCAGAACACGGAGCGACAGAATTGGAAAAGTCGGCGGTCTGTATGGGCTGTACCTTTACTGCTGCTACCGGCTCGGCTATCTGCCGAAGTACAAGGCAGGACAACAGAATCAAGCGCGAGTTCACTATCTTTTCAAAGAGGATCTGATAAAGATAGATGAACTCACCAAACAAGTCACGCTGCTCGGCAAGCACCACATCGGTACAGACGAGCAGCTTTTTTCATATCAGCACTCGGTCGAGGAGCAAATCAAGACCTTAACTGCCGACAGAACGCACCTCCGAAATGAAATACGAAAAGTGAACATCACAGATGCAGAGCTGTCACAGGCAAAGGCAAGTATCTCGCTTCTCGGCGAGAAGTTGAAAGAACTCCGCAAGGAGGTCAAACTCTGTCAGGACATCGCTGTCCGTTCCAAGGTTATCGAGGAAAAGGTGGGTGCAGTCCGAGCAGAGGAAGAAAAATCAAAACGAAAGGAGAACCGCAACTATGAACAACGGCGGTGATGCGGCTGAGCAGGTCGTCAGGCTCTCGCTTGAAGGCTTTGAAGTTGCCGCAAAACTTACAGGCTCGGCGGCAAAGAATGTCGCCCTGCTTCTCGTGTCCGTGCTGAAGCAGGAACAGCAGACCAAAGGCAAAGCACGGCTCACCAATATGATCAAGTCCGGCAAGGAACTGAAGGTCTTTTCTATCCCAAACAAGGACTTGGCACAGTTCACCAAACAGGCGAAGCGCTATGGCGTTCTCTACTGTGTCCTGAGAGATAAGAGCGCCAAGGGAGATGATGTACCCGTGGATATTATCGCCCGTGCAGAGGACGCTTCCAAAATTCAGCGCATTGTGGAACGCTTCGAGATCGGCAAGGTCGATAAGGCAGGCGTTATCACGCAGGCGGAGCAGGACAAGGCTGACCGTGAAGCGGTGGCACGGGAAGTGCCGACCAAAACCAAGGGCGAGATCATCGTGGAGGAAGCAATGGGAAAGCCTTTGCAGAAAGAAGGTCAGTCCCACGAAAACCCTACGGTCGCAAAGACGGAAAAAAGCCCTCCGTCCGAGCGAAGCTCCGAGATCAGCGGTACGGCTATTGACCGGGGTACAGCAAAGCAGGCAGACAAGAAGCCTTCCGTGAGAGAAAAGCTGGAGCGCTACAAGGTTGCTGCAAAAGCTGACAAAGAAGCAGACCGTGCCGAGCCTGCGCTTTCCAAGGAGAAAAGCAAGACTCCCGAACCGAACCGTCAGACGGTTCACACCCAGCCGAAAAAGCATAAGAAATTGAAAGAGAGGTAATCAGCTATGACTAACAATTTCACTCCCAAGAAGTCCGGGACTGCGGCTCGTCCGCAGCTCTCCCCGGAGGAATACGCCGCCAAGAAAAAGGCGGAGAAGGATGCCGTGTATCAGATGATCGACGATACCGCTACTGAGATCGTCCGGGACCCCGACAAGTTCAGGGCATATCTCGATACGCAGGCACGAATGGATCGCTACTCTGCCGCCAACGCTCTGCTCATTTACAAGCAGCAGCCGCAGGCGACTCAGCTCAAGGATTTTCGTGATTGGCAGGAGGACGGCGTGAAGGTCAACAAGGGTGCTAAGAGCCTGTCCATTCTTGAACCTGTTGAATACACCAAGAATGACGGCTCTACCGGCATTGCCTACAATGTCAAGAAGGTATTCGATGTGGCGCAGACCAGCGGCAAGAAGCCTGCTGCACCCACCCTTGACCGTGACCCCCGAAAGCTCGTTGCCATTATGCTCGACACGGCTCCCATTGATGTGAGCACTGTGGAGGAGCTGCCTTCTCCCAATATGGGGGCGTTCTATAAGAACGAGGATCAGACCCTTTATATCAAGAGGGACATTGGGAACAGCGTTGCGCTCTGCCAGTGCGTGGCACAGGAACTTGGTCACGCTCAGCTTGCAATGAACTGCGAAGCATACAGCCGCAGGGATATGGGCTTCTCTGCCGTATGCGTTGGCTATATGCTCTGCCGCAAGTTCGGAGTGGATGTGAAGAACTTCGCCATTGACCGTATCCCGGAGGAGCTGGCGGGCAAGTCCCCCAAGGAAATCCGTGCGGAGCTTTCCAAGACCCGTTCTGCGATGAGCGAGATCGGCTCCCGTGTGTCGGAGGAAATCTACCGTCGCCGTGCTGACAGAAACAAGGAACAGGAAAGATGAGGTGTGAGTGATGAAAGAGGAACGCTATCACATCGCCTTGGACGATTATGAACACGGCGTAGTGATTCGAGTTTTGAACGATACCAAAACCGAACTGATGAATGAGGGCAAATCCACCGATGCCGTGGACGATCTTATCATCAAGGTCGGGTATGCCCCAAAGAAAAAGTTCAAGGTAGTGGAAAGAAAGGACTGCTCCTGTCGTGAATCGAGATAACGACAGACAGACCTCCATCATTCTCGCCGTACTCGGCATCCTGCCGATTGTGTGGCTCGGACTTCTCATTGCACCATCCGTTAAGGGTGGCTTGCCGGAGATACTGCCGAGCTTGATGAATGTGATGAGCGACCCATTTCATATAGAGCTTTGCGAGGACAGTGTAAAAACTGTCCTCGTTTTGCTTCTCTGCTACGGAATGGGCATCGGTATCTACTTCTCTACACGCAGGAACTACCGACGCCGGGAGGAACACGGCAGCGCAAAATGGGGCAATGCCAAAGCCGTGGACAAGAAATACCGGCAGAACCCACCGACCGAAAACAAGCTGATGACGCAGGCAGTCCGTATCGGGCTGAATGGTAAGAAGCACCGCCGAAACCTGAATACCCTTGTCTGCGGCGGTTCCGGTGCCGGTAAGACCCGCTTTTACTGCAAACCAAATTTGATGCAGGCGAACACCAGCTTCGTGATTCTTGACCCGAAGGGCGAGATCGTCCGGGATGTGGGAAATCTGCTGGAGAAAAAGGGCTATGAGATCAGAGTTCTCGACCTGATTTCAATGGAAAAGAGCCACTGCTACAACCCGTTTGTCTATCTCCATTCGGACAACGATGTGCAACGGCTTGTGACAAATCTGTTCAAGAGCACAACGCCAAAGGGGTCACAAAGTAACGACCCGTTTTGGGATACCTCAGCTTCAATGCTGCTGTCTGCTCTCGTCTATTATCTTCACTACGAAGCACCGGAGGACGAGCAGAACTTTGCAATGGTAATGGAGATGCTGCAAGCGGCTGCCATCGACAATGAGGAAGATCCACGACCTTCGCCGCTGGACTGCCTGTTTGCCGATTTGGAATTGGACAGACCCGACCACATCGCTCTGAAATACTATCGGTCTTACCACACCGGTTCGGCAAAGACCCTGAAATCCATTCAGATCACCCTTGCCGCAAGGCTTGAAAAGTTCAACTTGGAGAGCTTGGCAGCACTGACCTGCACCGACGAGCTTGACCTTGCTTCTATGGGCGAAAAGAAAGTGGCACTGTTCGCCATTATCCCGGACAACGATTCGAGCTTCAATTTCTTGGTCAGCATCCTTTATACCCAGCTATTTCAGCAGCTATTCTTTTCCGCTGACCATATTCACGGCGGCGCATTGCCAATTCCCGTTCACTTCCTGATGGACGAGTTCGCCAATGTCAGCCTGCCGGACGACTTCGATAAGATCCTTTCCGTTATGCGTTCCCGTGGTGTGTTTGTGTCCATCATTCTTCAGAACTTGGCACAGCTCAAGGCACTGTTTGAAAAGCAGTGGGAATCCATCGTCGGCAACTGCGATGAGTTCCTCTACTTGGGCGGCAACGAGCAGTCCACCCATAAGTATGTAAGCGAATTGCTGGGCAAGGAAACCATCGACACGAACACTTACGGAAAGAGTTCCGGGCGAAGCGGAAACTATTCCACCAACTATCAGATCAGCGGTCGAGAGCTTCTGACTCCCGATGAGGTTCGTATGCTTGATAACCGCTACGCCATTCTGTTCATCCGAGGGGAACTCCCCGTGATGGACTTAAAATACGACATTCTCAAGCACCCCGCCGTTGACCTGACTGCCGACGGAAAAGGCGGCGTCTATCAGCACGGCAAGGTCACAAGTAATATTGCGACCATTGAGGTGCAGTACCTCGACCCCGATACTCTGCCGGATACAGAGGTATCGGAAACCACCTATGAGCTGCTGTCCGATGAGGATTTCAACTCGGAAACCAACAACAATACAACAAAATTACGGAGGTAACTAATATGAACATTTTCAAGAAGAAAACCGAGAAGCATACCGAAAAGCTGCCTATGACCGGCAAGGTCAAGAAGGGCTTCCGCATTTACTGCACCGCCATTATGGGTGCAGCACTCGTCCTCGGTACTTCGGTTACGGCTTTTGCCGCCAACGACCCCATTACCGTTATCAATAACCTGTCCACCTTTATTTTTGGTCTGATCCGTGCGATTGGACTCATCCTGCTGGGCTTTGGCGTTGTGCAGGTCGGTCTGTCCCTGAAGTCCCACGACCCCTCTCAGCGAGCAAACGGTTTCCTGACCCTTGCGGGCGGCGTCATCATCACCTTCGCAAAGGAAATCCTCGACCTCATTGTCGGCTAAGTTTATTCACACCGTGGGGTGTTCCTGGCTTTTCAGGAACACCCCATATTCTTTGAAAGGAGGTGCTTTTCGTGAGCGATAACTGGGTCGTACAAAACCTTGAAAACGCACTGGAAACTTGGAACGAAAAGCTGGCAGAGATTTGGCAGCTTGTCACGACAACGCCGCAGGACTTCAAAGGTGGAGGGATTTGGGGCGTGATCGTCAACATTAACGGCGCAGTGCAGTCTATCGGACTTGCACTCCTTGTGCTGTTCTTCGTCGCCGGTATGGTGAAAACCTGCGGTTCGTTCACAGAAGTCAAGAAACCGGAACACGCTCTGAAGCTGTTCGTTCGCTTTGTCATTGCCAAGGGTGCTATCACCTATGGTATGGAGCTGATGCTTGCCTTGTTCAATATCGTGCAGGGAACGATTTCGACAATTATGAGTTCGGCAGGCTTCGGTTCACCGCAACAGACGGTTCTGCCGGCTGAAATGATAACGACTATTGAGGACTGCGGCTTCTTCGAGAGTATCCCGCTATGGGCTGTCACGCTCATCGGCGGGCTTTTTATTACCGTGATGTCCTTTATCCTGATAATGACCGTGTATGGGCGATTTTTCAAGCTCTATATGTATACGGCGCTTGCGCCCATTCCGCTTTCCACCTTCGCTGGTGAACCGAGTCAGAATGTGGGCAAGTCCTTCATCAAAAGCTACTGCGCCGTTTGCTTGGAGGGGGCAGTGATCGTGCTGTCCTGCATTATCTTCTCGCTTTTTGCGTCCTCACCACCCGTGGTCAATCCCGATGCGGCGGCGGTCACGCAGGTGTGGAGTTATATAGGCGAACTGCTCTTTAATATGCTCGTTCTCGTTGGCTCGGTCAAGATGAGCGACCGCATTATCCGAGAGATGATGGGACTGTAAGGAGCGCACTATGAAAAACAACACCAAAATCTATAACCGCTTCAAGGGGTTTACCCTTGAGGACTGCGATTGTCGATATTGTCTGTACTATGGTGGCAGACGCAAAGGCAAGGTGAACTGCCTTGCGGATGAATGCGTCTGTGCCGAGGAAATCCGTCAGGCAAAGGAAAGCTATCGCAGAGAAAGGAGCTTCAATGGAAGTTAAGATCAACCGAGAAATCCGCAACTATACGGAGGCAATGTTCTTTGGACTGTCTATGCGACAGTTCATTTTTTCTGCCTGCGCCTGCGTGGTGGCAGTGGGACTCTATTTCCTGCTCAAGCCATATGTCGGCACGGAAACCGTACCGTGGATGTGCATTTTGGGAGCCGCACCCTTTGCGGCTCTCGGCTTTATCAAATACAACGGAATGACGGCGGAAAAGTTCGTATGGGCTTGGTTCAAATCCGAGTTTCTGATGCCAAAGAAACTGACCTTCCGTTCCACCAACACCTACTACGAAATGATGAAGCCTGAAATGGAACACAAGCAAAAGGAGGTATTGAAAGCCAATGATTAAAACGCTTCGCAACCTGCTCAAACAGGATAAAGAACGATTTGTTGTGCCGAGGGGCGTCCAGGATGTGATCCCCATCAAGGCGATTTACGATGACGGTATTTTTCAGGTGGGTAGAGATAAGTTCTCCAAGACCTATAAGTTCAGCGACATCAACTATGCTGTCGCCAGTCGTGAGGATAAGGAAGCTATGTTCCTTGAGTATTCGGAGCTACTCAACAGCCTTGACAGCGGTGCAACCACCAAGATCACCATTAACAACCGCCGTTTGAACCGTGCAAACTTTGAGAAAACCATTCTTCTCCCCCTGAAGGGCGATGCTCTTGACGAGTACCGTGAGGAGTACAATCGGATGCTCCTTGATAAAGCAACCGGTGCAAACGCTATCATTCAGGAGAAGTACATCACCATTTCGGTGTGCAAGAAGAATGTGGAGGAAGCGAGAAACTACTTTGCCCGTGTGGGTGCTGACCTAATCGCCCACTTCGGGCGGCTTGGCAGTAAGTGCGTGGAGCTGGAGCCGGACGAACGACTCCGCATTTTCCACGACTTTTACCGTGCCGGTGAAGAAACGGAGTTCCGCTTCGACATCAAGGAAACCCGCAGAAAGGGTCACGACTTCAAGGATTTCATCTGCCCTGATTCGATGGAGTTTACGGGCGACTATTTCAAGATCGGAGAGCGTTACGGCAGAGTGCTGTTTCTGCGAGAATACGCTTCTTATATCAAGGACAGTATGGTTGCGGAAATGACCGATCTCAACCGTAATCTGATGATGTCCATTGATGTTATCCCCGTACCCACGGATGAAGCCGTGCGAGAAGCCGAAAGCCGTCTGCTTGGTGTTGAAACCAATGCGACCAACTGGCAGCGTCGGCAGAATGCCAACAACAACTTTTCTGCCCAGCTTCCCTACGACATTGAGCAACAGCGCAAGGAAATGAAAGAGTTCCTTGACGACCTGACGACCCGTGACCAGCGAATGATGTTTGCCGTTCTGACGATGGTTCAAACGGCGGACACCAAGGAGCAACTTGACAATGACACAGAAGCTCTGCTTACCACAGCAAGAAAGCACCTTTGCCAGTTCGGTATTCTCAAGTTCCAGCAGCTTGATGGACTGAATACGGCGATGCCCTTCGGTGTCCGCAAGATTGAGTCGTTCCGTACTCTGACCACAGAGAGCCTTGCGGTCTTTATCCCGTTCCGTGTGCAGGACATTTGCCACACCAACGGCGTTTACTATGGTCAGAATGTCATTTCCAAAAATATGATTATCGCAGACCGCAGACAGCTCCTCAACGGCAACGAGTTTATTCTCGGTGTTTCGGGCGGTGGTAAGTCCTTTACCGCAAAAGGCGAGGTCATCAATCAAGTGCTTGCCGGCAACGCAGACATCATTATCATTGACCCGGAGCGAGAGTATTCGCCCCTTGTGCGGGCGCTGGGCGGCGAGATCATTAACATCTCAGCCACTTCTCCCACCCACATCAATGCGATGGATATGAACCGGGAGTACGGCGACGGCGCAAACCCCGTTATTCTGAAATCCGAGTTCATTATGTCCCTGTGCGAACAGCTCATCGGAGGAAACAACCTCGGCGCAGTGCAGAAATCTATCATTGACCGCTGTACGGCAAGCGTCTACCGCACCTATCAGCAGAACAACTACACCGGCGAGGTGCCGACCTTGCAGGACTTCCGGGCGGAGCTTCTCAAGCAATCCGAACCCGAAGCGCAGGAAATCGCTCTTGCCATTGAGCTGTTTACCAATGGCTCTCTTAACACCTTTGCAAAGAAAACCAATGTGAGCACGGACAATCGCCTAATTTGCTATGACATTCTTGACCTCGGCAAGCAGCTTATGCCCATCGGTATGCTGGTCGTCCTCGACTCTATCCTGAACCGTATTACGCAGAACCGAGCCAAGGGCAAAAACACCTTCATCTTCATTGATGAGATCTACCTTCTGTTCCAGCACGAGTACAGCGCAAACTTCCTGTTCACCCTTTGGAAGCGTGTGCGAAAGTACGGCGCTTATGCGACCGGCAGCACGCAGAATGTGGACGACCTGCTTCAGTCCCACACGGCAAGAACGATGCTGGCAAACTCCGAGTTCATCGTGATGCTCAATCAGGCATCCACAGACAGATTGGAACTTGCGAAGCTGCTGAACATCTCGGACACCCAGCTTTCCTATATCACCAATGTGGATGCCGGTCACGGACTGATCAAAGTCGGCTCCAGCCTTGTACCGTTTGCCAATAAATTCCCCAAGAACACGAAGCTCTATAAGCTGATGACCACCAAACCGGGCGAGGGTGCTTAAATTCTTCAAAAAAGGTATTGACTCTGACGCTGCGTAATGGTTTATGCTATAATTACCACGAAGGAGGATGATACCAATGATGACCGTCAATGAGGTGAGCAAGCTCACGGGGGTTAGCATTCGTGCCTTGCAGTACTATGACAAAATCGGTTTACTGCATCCGGCGGAATATACCGAAGCAGGCTATCGGCTGTATGACGATACAGCTCTGGAGCGCTTGCAGCAAATATTGCTGTTCCGTGAGCTTGAATTCTCTCTCAAAGAGATTCAGTCCATTCTTCAAAGTCCGGACTTTGATAGGGATCGGGCATTAGATCAGCAAATATGCTTGCTCACATTGAAAAAAGAGCATATCGAAAACCTTATCACCTTCGCTCGTGGACTAAAACAGGTTGGAGGAATGAATATGGACTTTTCTGCATTTGATACGGCAAAGATGGATGAATACGCTACGAAAGCAAAAGAAAAGTGGCAACACACCAATGCCTATCAGGAATATACGCAAAAGAACAAGGGGCGCTCTAAGAATGCAGAAGAAGCGCTTGCAAGAGGAGTGATGCTGATCTTCTCTGATTTTGGCAAATGCAAGGATGGCGATCCTGCATTGCCGGAAGCGCAAGCCTTGGTGAAGCGCTTACAGGCATATATCTCAGAGAATTATTATCAATGCACCCCTGAAATACTGCAAACTCTTGGTGCAATGTATGGAGCTGGAGGTGAATTTACCGAGAATATTGATAAAGCAGGTGGGGAAGGAACTGCAAAATTTGTCGAGCGTGCAATCTCTATCTACTGCAAATAAACAAGACAAACCTTATAGGCACTCGCTGACTTCAGCGGGTGCCTACTCGCTTTATGAAAGGAAACGCAATGAAAAAGAAAATCTGTGTAATTCTTATTGCAGTGCTTGTAGCCGTCCTCGGCACGAGCACCTTTTTTATTATCGATCACTACAAGGAGTCGAATAAGCAAGCTGCGCTTTATGGCGAGCTGGCTGAACTTGTAGACGCTGCGGCACAGACGGATGCTGCAACGGAACCGGCGGAGCAGATTCCATACTCCGAGGAAAAGATGCTTCTGCCGGAGCTTGCAGAGCTTTATCAGCAGAACGGCGATTTGGTGGGCTGGATCAGCATTGCAGATACCAACATCAATTATCCCGTGATGCAGTCGGTGAATGAGCCGAATTTCTATCTAAAGCACGGCTTTGATAAGGAATACTCCGACTATGGCTGTCCCTATGTGCAGGAGGATTGCGATGTGCAGGAGCCGTCCGACAATCTTGTCATCTATGGACACCATATGTCCAACGGTTCGATGTTTGCCCACCTTGAAAAATTCAAGAGCAAAGACTTTTGGAGTGAGCATCGGATGATCACCTTCAACACACTGACGGATAAGCAGGAGTATGAGATCGTTGCTGTATTCCGCACGGTGGTCTACACCGACAGTCCCGAAGCATTCAAGTTTTATCGCTTTATAGACGCAGAGAGTGCCAATGAGTTTGACGACTTCATTGCCAAGTGCAAGGAACTGTCTTTCTATGATACCGGCGTGACCGCCGAATACGGCGATAAGCTCATTACGCTGTCTACCTGTGAGTACAGCCGCAATAACAGCCGTCTTGTGGTCGTGGCGAAGCGCATAACGGAGGACGGTGGTGCGGATGCTGCCAAGACTCACGCCGAAGCAACGGCAGAGGGCGAACGCCCTAATTAAGCGCCTTTGTGCCAATTATGACAACGGCAACTGCCTTGCGCTGGATGACGGAGAACCCTGCGCCTGTGTGCAGAGCATCTCATACTCACTTCTCTGCAAGTATTTCCGCAAAGCTGTTTTGCCGGCAGAGCCTTTGCTGGAAGCGGATATTCTTGGCACACGCTTTGAAAAGTGCGTGTCCTGCGGTGCGCTGATTATCAAGAAGGGCAACCGAAAGAAATATTGCGAGAAGTGCGCTCAAAGAGCTTACAAAGCTCAGCAGGCAGGGTACGCAAGAAGAAAACGGGCAGAGTCGAAAAATAGGCGCTGAAAAAGCCAGCAATATCAAGACTTTTCAGCTCCCGCACTTTGAGGGGTAAGGTGTTTATACCTTTACCCCTCGTTTTTAATTTAGGGGCGTTTGGGTACGCCCCGGAAAGGAGGGTTCAATGGCTGATATTAAAACGAGAGATGTCGTAAAAGGCACAATCAAGAAGATCGACAAAGCGGCAATCGCCGCAGACCGTATGCGCTCCGCCTATGTGCAGACGAAGGAAAAGGCAGAACACACAACGCACCCGGATGAGCATAATGCCGAGGAGTACGCCTCCGACCGAGTGGAAGGCGGCGTTGACCGTATCACGCACGAAGCGGCGCACCAGTTTGATAAGCAGGGGCGCAAGGGACTGGAAGAAACGAAACGGAATGTGTCCAAAGCAAAGGACGGTGTTCAGAGGTTCCGGGAAAAGCGGGCGGCTGAGTCAATGAAAAGGCAGACTGTCCGCACCTCCGGGAATAAGACCATCAAGGCGGTCGAGCAAACGGAAAAGACGATCAAACAGTCTGCCGGTTCTGCCGGTAAGAAAACCATCAAGACTGCCGGGAAAGGTACAGCCAAAGCCGCACAGAGGTCGGTCAAGACCACGAAAACGGCAATCAAGACCACACAGCAGGCGGCAAAGACGGCGCAGAAAACCGCACAGGCTACGGTGAAAGCATCGCAAAAAGCTGCACAAGCCGCCAAAGCCGCAGCCAAGGCAACAGTTGCCGGTGTAAAAGCTGCCGTAAAAGCAACGATTGCCGCAGTCAAAGCGATCATAGCGGCGACAAAAGCACTGGTCGCTGCTATCGCCGCAGGCGGCTGGGTTGCCGTTGCGGTCATTGTCGTGATTTGCCTGATTGCTCTGATCTGCGGCTCGGTTTTCGGGATATTCTTTTCCGGCGAGGATTCCGGAACGGGAATGTCGATGCAGACTGCCGTACAGGAAATCAACGCTGATTACGATGCCAAGATGGAAGCGGAGAAAAACTCGGTAGCTTATGATAATATGGAGATCAGCGGCGGTCGAGCCGTGTGGAAGGATGTGCTTGCAGTCTATGCGGTCAGAACGAATACCGACAAGGACAATCCGCAGGAGGTTGCTACGATGGACGAGAGAAAAAAGCAGATCCTCTCGGACATCTTTTGGGAGATGAACTCCATATCCTCCCGCAGTGAAAGCCACTCGGAAACGGAAATTAGCGAAACGGATGACGGAAACGGCAACATCGTTCAGACGGAAACGACGGTTACAAGGACTACGCTCTATATCACCGTTTCTCATTTGACGGTAGATGAAATGGCTGACCTATACGCCTTTGACGCAGAACAGCGGGAATACCTTGCCGAGCTTCTCAAGGACAAAAACAATTCCCTTTGGGCGGCGGTACTTTACGGTATCCGATACAGTGACGATCAGATCGTCACCGTGGCGCTTTCACAGGTCGGCAATATAGGCGGCGAACCGTACTGGTCTTGGTACGGTTTCGGAAGCCGTGTGGAATGGTGTGCTTGTTTTGTAAGCTGGTGCGCCGATCAGTGCGGCTATATTGACACCGGTGTTGTACCCAAATATGCAGGCTGCGTGAACGGCGTCCAGTGGTTCAAAGATCGTGGACAGTGGATCGACGGCTCTGCCGAGCCTGTTCCCGGAATGATTATTTTCTTTGATTGGGATAACAAGGGTTCGTCGGGTCCGCAGGATGGACAATCCGACCACACCGGTATTGTCCAAAAAGTCGAAAACGGTATCGTTTATACCGTTGAGGGAAACTCCGGTGATAGCTGTCGGGTAAACCAGTACAGCGTAGGTCACTACGAAATCCTCGGATACGGAGTTCCGAACTACTAACAAAAAAGCCACCGACTCACTTTTGATGTGGGTCGGTGGCACTTTTTTTGTTTACGGGTTGCATTTCTTGCAGGGGTCATAACCTTGTGAAATCAGATCATCTCTGCTTCCGGTATAAGTCTGCTTATTCTTGTCACTCATTTGTTTGACAGACGAGCAAGAAGGATAGTGGAACTTTTTCGTATTGACATTCAGAATGTAGGTACTTTCAACATTTTGGGCTGGAGGATTAGATTGTTCGGTTTGCTTCGGCGGTTCTGTTTGTTGAGTACCAGCGAATGAACTATCCCCAGTTGCATAGTTTATCGAAATGTCTGGCTGGACATTGTAGCAATATACATTAAAGCAAATGCCATCTCCATTGTCCTCAACAGAGTATGCTTCCAGTAAAACACCGCTTGCAAGGAGATTGTTGCCCTCAAAAATTGGCGTGGAGCGATATAGAATGTGATTTCCGGTTTCTTTAACATAGTCTGCAACCATATTCTCGAATGGCAGCATCCCCTGAATGTTCAGATAGCGAGTACCTGTTATAAGATTTTTTGTGTTGGCATTTTCGCCAGAGAGCTGATAGCCGATCAAGTGACAACGATTATACAGATACTTCCCATCCACATTATCGTATTTTACAGTATGCCAACCTGTTGGTTTAACACTTCCGATAGAGCCTCGCTCTTCGGTCGGCATTAAATCTTTTCCGATGGAAGCAACACAAACGCCGCATCGCCCCAACGAGTCAAGATCACTGTAATACTCATATGAGCTGGTTGTATAGTCGCTCTCGGTAAAATACGGAATGTTGTTATTGATTACAGCATATGGCGAACCGGAATAAGCAGGTACATCGCTAACGGAAAAAGAAGAATTGCTTTCTTTAGCGGGAGTGGTTGCATTGCTTGTTGTCGGCGATGCAGATACTTCTGAGGAGGATGAGTTGTCTGAGCCTGTGTCGGATGGTGTTGTCGTTCCGTTAGCGGAATCTGAAATGGTATATCCCGGCGATACCGCTGGCGACTCAACCGTTCCGCTTTCGGAGATACATCCGGCTATGATAATACAAGTGACGAGGGCTAACGAAGCTGCGATAGAGCCAATGGCAATTTTCTTTTGCCGTGCTTTCTTTTTCTGCGCTGCTTCTTCCGCAGTTTTTAGAGTAGATAATTGCTTTTCGTATTCTTCTAAACGCTCGGAATTGCGGGCAGAGAGTTTCTTCTTTTGGCGGAGCTTCTCAATCTCTTTCTCAAAGTCCGCTATGCTTTTCGGCTTTTTAGAAAAGAGGCTCATCTGACATACACCTCTTTCGTGATCTTTTCGTGAGAGGTGCCACCAAAGTCAAGCGTAGTTTCGAGCTTGTAATCGCTTGCGTAGTCAATGTCAAAATACAAATCTGCCGGGTAATCTCGGTTCCATTTATAAATGACCAACCTTGAAATCTTTTCTTTGAACTCAGCAACCGATGTGTTTTCAACAAAACAATAGTCTTTGGCATCGTCGTCAGCTAAAAAGCTTTCGCTGATGGAAACGCTACATTCTGCTTGAGAAAATAATGACTCAGAGTAAGGTGCAATCAATAAAGAAGCCCCATTGATAGTTTTCAAAATATCCTTGACAACATTAGCATCTCGACTTTGCCGACGATGGTTAAACATCATCCCATTCGCATTATCTAAGCAAACAATAACAGTCATAGCCACCCCTCCATCTTCATCGCACAAACGCTAACAGACCTAAAATAACGCTATAGGTGTAATTATTATAGCAGATAATCAAGAAAACTACAACCAGTAGAGTTAGATTATGCCTACACGACCGTGTATAGCGTGCGTGTTGTCGATTATAATACTAATAGTGCGATAGTAACGCTGAAGGGGGTGGTTCCCGTGGACATCGAAACGATTGGTCTGAATATCAGAAAATGCAGAAACGCAAAAAAGATGCGTCAGGAAGATTTGGCACAGAAAGCGAATGTGAGTTCAAATTATATCAGTGCTGTCGAGAGAGGCGTAAAGATACCGTCAGTCGAAACGCTAATTGATATTATGAACGCACTCGGTGTTTCTGCTGATATGATATTTTGCGATGTCATTGATGCGGGTGTAACTGAGAAGAATAATCAGCTTGACGCAAAAGTTTCTCAACTTTCCACCAAGGATAGAAAGACCGTCTATGATGTACTTGATCTCTTGGTTAGAGGTTTGTCCAAATAACTCCAAAGTTCGGCTTTGCGCCGAACTTTTTTCTAAACTGGAACAATTAAGAAAGCAGCCGGAAACGGCTGCTTTTCCTTTACGCTGATGAAGGGTGATAAGGTTGTCGAGCTGCTGAAAGAAACCTCCAATAGTCTGTTGTTCTCGCATCGTTGGCGGCATCATCAGCTCCATTACAGCCATTTGCTTTCCCGAAACCTCGACGAAAGTTGATCCAGCCCCAACAAGCTCTCCATATCGTTTTAATTCTTCGGTTCGAGAAAAAATGAAGTAAGAGTCAAGCTCTCCACGATGTGGGACAATGGACTGAAATCCCTGATTAGTACAGCCTTTTCGGGTTAAAATAGCTGTTTTCCCGATCCCTGCACGAGATGTAAACAGGACTGTACCGGGAGGAAGCATTTTGGCTGAACTATTCTCATAACCCAAGCCGGTTATCTTTTTCTGACTCGAATTTGCATAGATTTGATCCGCAATTTCAGCAGGTGCATACCAATCAATATCACCGTCCCAATAGCTCTGATTTCCTGTACTTGGGGTTCCACCACCCACAATGTCAGCAATATCTCCCAACTTACGCTGTTCCCAAGCGTCTGAGAATCCTTTGAAGCGAATTGCGGGAGCATCTGATTTTTTCGTCATTCTGCACTACCTCCCAGCAATTTCTTCAACTCTTTAAGTCCCAGCATATCATACTCATTACCCTCAAGGTCATCGATCATTCCCGAAAGCGTTGCTTCGGTTTCGCTGATCTGCTGTTCGACCTCGAAGAAAGTTGTAGCATACTTGTTTTGAAGGGCTTGAATTTTGCTCACCAAGCTGTCGATTACGGTATCAGGCAGTTTGTGAATGCTCTCAATGAGAGGAGCAATCCACTTCTTTTCGAGCAAATCCAAAGCCTGCTCATCGCTCAGACTTTCAATCGTATCCTTTGTTTTTGCCTGCAACGCAGCACTCTTTGCCTTGATCTCCGCCTTGATTTCTTTCTCACTCTTGATCAAAGACTCAACCTTTTCTAAGAGTGTACGAAGCGCAACGCTTTCAGGAGAACGGTCTTTCTTCAGTTCCTTAATCTTTTTGGATACTTCTTTCGGAACGAAAGCATCGCCTTCCTCGGTGAGAACATCGTTGCAGCTCTCTTTATCCTCCTCTGTCATTTCATCAAGGATAGACTCATACTCAGAAGGGATTTCCGCCAAACGGCTTTCCAAACCGTGAAGCTCGTCCGTTTCTGTGGAGAGCAAAGTCGCCTGTACCAAGTCGAACGGGATAATATGACCTACCCAGCCCTCTTGAACTTCCTGGTCTTTACCGTCCTTTTTCTTGATGACAAGGTTCGGATCGACCTTCTTTGTTGCAGCAAAGCCTTCGGTTTGCAACATTTCGAGGTCGATGGAAATACCTGTCCAATCGTCGTCAAGAAGCTGGAACGCCGCATATTTGTCGATAAGTGGAATTTCTTTCAATCGATCGAAAATATCAGCACTCAGAACGGTTTCAGCCTTAGAGATTTCGATGCTTCCCATCCGGTCGATAAGTTCTTCTTTCAGGAATGCCGGGAAAGTGGAAAAGGCGGCGTTAAAAGCATTCTCAAATCCGACCACATCAGGGTGGCTCTTGATGGCACTCTTAATATCAGGGGTAGACACATTCACATAAGGAATGCCACTCTCGGTGAACAACGCCTTTTTCAGTGCAGGGAACGCCGTCCAGAATTCGCTCATCTCGTCAATTTCTGCTGTCGGGATACCGCCAAACATAGACGCATAGACATCCCAATGCTCGGCAGCTTCAGAGGAATCAACATAGCGAGGAATGTTCAAGTTATAATCATTGCTGCGAATTTCTTCACGACTGACGACTCGTGAAAACTTCGGAATGCTTTCACGCTTAATAAAGGTATCTGCTATGCGTTTAATGTCAGACGCACGGAGCTTGTTATTTTTACCCTCTTTGATAAAGCCCTTGGATGCATCGATGATAAGGACATCGGTATTCTCACGCTTTTGGCGCAGCACCATAATGATGGTGGGTATTCCTGTCCCGAAGAAGATATTTGCAGGAAGTCCGATAATGGCGTCGATATGGTTATTCTCAATCAGGTTCTTTCTGATTTCACCTTCCTCACCGCCACGGAACAGTACGCCGTGGGGAAGAACGATTGTCATAATGCCGTCCGGCTTGATATGGAACAGATCGTGAAGCAGGAAAGCATAGTCGGCTTTTCCTTTGGGAGCAAGTCCAAAACGAGCATAACGAGGATCACCCTCTTTGTTGGACGGGTCCCAAGCCTGCGAATACGGCGGATTGGACACGACCGCATCCACATAGAGAGGATTATAGGTATTTACCGGATCATTTTCGTCAAAGTACGGCCAATCCTCCTCAAGAGTATCGCCGTTACGAGTGACGATATTATCCGGTTTGATGCCACGCATAACCAAATTCATCCGGGTCAGGTTGTAGGTGTTCTCCTTCAATTCCTGAGCGAAGTATTTGATGTTGTTGTCATCGGTCATATATTTGGCAACGCTCTGACCGATATTGATAAGCAACGATCCCGAACCGCTTGTCGGGTCGTAAATTTTGATTTCGCTTTTGCCCTTCAAGTGGCTTGCAACGATTTCAGACATCAGCAGAGATACCTCGTGCGGGGTGTAGAACTCGCCTGCCTTCTTTCCGGCATTAGCCGCAAAGTTACTGATAAGATATTCGTAGATAAAGCCGAGAACATCGTAGTCCTGCTTGCCGTCCATAGGAATATCCTTTATCAGCGTCAGAAGCCCGCTGATTGCTTTTGTTTGCGAACCGGAGCTATCGCCAAGTTTGGAAAGACCTGTTTGCAAAGTGTCGAACACCTTATCAAACACCTTTTTGTGCGTGTTGGAAATCAACCGGCTGAACGCAGAAAGTGCATCACGGACATTTGAAACATCAAAGTCCTTACCCATCGAGAGCCAAGTAGAAAAGAGGTCTTTATAGGCAATAAAGTAGCCGATATTCTCTTGAACCCACTTAACCGTTTCGTCATCTTCTTCTGATACGGTTTTCAGAAGTTCGTCGTCATAGTCATTTTCCTTCAAGAATTTGATTTCTTTATCAGATAGATACTTGTAAAAGATAAAGCCAAGTATGTAATCCTTATATTCATTCGCTTCGATTTTGGAACGCATTTGGTTTGCGGAAGCCCATATTTTCTGAGCAAGCTGTTGCTTATTCATCCTGTGAACCCATCCTTTTTCTTTTTTAAGGGCAATATACTACCCCACTGTTATGATACAACAATTAGTGTCCCTTAAAACGGACTCACTTCTCGTCGGGAACAAACTCCATAATGTCGTCAGTCGTGCAATTCAAAGCTGAGCAGATTTTTCCCAACACTTCAGTGCTTACATTCTCATCACGACTGAGCTTATTGATTGCGTATTTAGTGAGTCCAGCAGCTTCCTGCAAATCTCTTTTCTTGATATCTCGATCAAGCAGAATGTGCCAAAGTTTTTTATAGCTTACAGCCATCGTATCATTCCTTTCTCTCAACCTGCGAGTAAGTGCTAAAACACATCTTATATTATAGCATATAATCCCGAATTAGCAACAATAAATCCCGAAATTTCAAACTTACTTCCCATA
>CAUWEI010000004.1:0-22338 GCA_963557675.1 uncultured Oscillospiraceae bacterium | reverse complement strand
GTGTAGGACAGAAGGGAGAATCGTTATGGCTCAGGTTATCCAGTTTGATTTTGCAAAAGCGAATAGCGGCGTCATCGACATCGCCACCGTCCAGCAGAGCTGCCGTAAGCTCAAGGCTGGTCTCATCGCCCCGCTGCTGAAGAGGTCAAGCAGGAACTTGCCAGTGAGCACGCCGCTGAACCCATCAAGGACATGAACGACATTATCCGTATCTCACAGTTCCTGATTGGACAGCGCCGCTACCGAGACAACATGCTCTTCATCGTAGGCATCAACTTTGGCCTTCGAGTGAGCGACCTCATCTCACTTCGCTTTTCCAACATCATCAACGATGACTGCACGTTCAGAGACAGATTCTCCATTCTGGAGAAGAAGACCAAGAACACAAGAGCTCGTCGTCGTAACCGCTACATCACCATCAACACGGCCGTAGTCGAAGCGGTTACCCTGTACCTCGAGAATACCCCTGGTGTTCGACTCAGTGACTACATGTTCCGAAGTGAGTCCAACAACGGAGCTAACCTTAACAAGCCAATCCACCGTGCGTCTGTTGACACCATGCTGAAAGGTATTGCGAGAGACCTTGGACTTGGCAACCGGATGTCTACCCACACGCTGCGTAAGACCTTCGCCTACCACCAGATGGTCATGAGTGGTAATGACCCACGCAAGCTTCTGTTACTCCAGAAGATGTTCGGTCACTCAACCGCTGCTCAGACTCTGGACTACATTGGTATCACCAGTGAAGAGATTGACGAAGCGTACCGTAACCTCAACCTTGGAAGCGTCACCTGCAACTATCTGGTTGACAGCAACCTGATGGAGAGCGACCCGGTAACGGCGTAACGGCATCCACCCTGCACCTTGACAACCTCATATTGAACACTCCACGAAAATAGCTTTAGGACACACCGTGTGTCCTTGGCGTTTCAAAAAAGCCTTGTCTCACAACGGTTTTTGGCACCTCGTCTTATAAAGTAATATAAGCACGTAAAAAGCGGCTCAAATCTGCTGACAGCTTAAGGAGCGAGAGCGTAGTGTGAACGGAGCGCAAGCGGATTCGAACCGGACAAAAAATCGTGTGTCCTGAAATATATGGAAGACCCGAATCCAAAGGAAGGATGTGATTTCTATTTTGGATTTCACTATGACTGGACGGTGATTTGGACGTGAACACCATCACCGTAGTTGACGCCCGTATGGGTAGAGGTAAGTCCTCTGCTGCTATACGGTATATGAACCGATACAAGGGAGCCAAGCGGTTCCTTTACATAACCCCCTATTTGAACGAGGTAGACCGCATCTGTGAGCAATGCGACTTTGACCAATCAGACAGCGACTACATGAGTAAGTCCGCTGAGCTGAAAACGCATATCCGACATGGCAAAAACGTAGCGGCCACCCACTCCCTCTTTTACCTGATGGACGAGGAGGCATTGGAACTTGTCCGTGCGAACCACTACTCTCTTATCATCGATGAGAGTATCCAGGTCATCGAACGGCTGAACGTTACCGACAAGGACTTCGCACTTATCATTAGCCAGCTTGCTGATGTGGGTGAGAATGGCGTTGTCCGCTGGAAGGACAAAGAGTATGACGGCAGGTTCTGTGACTACAAGGAACTGGCCGATGCCGGTTCCCTGCGCATGATAGACAGTGCGCTGCTCAACGTAATGAACCCAGATATGCTCCGCTCTTTTGACGAGGTGTTCATGCTGACCTACTTGTTCGATGGGCAGTATCAGAAGGCGTACTTGGACTTCTTCGGATTTGACTACCGAATCATCGGTGTTGAGCTGGACGAAGACGGGTACCGCTTTTCTAATGCGCCAGACTCACCCCCACCCTTGGACTACCGTAATCTGATTCACATTGTTGAAACTCCGGCCATGAACAAGGTTGGAGACGGAAAGTTTTCCCTGTCCAAGAACTGGTTCACCCGCAGAGGGTATGACCACCCGGATATCCGTGCGCTGCGCAATAATCTGAAGAAGTTTTTCCAAGGCGTCCCCGGCGGCAACCACGACTCGCGGCTTTGGACATCCTTTAAGGACGCTCGTGACAAACTGACTGACCGGCGCACCGGAAGATTCCGTAATAACTTTTTGCAGGTCAGTGCGAGAGCGACAAATGAGTTCCGCAACCGAACAGATATCGCATACATGGCAAACCGGTTCGTTGACCCGAACTTACTTAAATTCTTTTCTGAACGGGATATTGAAATCAATTCCGACCACTTCGCGCTATCCGAGATGCTCCAGTGGGTTTGGCGAAGTGCAATACGTGACAACAAGCCAATTAACTTATACATACCAAGCAGCAGAATGAGAGAGCTGCTAATTGACTGGATGAATAGTACCAGCGAAGGAGGACAATCAGTTGAACAATGAGAGATGCATAACCTGCCTCTTTGGAGACAAGTGCCGCTCCGAAGAAGATTGTGACCGCTATACCCCGTTTGATGATGACGATGAGGCGATTGACCGATACATAGAAGAACAACGAGCAGAGTTCCGTGACGCATGGTTTCGATACACATCGGAATGGTAGTCTTTATTTTTTAGCCCTATCAACCCAATTAAATAATCTACGAGAGAGGTGAATGATACTGGCTAAGCAGTTAGTGTGCCAGAAATACATATTCAAGCTTCATAGCAGCCGGTTACGAAAAGCCAAGTGGCGATTGACGTTACCCGTAGCGGAGGCGAGAAAAAACGATGAAGTGATTTCTCTGGCAGACAGTCAGGTATTGCGGTGGCTTGACGAGTTGAATGGCATCACGGATGCCGAGAACCGCGCCCGTGAGATTAAGATGGAGATACGCCGGCTTCGCAAAGAGCCGAACAGTGTTCAGAACAGGAGAAGAATCAAGCAGCTATATGCAGACTTGGATGATGTGCAGTTCAAACCAGATTATCTTTGCGTCATCATAGACAAAGAAAAAGATTACCACCGGGCATGCCGTGGGTTCAGTATCAATGGGATTCAGTATCAACGACTTCTTGGTACCAACGGCGGCGTTAAGAACGAGACTATTGTGTTTATCAGTGACCGCCATGCAGAAGAAATTAAGAAGCGAATTGATAATGGCCGTAATATGGACAAAGAAATGGTGCCAGCAAAACTGGAGGCTTATAAGGCGTTGACTTGCAGCGCCTCTATTCCGGTATCCATGCCACACGGGATTCTTGTTGTCAGCGATTGCGAAACTGAGTTTCTTTCCGACATTATTTACCTGAATGACGAGGCAGATGGTGAACCGGTTATGGAAGAGCGTATACAGGTTCCTGTACAGCTCAACGAGTCCGATGGGTACGGCCTGATGTTACCATCGCTCGCCAAACGGTGGAGCGATGAGCTTGAGCTTGATTATTTAGTGAGCGGAGTAAATACCCGGTTCTCATGGGAAAAGGGTATGGTATTCACGTTTGACTTTCTGGACTTTGCGGAGAAGGTTGCTGGTTCCTACATGGTGAAGGACGCATGGGGAAACGATGTTGATATTCGAAATGTGGAACTTATCCTTACCACGTCCATGCTAAAACTATGGGACTCCTACGGAAGTTGTGAAGACTACGTGCAAAACTGTTTGGCGAACGGATACACTTTCGGGATTGCAAAGACGTGCCCAAAGGAACTTGAACGGGAGCGGACGCTAAACTATCAATTCATTCAGAGCTATGATTTGAGTGACGATGATATTGAGGAGCTTATCCGTCCGACCATGAATGAAATTAAGGATGTGCTCTATGCAGACCCAGTCAAAACAGTTCTGTTTCTGAAAGGTGCCGGCATGAACGAGGATAATATCGGACGCCTGGACAACGATTTTGCAAAGGCTTTGATGATTGAGCCGAAGATGATTGATGACCCATATGTCCAGAACTGCATCTACCAGATGATTAAGAACCGTATCAACGAGGCCAAGGTCGGTGTTCTCAAAGTCCACGGCAATTATTCCATCGTATGTGGCGACCCATTCTCACTCTGCCAGCATATCTTTGGGCTTGAAGTTACTGGGTTGCTGAAAACAGGCGAGATATACAATGGCTACTGGTGTAAACAGACTGCAGATAAACTGGCTTGTTTCCGAGCGCCAATGACTTGCCACAATAACATACGTCTTGTGCATCCACACCGCAGCAAAGAAGCGGAGTACTGGTATCGATACATGACAACCTGTACGCTATTCAATTCATGGGACACCGCAGCACATGCGCTCAACGGCATGGATAAAGACGGTGACCTCGTTATGCTAACGGATAACAAGGTGCTGGTAGAGAACTTAAAAGTTCTCCCAGCCTTAATGTGTGTTCAGCGTAAGGCGAGCAAAAAGATTGTAAGTGAGGAAGACTTTATTCAAGCGAACATCGACAGCTTTGGCGACGATATCGGCAAGACCACGAACTGGATTACTTCTATGTTTGATGTTCAAGCACAGTACGCCAAAGGTAGCCGCGAGTATGAAGAACTCGACTATCGAATCAAATGCGGCCAGCTTTTCCAACAAAATGCCATTGACAAAGCCAAGGGGATTATTGCTAAGCCAATGCCGAGGGAGTGGCATGACCGCCACAGTGTAAACCTGATTGAAGATACAGATACCCGCAGGTTTTATCTGAAACTTGTTGCGGATAAAAAGCCGTACTTCATGCGGCTCATCTACCCCGCTCTGATGAAGCAGTACAACACATACATAAAAAACACAAATAAAAATGCGATGCGTGAATTCCAGATGACCGTCGATGAACTGCTTGCAATCCCAACATCCGAACAGACAGAGCGCCAAAAAGACTTTATCCGGTACTACCACAGCAGAATGCCGGTCAGCAACAATGACTGTGTGATGAATCGAATCTGCAGAAGATTCGAACAGGAGTTCGATGGATATCTTGGGCGTCACAACGCAGACACAGAGTTTGATTATACCATCATGAAGGGCGATGCCGAGTATAGCCGCTCACAGTACAATGCCATCATGAAGTTATATGAGAACTATAACAAGAGACTACGGAACTACGCTGTGTTTGCCAATTATGAACGTGTTGACGAATACGATACGTTTGCCCGAATGCTTGAGATGCGAAACGAATTCATTCAGGATTGCACCAAGGAATGTCCAGACCGATTTGCCCTGTGCAACATTGTGTTAGACATCTGCTATCAGCGGAGCTCCACAAAGCGATTTGCATGGGAAATGTGTGGAGAAGAGATAATCCAGAATCTACTCAAAAGGAATGACGGCGTTATCTCCTACCCTACTCTGGACGCGAATGGAGACATTGAGTATTGCGGCAACCGGTTTTCAGTCAATCAATATAGATGGGAGGAATCAGATGAGTATAGTTCTCAATGAATACGATTGGGCGGAACGCGCTATCAACAATCACGACATTGGGAAGAAACCAATCGAGACGTTGAACCGTGTATCGAAATATTATCTTGAGAATCACTATAGCAAACGGGAAATCCGAAAGCTGCTGGATACCTTCATGATGCAGTGTGACCCACAGGTGTCACTTGTACACTGGTCTGATGTTCTTGATAAGGTTGCAAAAAATGCTGGGAAATACCCTTTGATTCGATTGGATGGTATCGACATTTCCAAACCGGAGTTGGAGAAAATTGAGACGCTTGGCGGTAAACAGATTCGCCGGTTAGCCTTCACCCTACTGTGCGTTGCGAAATATTGGGACTGTGTGTCCGAGCAAAACAACCATTGGGTCAACAGCCCTGACAAGGAAATCATGCAGATGGCAAACATCAAAACATCAATTAAGCGTCAGAGTCTGATGTTTGCTGAACTTCGCAACGCCGGGTTCATTCGTTTCTCCAAGAAGATTGATAATCTCAATGTACAGGTGCTGTTTATGACACCGGGAGAAACTGCAATACATATTCAGGATTTTCGTAACCTTGGGTATCAGTATCTAAAATACTATGGAGAGCCTTATTTCGATTGCGTCAACTGTGGAATCACGACAAAGATTCAGGAGCCATCACGTGGGCGCAAGCAGAAATATTGTCCAAGTTGCGCAGTAGAATTACATACAAAGCAGAAAGTGGACTCTGTTATGCGGCATCGAAACTCACTAAAAAGTTGATTATGTTGACAAAAATGAACACCCTTAAACCGTTGTGGCACAACGGTTTAAGGGGTGTTTGAGAAGGTATATTACTGGTACATTATTATAAAACAAAAATTTGAAATAAAGGATGAGTGAAAATTGATTGCTATTAACCTTGCAGAAAAAAATGCGATTCGTGAAAAATACCCCAACGTCCATATCGTAAGAACGATGAAGCAGGACTCTAAGCGCCATCACTACTATATGGTCGAAGCCGCTGCTCCCATGCGTATGTTGAATGCACTGCGCGGGAAGAACTCGGCACCAAGGAGAAAGGATGTGTAAGCCATTACCAATACAACAAGCTACAAAGAGATGCGTGACATCGTGATTGGTAAATTGGTTGACCGCACCATTGACGATGATTACGAAGAACTAAGTGAACGCTTGTTTGGTGAGGGCAACTGTTTTAGTGCCAGCGAGGTCAGAAAACGAATGTATGGCATGAAGGCCATCATTGAAGCAATCGAGCGTGATGGAGAGGAGTCCATTCGTGATGCAGACACATTGTCTGCTCTCGATGTAAAGAAGATTGAGTTGCAAATGGAACGACAGAAATTCTATGACCAGCGTAATGCCTTTAATCGCCTGATTCGTGAACGCTCCAGACAGGAAGAACTGAATGAGATTTTGGTGGAGGCAGTTAAGTCTGGAAATCTTCCGCAGCTCCACTATGAAAGGTTTGACATTGCCCCGTCTGACAATGACTTGCTGGTAAGTCTGAATGACATCCACTACGGAGCCAATGTGTCTAACTTCTGGAATACATACAATTCTGATGTTTGCCGTGAAATGATGTGCAGATATCTCGACAGGATTATCTCCATCGGAGAAACACATCGGAGTGAGAACTGCGTTGTGTGGGCAAATGGAGATGAAATCAGCGGAAACATTCACCAGTCAATTGCTGTGACAAATAAGGAGAATGTCATTGAGCAAATCAAGGGCGTATCTGAACTGATAGCCGAGTTTCTTGCAGAATTGAGTCGGCATTTCAGCAACGTTACGTTTGTAAGTGTAGCCGGCAATCATAGTAGAATCGAGCCGAACAAAGACCGTGCGCTCATCAGTGAGCGTCTGGACGATTTAGTTGAATGGTATCTCGGTGCACGTCTTCAAAATTTTGAGAACATCACAATCGGTGGTGGCGAGAAGATTGACCACACAATTTATTTGGTTGATGTACGTGGCCAGACCTACTGTGGTGTGCATGGTGACTTTGATGGAAGTGCTTCTAAGGTTCAGGCTTTACAAGCAATGGCAGGAAAACCAATCTATGCCGTTCTTTCTGGACATCTTCATCACAACAAAATTGATGAGGTGCAAGGTGTGAAGACAATTATGGCAGGTAGTTTCCTTGGCATGGATGATTACTGTGTACAGAAAAGAATTGTTGGAAGGGCGGAGCAAATGGTTTGTGTCTGCGATGAAAACGGTGTTAGATGTTCCTACGGTATTCCACTTCAATAATCAAAATGGGCTACTCTATTTAGGGTAGCCCTTTATACATTCCTCTTTAGCTCAGTTGGTAGAGCATACGACTGTTAATCGTATGGCCGTTGGTTCGAGTCCAACAGGAGGAGCCATCTGGGGTCGTAGTCAAGTGGTTAAGACACTGCCCTTTCAAGGCAGGAGCGATGGGTTCAATTCCCTCCGACCTCACCACTATGGGAGAGCGCCAGAGTCGGAGAGCTGGGGCGGTCTGTAAAACCGTTGCCTGACGGCTGAGTGTGTTCGACTCACACCTCTCCCACCATCATACTGCGGGGTAGAGCAGCGGTAGCTCAGCGGCCTCATAAGCCGTTGGTCAGGAGTTCGAATCTCCTCCCCGCAACCAAACATTATCATATAGAAAGCGAGGTGGCTGTATTGCCGAGAAAGACCAAGCAGAACGACATCACAAGCCCCGCGCTTTTGAGTCAGGTCAATCCAGACAATATGCGTCTGAAAGAAGATTTTATATCTTATTTACAATCCGTGCAGAGAAGTCCAAAAACAATCGCTGGGTATTCAAATGACCTCGATATCTTTTGGGTGTGGAATCTACAGCACAACGGAAACAAGTTCTTCCCCAAAGTTACTAAAAGAGATTTTGCTGCATATCAACATTGGCTCATTAACGAAAACGGAAACTCTCCCGCTCGTGTCAGAAGGTTAAAATCCGCAATTTCTTCTATGAGTAATTTTATTGAGAACATTTGCGATGATGACCCTGAGTTTGAGGGGTTTCATTCTACAGTACGAAAAATTGAGAATCCTGCTATGCACCAAGTTCGCAAGAAGACTGTATGGGAGGACGAGGCGCTTGACAACCTACTTGATTCGTTGACTGCGGCCGGACGGCATAAGAAGGCATGTGCCTTGGCGCTTGCTATGTGCAGTGGACGTAGGAAGGCTGAACTTTGCCGATTTAAGGTTGACGACTTTAAGGATGACAACCTTATCTGCGGTGGTGCTTTATATAAGACGAGTGAGCCTATCCAGACGAAGGGGTTTGGTCTTGGAAAATACATTTACTGCTACACACTGGCGAAAAAGTTTCGCCCATATTTGGATGCATGGATTTCGGAGCGCAAGGCTAAAGGCATAGACAGTGTGTGGCTATTCCCTGCTCCAGACAATAACGATGAGCAAATGAGTGAAACCACATTGAATAGCTGGGCAAATACGTTCAGCAGAATGACCGGAGAGGATTTCTATTGGCATAGCTTACGGCACTACTTTACGACCCACCTTTCTAAACTTGGACTGCCAGATAATATCATTCAGGATATTGTAGGTTGGGAGTCTGCTGATATGGTTCGTGTATACAAAGACCTGAACGCCGAAGAACAAATATCCCAATACTTTGATGAAAATGGTGATATCAAAGCTGACGTCCAGAAATCCTTATCGGATTTGTAATAGAGGGTGAGATAAAGGATGAATATTAAAAGGGCTGATTTAATCCAGCAGCTTGTGGATAAACATCGGTATACAAAGAAAGCCGCCACAAGTATTGTTGATGACTTTACAGATATTATTTTAGACAACTTAGAAAGCGGAAACGCTGTGTCCATATATGGGTTCGGATGCTTTGACATTCTTGAAAGGAAGGAGCGTAGCTGTCCAAACCCTCAAACCGGCGAAAAAGTTGTCGTCCCGTCACATTGGATTCCAAGATTTTATCCTGGAAACAAAATGCGGCGAGTAGTAAAGCTGTGGGAGGATAATGAGAAAAGGGGGCTGGTGTAAATGGCAGACGCCCCCAAGAGACGGAAACTTGAGAAAACTTCAGAGCCTGTTGTAGTCAGCAATCATAAATATTATTGCTGCAGGTGTGGAACTGCATACAGCAGACAAAAGGGATACTTCCCTGTGAGCCACAGTCCGATGTATCGTGGAAGCGGGTACCTCCCAATATGTAGCAACTGCATAGAAGAACTGTACGAACAGTATCGCTCCATGTTGGCTGACGATAAAGAAGCTATGCGTAGAATCTGCATGAAGCTTGATTTATATTGGAGCGAAGATATTTACGCAATGGTTGAACGCACTGCCGGTGTGCATTCGCGCATACGTAATTACATTGGCAAAACAAATATCATGAAGTACATTGACAAGACGTTCGATGACACTTTATATGAGGAAGCTCAGGCAGCAGAAAACGAGCGCAAATCAGATTCGTTCTCCTTTGCAGAAAGGCCAGAAGATACAGAAGATGGTTTTGATGATAGCGTAGAGGTTGACCAAGAGCTAATTGATTTTTGGGGCGCTGGATATGCACCTGATTTTTATTTAGAGCTTGAGCGTAGATATAAAAGTTGGACAGAGGGCATCTCGGTGGTTGACCCAACGGAGCGGTCTCTTTACAGGCAAATTTGTTTGCTTGAGACTATTATTAGCAGAGACGCTGCACACGGGAAAGCAATCGACAAAAATGTCAATGCACTGAACAGTCTGCTTGGTAGTATGAACTTGAAGCCGGCTCAAAAGAAGAGTGAGGCAGATGCAGAGCTGGATAATATGCCGCTCGGTGTGGGAATCCAGAAATGGGAGTATTCAAGACCACTGCCCCCTACTCCCGACAATATGAAAGATGAAAGCGGTATAATCCGCAACGTGACCACATGGTTTCTCGGCCACGCCTGTAAAATGGTTGGACTGAGAAATAGTTATTGCCAGATGTATGAAGACGCAATTAACGAATATCGAGTCAAATACCCAGAGTACGCCGAGGAGGATGACGATACCTTCCTGACAGATATCTTTGGCGATTCCGGTAAGAACGAGAGTGATGGCAATGGGTGAGCGAAAGACTCGTTATGACCAAGTGCTTGAGGGGATGGCAATATGGGGCAGTTACTATCGAGAAAACATTGATGTTTTTGTCAAAGAATATTTGAACATTACCTATCTCAAATGGTATCAGTATGCCGTGCTATGTCTAATGAATGCCAATGTTATCTTTTTGTGGATTGCATCACGAGGCATGGGTAAGACATTTATCACAGCTATCTTTTCGTGTGTGCGTTGTATCCTTTATCCCGGAAGCAAAGTCGTTTTGACATCTGGCACAAGAGGACAAGCTCTGCAAATCCTCGAAAAGATACAGACAGAATTGATACCGCGTTCTCCCAATTTGAAGAACGAGATAGATTTCAAAGAGACCAAGTTTTCCGGACAGGATGCCAAGGTCATGTTTAAGAATGGAAGTTACATTAAGGTTGTAACTGCCAGCGATACAGCGCGTGGTAATCGTGCGAACCTTTTAGTTGTTGATGAGTTCCGTCTGGTGAAGCAGGATACCATCAGCACGGTTTTGAAAAAGTTTTTGACCGAACGCCGTGAGCCGCCATATGCAGAGCTCACGAAAGAAGAGGTTAAGCTGGAACGAGCCAAAGAGCCGAATATGCAGTTTTACCTTTCTTCTGCTTATTTCAAAGACCATTGGTCATACGCGCAAATGCTGTCTAACTTCAGAGCTATGTTAAATGGTGGTCGAGGGGCTTTTGTTTGCGGTCTCCCATATGAGCTTGCTATTCAAGAGGGTCGAATGTTCCGAGAGGATATTGAAAGCGACATGTTAGAACCCGACTTTAACGAACTGAAGTTCAAGATGGAGATGGAGGCTATGTGGATTGGTGGTGAAGCTGGCGCGTTCTTTGACTTTGATTCTATCTCGAAGAACAGACGAATTCAGTATCCTATGCTACCAGACCACATGGCAGCAAAGCTTGGTAACAGCCAGAAGGTAAAGATACCACCAAAGATAAACGGAGAGAAAAGAATTCTTTCTGCGGATATTGCTCTGATGTCCAGCAAGAAACATAACAACGACGCATCTGCTATCTTCATCAATCAGATGTTACCAACCAAGGCTGGACGATACACAAGCAACATTGTGTATGGCGATTGTTTCGAGGGGATGCACACCGAAGACCAAGCACTGGTTATTCGAAAGCTGTATGATGAGTTCGCCTGTGACTATATCGTACTTGACTGTACCGGCCTCGGACTGGGTGTGTATGACGCGCTGGTAAGAGATATGGTTGACCCTGATAGCGGAGAAATATATCCCGCTCTGTCATGCTGTAATAATCAAGAGATGGCTGAGAGATGTACCACCAAAGGTGCTGATAAGGTCATATGGGCAATCAAGGGTTCACCATCTTTGAACTCTGATTGTGCAGTGCTCCTTAGAGAAGGATTCCGCAGCAGCAAGATACGGCTGCTTGTAACAGAGTATGACGCGGATACTCTGCTTAGCGATATAAGAGGATATAATTCATTAACCCCATTAGAAAAGACGCGGCTGCAAATGCCATATGTTCATACGACTCTGCTAATTGATGAGCTTGTAAAGCTGCAGCATGAAGAGTCCGGCGGACGTGTCAGGATTTATGAGAGAGCCGGCATGAGAAAGGATAGATATTCCAGCCTGAGTTATAACTATTATGTTGCGCTCCAGATTGAAAATAAGATGAACAGGAACAAGGTTGCTGATTTTGACTCCAACAACTTTTTCATGTTCAAAGCGCCGAAGATTAAATAGGAAGGTGGTGATACCTGCATGGGCAAATCAAAGCGAAGTGTTCCAGGCGATTTTGATGGTGCTATCGGAATCTCAGAAAGATTTGCTGTTCTGAACCGTCTGATTACCAGAGACCTTAATAACAACACAAACACTCCAACATTTTCTTTGTACACCAAGGATAATATTACGGAGTATCTTAGCAACCCTTATACATACGAGCGACAGCTTCGTCGTGCTGTAACTTATATCTACGGCGCAAGCTCACACTTCAGACGGCTCATCCAGTATTTCACTGGCCTTTCTGACCTATCGTTTGTTGTATCTCCATACCGTATAGACCCAAAGACCGCAAACGTAAGGTCTGTTAATCGAAACTACCGAAAAGTTTTGAACGCTATGTCGGCTATGAATGTTCGCTCTCAATTTCCAAAGATACTAACTGTGTGTCTCAGGGAAGATACATTTTACGGGACGATGTGGGTAACGAATGACAACATTACGATTCAGCAACTCCCATCGGATTATTGCGCTATCTCTACGATAGAAGGTAATGTATTGAATGTTACGTTTGACTTTTCATACTTTGACGCACACTCTCAATATTTGGAGTATTACCCTGCCGAGTTTCAAAGCAAGTACAGGACATATCAAAGCAACCGAAGACAAAGATGGCAGGAGCTTGACTCCCCTACTTCCTTCGCGGTAAAGTGCAACAATGATATTTTGGATTATTCCCTACCACCATTTGCAGGTATCTTAAGAGAGGTCTATGATTTAGAGGATTATAAACAACTAAAGCTTACCAAGACAACTCTTGAGAATTATGCAATGCTTGTAATGACACTTGGTATTGACGATGAAGGAAACTGGCAGATGGATTTGGATAAGGCCAAGGAGTTCTGGAGAAATCTTGATTCGGTGTTGCCAGAGGAAATTGGCTCTGTCCTCTCCCCTATGCCAATTAACAAAATCAGTTTCGAGAAAGCGAATACCGGTGATACAAATACAATCTCAGAGGCAGAGCAGAATTTGTTTACTGCTGCCGGCGTTTCTTCCCTTCTATTCAACAATGATAAGGCTTCGGCAAACGCTCTGTTGCTTTCCATAAAGGCAGACCAAGCCATCACGTTTGGTATTGTTAAAAGTATCGAGGATGTAGTCAATCGGTTTATTCAGGCTCAAAGCTATGGTAAGAATTTCAAAGTGACATTCCTTGACTGTAGTCCGTTCAATAGAAAAGAGATGGGCGATATGTATTTGAAGGCTTGTCAATATGGGCTCCCCTTTATCTCTATGTATGCCGCGTCCCAGGGAATGTCCCAGAGCGAAGTTGACTGTATGAGCTTCTTGGAGAACGATGTGTTGAATTTGACAGAGCGGTTCGTTCCGTTACAGAGTTCTTCAACACAGAGCGCTGCATCTTCAGACGGAAACGGCGCGACAGACGAAGGCGGCGCTCCAACAAAAGATGTTGGCGACCTGACCGATTCCGGAGAGCAAAGCAGAGAGGATGGTGACGATTGGTAATGGATAATTTTATCTACGTTTTTACCAAGAGCGACAGAGATAGGTTGCTATCTCTTGGGTTCACCATATTGAAAGCGGATGAGAGTACCGACATTTATGTATTCGTCAACAATGGGCAACAAAAATTCACAGTTGATGATATGAAGTTTGCCCTGTCGGACACACTAACATTTTAACCCGCACAATCAATGTGCGGGATTTATTATATCCAAAGGTGGTGAACTGTTCTATGGGCGAGCGTACCATGAGAATCGTGTTCTCATCCAGCATTAGCGATTTAACGGAAAAGAATTCTTCATTTGACCGTGGTATTCTCCGTGTCGCTTATACTGGCAGGAATCGAAACAACAGCTTCATCAGCAAGGAAACATTTGAACGCTGCATGCCAAGTATCTACAACTGCCCTATTGTTTGTCGCTATGACCGAGAGGAAGATGTCATCGGTTCACATGATATGGAGTTAGTATCAGACGGTGACGGCGGGCTCAGAATCGTTAATATTACGCACCCAGTTGGTGTTATCCCTGAGAGCGCCCAATATTGGTGGGAAGAAATCGAAGACGATTCTGGGGTGCATGAATATCTATGCGTAGATGCGTTGATTTGGAAGCGGCAGGAGGCTTATAAGAAAATCAAAGAAGATGGGATTACAGATGAATCTATGGAAATCTCTATTAAAGAGGGAGAAATGGTAGATGGTGTCTATGTAATTCATCGGTTTGAATTTACAGCGTTTTGCCTGTTAGGAACGGCTCAGCCATGTTATGAATCGGCATCGCTCGAAATGTTCTCGTGCGATGACTTCAAGAAACAACTTGCTGATATGATGCAGGAGTTAAAGGAATCATTTCAAACGGTACAACCCTCGCATGAGGTTGTCATACACCCACAAAATTATTCGGAAGGAGGAGAAGAGGTATTGGAACAGAAGAAAGCATTAGCCGCTGAATACGGGCTTGATATCGAGAGCCTTGATTTTTCTATAGATGACCTTTCTGTTGAAGAGCTTCGTGAAAAGTTTGAGGCCATGAAGGAACAACCCGTTGAACCAAGCGCTAATCCTGATGACCCCAGTGAGAGCTTTGCTCTGGAAGGACAATTCCGTGAAGAACTGTATGGTGCTTTAGATGTTGAGAAAATCGAAACGTGCTGGGGAGTGGATTCTCGCTATTGGCTTTGGGATTACGATAAGGACGTGTCTGAAGTTTATGCAACAGATGTGTCCGACTGGAATATCTACGGGTTCACGTATTCTATGGACGGCGACCACGTTGTGATTGACTTTGCCAGCAAGAAGCGCATGAAGATTGCAATCGTTCCGTTCGATGAAGGTAGTCAGTCTGACCCTATCAGCGGTATGTTTGCAAAGGTTGTTGAAAAGTATACGGCAAACGATACGCAGTGGGACGAAAAGTACCAGGCTGCCTCCGATACGATTTCATCCATGCAAACTGAACTTGACGCTTTGCGTCAGTTTAAGACGGATACGGAGAGTGCTGCAGCGAAGGAAGAGAGAGAAAAAGTCTTCGCACAGTTTGAAGACCTTGTAGGCGTTGAAGCTTTTGATGCGCTGCGGGAAAGCAATGCAGAATATTCTATCGAGGAACTTGAGGAGAAGTGTTACGCTATTCGCGGTCGGACGGGAGCCCCTGCCAAATTCTCTTATGAGCAAAAAACGCCAAAGCTGGCTGTCGAAAAGACCAGCACCACACCAGAGCCTTATGGCGGTGTGTTCGCAGAATATGGGATTGTTTTACGCAATCAGCATAATTAAATAATTAACAAGGAGGAGTCGATTATGGCTTATACAGTTATCCGTACCGACCTGATGAGCGGTACTAATCAGCCTGCAGACCTTGTCTCCCTGCGTTTCTACGATGGTGAAGACAAGCAGGCCGCTGTCGAAAACGGCGTTATCGTAAAGCTTGAAGGATATGAAGATGGCGAGCGCGAGGTTATGAAGGCCGTCGCTGCGTCTTCTACTGATAACCTGAATGATTGTGCTATTGTTGCCGGCGTTGAAGTTATGTACGACGAGCGCAAGCGTAATCTGGACGAGTACATCAATGAGGCCGGTCAGATTGTTCGTGGATATATCCCCCGCAGTCGCAACATGTTTTCTGTGACCAAGGAAGGCTTTGTTGGTGGAACCGCCCCATCTGCCGTTGGCCAAGAGGTTGGCATCGGTACCGATGGTAAGATTGATGCAGCGGGCACGGGCCTTGGTACTTGTGTCGCCATTGAAACGGCCGGTCGGTATACCTACTACACTATCAAGATTGGCAAGACTGAAGCTACGGCGGCAACCGCTCCTGGCGTTGGTGGCTAATTTAATTCTAAAAGAGGAGGAGAAAAGCGATGGCTGATATGAAAGACATTGTGAAGGTTGCTGTCGATGCTTATCATGGCAATGTGGAACAGTATTCTGTCGGGCAGTCTATGGAGCTTCTGCACAAGGCTCTTGTTGATGCGAACGGCGGCAGCACAACCTTAAATTATAAGAACATTCGTGATGGCAAGTGCAGTGGTCTGTTCACTCTGATTGAGGAAATTCTCTCCCGCACTGTTGTTGAAGGTCTGCAGGGTGATGAATACTTTAATGCTCTGGTTGACTTCCGCAATGTTGCAGAGGGTGACAAGAATCTGTTTTTTGTGGAGGACAGCAATCTGTTTATCGTTGCCGATGCAGCGGACGGTACTCAGGGTATTCGTCGGCAGCGCCTGAGCGGTATCAGTGAAGTGTCTATTCCGACCTCTCTGAAGGTTGTGAAGATTTACGAAGAACTGAACCGCGTTCTGTCTGGACGTGTGGACTTCAACGACTTTATCAATAAGGTCTCCGAGTCTTTCCGTCAGAAGCTGCTGAATGATATCTACACTCTGTGGAGTGGTGCGACTGCCAATGATTTCGGCGGTGTTACCTACTTCCCTGCTGCTGGCGCTTACGATGAGGACGAGCTGCTCGACCTGATTGCACATGTTGAGGCTGCAGCTAATGGTAAGCCTGCCACCATTATTGGCACCAAGAAGGCAGTCCGCAATCTGGCACCCTCTATTCAGGGAACCGACTCTGAGCGTGATATCTACAACCTGGGTTACTATGGTATGTTCTATGGTACTCCTGTTGTGGTTACTCCTCAGCGTCATAAGGTTGGCTCTACCGAGTTCACCCTGGCTGATGACATTCTGACTATTATCGCTGGCGACGACAAGCCCATTAAGTGCGTGTATGAAGGTAACCCCATTGTTCTGATGGGCGACCCGATGAGCAACGGCGATTTGACTCAGGAATATCTGTACGGCGAAAAGTATGGCATGGGTATTGTGCTGGCCGGTGGTAACGCTGGTATTGGTCGTTACGAGATTGCCTAATTTCGATTAGAAAATTTGGAGCGGGGCATAACGCCCCGCTCTATGTATGAAAGGGAGATGTTATGGAAAACGAAACTGTAAACAGGAGCAGAAGCAAACGTACTACTGCAACGGAATCTATTGAATCGAAACAGGTTCAACAGGAAGCCGAAAAGAAACCTCTTGTTCCAAAGGATATCGACCCAAGCCAATATGTAACTGTCCGAAATGGATTCCAAGGACGTTTGGTCTACAAGAGTAAGCGGACTGGCGAACGATTTGTTTGGGATTCATTTGGAGCCGAGCAAGATATGGAGTTAAGTGAATTGCGAAACGCAAGGAACTCTAACAAGAAGTATTTCATCAACAACTGGTTCATGTTCGATGAGCCGTGGATTGTGGATTATCTTGGCATGGGGAAATACTACCGCTTCGCTATCTCAATCCAAGACTTCGATAAGCTCTTTACGAAACCGGCATCTGAAATCGAAAAGACAATTGCAAATCTATCTGACGGACAGAAACAGTCTGTAGCATACCGTGCTAAGCAACTCATTTCAGAAGGCGGTATTGATTCCAACAGACTGATTGCCACTTTGGAAAAATGCCTTGGCATTGAGCTGATTGAACGATAAGGAGCGTGATACGAATGAGCGTTCCTTATGATAAATTCACTGAGGCATTTTTATCCAAGGTCACAGAGTTTGAGTTTGTAAACATGCGCGACTTTGAAAGGAATGGCTTAATAGACGGATATATGAAGCGTGCCATTTCAGCGTTTAAGAGCGTATGTCAATACGATTTGTCGAGTACCGCAGATGACGTTATTCGGGAGTTCAACGTTGATATTCCAGCAGAGGATATTGACGAAATCGTTGAGATTGTATCCGAAGGCATGTTGGTGCAGTGGATGAAACCATATACCTATAAACAGGAGAATCTCGAACTTGTGCTTAACACAAGAGATTTTACCACCTATTCCCCAGCAGAGCTTTTGAATCGGATTAGTGCCGCATATGCAAAAGCTCAAAAAGATTTTGTGAGCATGGTTAGGGAGTACTCATATAATCACGGGGATTTGACGGATTTACACCTATGATGATTCAGACCACGGTCGGCGTGCCAATGGACGCCACGGTACTCAACAATTATCTTCGCACCCTCGTCAATTTATTTTTCAAAATACTCCCTATCTGGGAAAGCGGAGAGAGTTCGTTGGATACATATATGCGAAGTTTGCAAGCGGAACTTCTTGGGTGTAAGGAGTTGGTAGAAGCGATTCATGAAGACCCCATGTTTTTATCGCTTATCTCTATCCTGCAATATCTGATTGATACTCCTTCTTGCCCAACTCCGGTTGTAAAACGAGAAGTATTTAAGGCCATTTCCATCTGCAATAAACTGAAAGCGAAATACGCTGTTTTGAACAAGGAGGATTTATCGTGAGCGTTTGGGATTCATACCGTTCGCGCATAAATGCGCATGGCGGGAACAAACGCGGCGCGGCACTCCAAAAGGAATTCAGATTTCTGATGGAGAAGATTCCTGGGAGCTTGTCATACCACAATGCTGTGATTGACGGTGAACAGCGAGAGCTCGCGATTATTGACTCTGACAACCTGGACACCAAGACGCTTTGTTCTATGCCGGGTGAAGACCTCCCACATGGCGGTCTTGTTGAGTGGATGGACAATCGTTGGCTCATCATTGAACGGGATGCAAACAATGAAGTTTATACCAAAGCCAAGATGCGGCAGTGTAACTACCTCCTTCGCTGGATTGCGGATGATGGTTCTATTGTTGAAAGATGGTGTATTGTAGAGGATGGTACAAAATATCTGACCGGAGAATACTCGGACAACGATTTTATTATCACACGAGGCGATTCCCGGATTGCGCTGATAATTGCAAAAGACAGATATACTATCCGTCTCAATCGAGACGACCGCTTCCTGATTGATGATTATGCCTCGCCAAACGTTCTCGCATATCGTCTTACAAAACCATTCAAGCTGGGCGGGAGCTATGATAACCGTGGTATCCTCAGCTTTGTTTTGCAGGAATGCAATACAGAGGATACGGATAATTTCGAGCTCCATATTGCCAATTACTATGACCATTTCCCGCGCAAGGAAAGTGATTGCACCCCAGAACCTCCTATGGAGGATGATGAACCGGGTGGGAAGAAGGTGTGGATTTAATGCAGCTTGAAGAGTTTTTTGATTATAAAAATCAGTTAGTGCAGGATTTACTTACCAACGAAACAATCGTCCGCCTTTTAAGCGATGATTGTGTTCGAATCAACAACCCAGAAACCCTTGTTTACAATCAGGTGTTCCCATATGAATATATCCCCGACACCGTGGAACGCGGTCAGACTTTTATATGTTGTGACGTGGATGTGCAGAGGTCAGTAAACAAGACATTTTTACTTCCCGTGCTATATGTCTGGGTGTTTACGCACAAGAGTAAGCTCAGGCTTCCGGAAGGTGGTGTCCGGACAGATAAGCTTGCATCTGAAATTGCTAAGGCGATTAACGGCAGTAGGTATTACGGACTCGGAGAACTCGACCTATATTCTGCAAAGCGATTTGCACCCATTACAGACTATCAAGGAAAGGTTCTGACTTTCCAGGCTACCGATTTTAATAGGTTCACTCCGAGTGGTAAGCCTGTGCCATCGAATCGAAAGCAGGGTTAAATGGGAACTCTGAATCTTTTGTATAAGAAGGAACATCCGATTAACGAGTTCATCTCGGTTCGGATTCCAAGTGTTGGCGAGATTTTGGAATGTGAGGATGAGTATTATGGCTTGGTATCAATGATAACTGCAATGCCGATTGATATGATGGTTCAATTGGATGACATAGGTGTTGACTTTACCACAATCAATGAGTGGGAATTATTCTTGCTGTTGTTTGGCTCCATAAAAGAGAGGGATACCTCCTTGATATTTGGAGATTTATCATTGTCACAATTTCAACCGGCAATCAATGCGCAAAACAATACAGTGATGCTCATCGATAAAAGTACCGGTGCTAAAATTGACCGTGCGATTCATGGTCAAATTGCCAACATTTTGCGAAAAATACACCACCTTGAACGGAATAATCGCAAGCCTGCAAACGGTGATGCGAAGGAATATATGATACGCAGAGCGCGTGAAAAAATGCGTAGGCAAAGTAAGCGGGTCACCGATTCGCAACTTGAAGGGTTGATAGTCGCTCTTGTCAACACGGAGCAGTTTCACTATGGGTTTGAGGGGACACGAGAACTTTCTATCTATCAGTTTAACGAGAGTGTTCGACAAGTAATTAAAAAGATTGACTACGACAATCGGATGCACGGCGTTTATGCCGGAACCGTAAGCGCAAAAGATTTGAGCCAAGACGATTTGAATTGGCTAACACACAAATAGGAGGAGGATTGTCTATGAATATCAATGACATCACCATCACCAGTCTTGAAACCATCAATGCATTTGATATCGTGACTGGTGCTTATAAGTTCACTCTGGACGAGCTCCAGAATGCGACAATCGCTCAGACTCAGGAGCGAGTTGACATCACCGGTAAGCAGGGTCGTAAGCTGAACTCCTTGAAGCGGAATAAGGCCGTTACGGTTAGCGGTACGAACGGCCTGGTCTCTGGCGGCCTTCTGGAGCTGCAGGTTGGCGGTGAGTTTGAGAATAAGGTTACCACTGTTATGTGGACTGACTATCTGACCGTTGCGTCTAATGCTGCTACTACCAGCTATAAGGCTGTTGGTACTGCCGGCAATGAGATTGAGTCTGTGTACATCAAAAACGAAGACGGCACTCTTGGCCAGCCGCTGACCCAGGATGCCGCAGTTGCTGAAGGCAAGTTTACTTATACTCCCGATACGAAGGCTCTTGCCTTTAATGATGGCGAAATTGCAGACGGTACCGAAATCGTCGTGTTCTATATGCGTCAGATTCAGGCCGACGTTCTGGAGAACATGAGCGATAAGTACTCTGGCAAGTGCGCTCTTTATATTGACGCTTTTGCTGAGGACAAGTGCGCAAACGTATACCGTATTCAGTTCTACATTCCGAAGGCCGACTTCAATGGTGAGTTCAGCTTTGAAATGGGTGAGAACCAGACTGTTCACGCATTTGAGGCCGAATCTCTGGCAGGTGCTTGCGGCACCGACGGCGCCCTGTGGACTTACACCATTTTTGGCGCTAACGCTGAAGACGCTACATAAGAAAGCGAGGCGGTAATATGGCATCTGCGATTAAAAAGTGTCGAGTATGTGGCAAGGAATACGAAGCTTGCCGCAGTGCCAATCGAAGCGCAGGTGTCTTTCGCTGGCAGGAGGTAGCCTGTTCTCCAGAGTGCGGTGCAGTTTATCTTCAGAAAGTTGAGGAATCTCGTGGTCACACCGCTCCAAAACGTGAGCGGCGCAGGAAGGCCATTGAGTATATTCCGGTAGAGACTGTTGCTGTGGTCAAGACAGATGAACAGGCTGTTGATTCAAACGCACCCGGCAAAGACCCTGTGGAAGACGAATAAAATTGTGGGAAGGCGGATTATTTCCGTCTTCCCTTTTCTATTTTGGGGAGGAGTGAGATGGGGCGAACAAAATTCAATGTAGACAAGGAGACCGATACAAGGACATGTGACGGTATAGTTTTTGATAGCCGGCTCGAAATGCGGTACTACTCCGATGTAGTTCTCCCTGGTGTTGAAAACGGAGAAATTAAGAGATTCGAACTGCAAAAGAAATATGAACTACAGCCCTCGTTTATATATCGTGGTAAATCAATATTACCGATTACCTACGTAGCAGATTTTTATATCGAATATTCCGATGGGCATATCGAAGTGATTGACACAAAGGGTATGCCTGACAATGTCGCAAAATTAAAGCGGAAATTGTTTTGGTTCCGCTATCCAGATATTCAGTACAGATGGCTTTCCTATTCAAAGAAATGGGGCGGCTGGCTGGACTACGATACTATACAGAAAATGCGCCGAGCAGAAAAGCGCAGCAGGAATAAAAAGGAGGAAATGTGTGATGGCAAAGAGTGAAAAACGGATTTCCATCAGCGTTATGGATAAGATTATTAAGGAGCATTTTGAAAATACCACCACAGAACAGTGGTACGGTATTGAAGTTCAAATTAAGAAAACTCTTTCATTCACTGAAATGATGGAGTTCGTAAATGATGTTGTGCTGAGTTGCTTTCAAGAAGATGGCGGGTTCGTTCCAGAAGTTATGGACTTTGCTATCAGGAGCAACATCCTTTCTAAATATGCAAACTTTTCTCTGCCGGATAAATTAGAACATCGG
>CAUWEI010000003.1:0-24315 GCA_963557675.1 uncultured Oscillospiraceae bacterium | reverse complement strand
GTATGAGATTATTTATAAGACGGACATTATCGATTTGGTGTGCAGCCGTATTAACGGTGCACAACTTAATGAGATTGTTGCGTCCATCAATCGAAAAGTCGAATTCCTCTGCAATAGCAACGCTCTAATGATTAAGCGTCAGGTCAATGACCTTATCTCTGCGTTCAACGACCTGCAAGCTCGCACTGAGGGTATGTTCAATGGAATCTCTTCGGATGATATTGCTAAGCTTGCTAATGTTCTGAGCAGCGGAGAGCTGGATGAAGGGAAAATTGTAGAAGCATATTTGGACAAAACACGTCCAGCCGAGAACTTTGAATCGAGTGATGAATAATGGCGAGTATCAATATTGCTTCTATTATGAATAAGGTTGGCGCCTATAGCAGAAGTGTAAATGGGAAACTTCGCATGCGTGAGTGCATTCAACGGTATTCTGATGAGGGCAAAGGAAAAACAGAGGCTGGCGATAAAATCATTACTGAGAAAGACATGCATATGGCAGCGGCCAAAATGATACAGGTTCTGCGGAGCACAGCTCAGAGTTATGCGCTGCCGGCATCGGTTATGAGCCACTTCGATTCTTTGGACACATCATCTATTATCGAGATGCCGGATGGCTCGTCCATTATCTACATCTATTTTGGAGGAGATTTACATCGTGATTCTCTTGCTCCAAAGGATTACTCCGGCATCGATAATGTGGTAGCTTTAATAAATAATGGCTACGGAGAACACCCCAGCATGGCGAAGGTGTGGGGCGAATGGCATGGTGCGAGAATTCATGGTCTCACACAACGAACCGGTCTTCATTTCATCCAACAGGCCGTTCAAGATTTTAACGGCAATTATGGTTCTGACTACAATGTGACCGCTATTGCGGGAGATGAGTATAACTAAATATCAACAATTGAGGCTTGGCTTTTGCCAAGCCTTTTCTTTGTAAAGGACGGTGAGAAAAGATGGCGAACGCAGATATTTCCTTGCTTTTTGGCGTGCTCGGCGAGGGTTCATTAAGCGGTGAAAGCGGCAGTTTAATTCAAAGCCAGCTTAGCCAGATTATGGCGTCCCTCAATAAAAATCCGCTGAAAGTGAAAGTTGCCCTTGATACTGAGGCCGGTGGCCAGAAATCATGGAACAGCCAACTGCAAAGCAAATTAAATGCTATCAGCGCCAGTGGGAAATTCTCTGTCCAGGTGTCCAATATCAAGATTGGCGCAGGTGCCATTGCTGATTTTAAGAAGCAGCTTAACGCCGTCATCAATACAATGAACCTGGACAAAGGTACCAGCATTACTCTTACTGCGGATGGTATCGGTGAGATTAAGTCGCAAATGGAGCAAGCTGGTGCTGCTGCTACGAGCGCCGCTCGTAAGACTGCTGAGTTCAAAGTACAGTTAGAGTCCCTTACTTCAAAGAAGACTGCGGTTCAGCGCACGGTTAACACTTTAAATAATACAGCAGCAACTGATGAGGAACGCGCCTCTATCGCAGAGATTACCCAGCAATATGAAGCATGGGCTACAAAAATCGAAGAGGTGCGTGCGTCTAAGACTTCTATCTCTGATGGCTATCGTAGTGAGTTACTTGCAGAAGGGTCGGCAATCCAAGATAATATTACCAAACTTCAGCAAGCCCGTCAGGCCGCAGAAGAAAAATCACGCGCCGAAGCAGCATCTGCAAATCAGAGCAAGGTACTCACAGCCAATACAAATGAGTACAATGCGGCTCTTACAAAGGTAAACAACGCTCTTATCCAGGCCCGCAACAACCAGCGCAACTGGACTGCTGCACAAACCGGTAAAACGTCAGGCGATTTCTCAAATATTGAAAATCAGATTCGGAATCTCGAACAACTTAAATCTGAGCTTGAATCTGGTGGTCTTTCCGCTGATGATTTTCAACGTCGGTATAGCAATGCGACTGCATCTATAAAAGATTCCTCTGAGCATATTCGCGCCGCAGGAGAAAACACTAAAACATTATCAGACCGTGTCGGCGGTCTGGCTGGTAAATTCACATCCTGGCTGACTATTTCTCAAGTCATCATGCGTGCTTACCAAGCGTTACAGCAGATGGTCACTGCTGTTATCGATGTTGATACCGCAATGACTGAATTACGAAAGGTTACTGATGAGACAGAGGCGACCTATTCGCAGTTTCTTAATACTGCAACAACCCGTGCGAAGGAGCTGGGCGCGACAGTTTCCGACACCGTAACTGCAACAGCGGACTTTGCCCGTCTCGGTTATAACATCGACGAGGCATCCCAATTAGCAGACGCCGCTATCGTATATAAAAATGTTGGCGATGGTATCGAAGATATCTCAGAAGCATCCGAAAGTATTATTTCTACCATGCAAGCATTTGGCATTGCGGCAGAAGACTCAATGCTGGTTGTGGACAAGTTTAACGAAGTTGGCAATAATTTTGCTATTTCTTCACAGGGTATTGGCGAAGCATTGCTTCGCTCTGCGTCTGCGCTCGCTGCTGGTAATAACACGCTGGATGAAAGCATTGCTCTGATTACCACTGCTAATACTATTGTGCAGAACCCAGAGGCTGTCGGTACGACAATGAAGACTATTTCCATGTATCTTCGCGCTGCAAAAACCGAGGCCGAAGAAGCTGGAGTAAGTACTGACGGAATGGCTAATAGCGTTTCCGAGCTGCGGGAAGAGATTCTTGCACTGACTGGAAATAAAGTTGACATCCAGATTGACGAAAACACATTTAAGAGCACATACCAGATTATTAAAGAAATTTCAGAGGTATGGGATGAGCTCACAGATATAACTCAGGCTAATATTCTGGAAATGCTTGGCGGTAAGCGTAACTCTAACGTTGTTGCCGCCATGATTGAGAACTTCGATATTGCAGAATCAGTTGTTGAAGATTCTGCAAATGCTGCAGGTTCGGCTCTTGCTGAGAATGAAAAATATCTGGATAGTATCAATGGTAAGATAGCAGAGTTTAAGGCAACTTTCCAAGAGTTTTCTGTTAACCTGATTGATTCTGATTTTGTTAAAGGGATAGTTGAGTTCGGCACTGGTTTGCTGAATGTGCTAAATGTTCTCGCTAAAGTTATAGACATGGTTGGTGGCTTGAACACTGTGTTGGGTGTCACACTTGGAATAGTAATTGCCATGAATACCAAGTCAATCGCAACATTTTTGACCAATTTAATTAAACCAATTCGGTCTGTTATCCAGGGATTTTCTGCTATTAGACAGGCTGGAGTAGGCGTTGGTCAGGCAATTGCAAATGCATTTGCGCAAGCAACTGCAGGGGCTACTGCATTTCAGACTGCACTTGGCGTAATTGGTATTGCTATAGCCGCTCTATCTATCGGCGTAACAATTTTTCAAAGCATTCACAAATCGACGGAAGAGCTGGTGGAGAGTTCTAATGAATTAAAAGCAGCTTTCCAAGAGGTTCGCTCACAGACCCAATCCAATATTCAGACTTTAGAGGGCTTGTCTACTGAATTTGACAGGCTGTCAGCAGGTGTTGATAACTACGGTCGAAATGTATCTCTGTCGGCAGATGATTATGAGAGATATAAGGAAATTGTAGAACAGGTTGTCAGTATATCTCCAAGCCTTATTGAAGGATACGATGCCGAGAACAATGCTTTGGTCAATAAAAATAATCTTCTTGAAAGAGCTATAGAACTTCAAGAGCAGGAGTACCAAACTGAGCTGCGCAGCATGGCAACCACTGATAAGCTTTCTGAAGCATTAGCCGGTTCCGTTGCTACATATTCCGACCTGCTGAATGGAGACGCACTTAAAACCGATAGCGACCTAAACAACTCCATGTGGAATCTGTTCAATATCAATGACAGGGATATTCCAAGCGATATGGAGAGCGGGGAATTTTTGGCGCGTCAGATTATGGAAGCCCTCGGCGTAGAAAATATCGATGGAGAGCTCCAGAAATACTTTAACGAGTATGGATACTGGCAATCGAGTTGGTTCTGGAATGATTATGTCGATAGGGTTGCTGAGGATATTCAGAGCGGACACAGCAAAATTATCGACAGTATAAGCTGGGACGATGCTGAATTCGATTCAAAGGATGCTTTCGATTCTGCAATTGAAGAAACCAAAAATGCGGCTGTCGCTTATTCGGATGTGCAGACTGAACTTGCTCAAGCAAATGCCGATGTATCTGACCAGTTAATGCTTGTTGCAGAAAGCAACGACAAATACGCAGAGCTTAGCGATAGTGCGCGCCAGGTTATCTCTGGGTTTGTCGATTCGTTTGATATCGAAGATATTACAAAAGATGGGTTCTTTGGCGGTAAAGTTATAGACGAAGATGCCATCAATGCTGCAAAAGCACAAATCAACGATTTTATCGAGAAAATAACACCAGAGATTCAAAGTCTACTGAATGTTGGTTCAATGCTCAAACTTGGTGTTGATGAGAGCGGTGAATCACTTTCTGTCGAGGCATACCAAGAACAGGTTAAAAATTTTATTGATAATGTAAATAATATTGAGGACGAGGATTTGCGAGTCTTCATTAGAACTGCATTTGAGATAGACGAGGATTCTGATGGCTTCGATGATGAAGTGTCTAATGCGATTGAACATGCCAAGAATTTACTGCAAGACCAATATGACGATGCCGTAAATGACATGACTGTCGAAGAAGTCTTGCAGATATATTATAACATTTCGGCAGAGCCTAATAGCCTTACCTTGGAAGACCTCCAAACAGAGCTGCTTAAAACGGCTACATCTTATGAGACATTAAGCCAAACAGTAAGCGGAATTATTTCCAACATTGAAAACGCTCGAAAGGTTGTCGCATCTCAGGTCAATGGCCAGTCTATATCTATTGACGATTTCAATGCCGAAGGCATGAAAGAATACCGCTCCGCGCTTGAATATGTCAATGGGTCTATGCAGCTAAATGCTGATAAAGTGCGCGAAATTTCTGAGGCTAAAGCTGAAGAGCAGATTGCAATCAATGAAACCAACAAGGCGTTGGCGCAAAGTCAGTATGTTGAGAATGCCCGTCAGATTGAAGAGTATCGACAAAAATTAGAAGATAATACTTTCGCAGAGGGCGAGAATGAGGAAAGTGTAAAAGCTTCTATTGATGCCCTGTTGGAAGAAAACAGTGCCCTTGCAGATACATGCAAACAGTATGACCTGTTGACCACTTCTCTCAAAGAGGCTGTTGGTGCTTACCAGAACTGGCTGAACGCTCAGAGTGCATCTGACTATGGCGACATGGCTGATGATGCTGTCAGCGCTATCCAGAATATCAGAGATACCTACGACAGCGAGTCAGAGATTTTTGGTAACTTCGGTTCCAAGAAGTTTGATGCTGCTATTGAATTTATTATCCCTGAAAGTGTTGACAGGGATGACCTGAGTGCAATTGAGTCCTATATGGCAGACTTCCAAAGCTATTTAACCTTTGATGAAGATGGCCTCGTGGAAGGTCTGAACATCGATGAGTTCTTAAACAAGTCTGTTGAAGCCGGCCTTATGAACTACAGCGATGAAAATGGATGGACAATCGCCGGACAGACAGCAATGGAAGATTTTGCTGAGGGGCTCGGCCTTTCTATGGGCGTGGTTCAGGCATTCTTTGATGAACTACAACTTAAAGGCGCTGAGTTCGACTGGAGCGACGAAGCGGTCAAAACATTTGGCGACCTTGCAGTTGAGGCTGGGGAGGCAAAGGAAGCACTGCATGAATTGTATGCGGACGATGAAGAGCTCGACATAAAAATTGATGTATCCGATATTGAAACAACGGAAGGGCAATTGTCTGCGCTGGATGAAACCATTGCAGAGATGAATGGTATAAAGTCAAAAGTAAGTGTTGATTCATCTGAAGCCGAATACGCAAATTCAGTTATCCGATATTGTGTTGAGCAAAAACATCTTCTCACACAGCCTGATGTTATGCGCGTTGATACATCGCAGGTTGAAGGAGACCTTGGCGATGCACTGCTGCTGTTACAACAGTTCCAACAAGCGCAAAACAATCTTGAAACCTTGGTTGCCGTTGGAGCAGACACTTCTGAAGCTGAGGCAACTGTTAATTCTCTGGCCGAAAAGATTCAAAACCAAGAGGCAACCTACATCAACTGTGGGCTTGATATTGATACAACTTCAATAGATACAATTCAGCAGTCTATTTCAGGATTAACCGCCGAAGCCATTGTAACCCTTGGCGTAGATGCAACTGCGATTGACGGATATAACCCAGAGTCAAAAACTTGTAGCGTTATATACGACCCAGATACAGATTTACTACCCAAGTCATTTGGGCCTTATGAAGCCACTGTTGAATATATTGCAGACCTTTCAGACCTTCCAACTCATCTCAAAACGCTTACACGATATGTGAACCATGTAGCTATTGGTGACGTTGAGTTAAATGGAACGGCTCATGCAAGTGGCACAGCTAAAGCAAGCGGAGATTGGGGTACAGCCAGAGGCGGCAGTACCCTCGTTGGAGAGCTTGGACGTGAAATTGTTGTAGACCCACGCACCGGTAGATGGTATACGGTCGGCGACAATGGTGCTGAGTTTGTCAACATTCCTGCTGGTGCTATCGTATTTAACCACAAGCAGACCGAGTCACTTTTAGAATATGGCTATGTGTCTGGTAGAGCGTCTGCCCTCATTAGCGGCACCGCGATGGTTACTGGTGGATATAAACCGTATAAGCCATCAACTGGTGGTGGAAACAGCGGCACCACTACAACGCAGACAAATAGCAATAACAGTTCGGCCACTCTTACGGTTGAGGCCGAACTCGACCCAACCAACCTTGAAGACCAGCTTGAAGAAACTCTTGATAAGATGTCAGAAGAAATTGACGAAATCATTGGTAACTTCGAGCATGATATTTTCCTACTGGAAAAGAACGGTGGAAGCGCTGAGGAGATTGTAGAAATCTACCGAAAGATGCAGGATGCCGTTCATGCACAGGCTGAAAAATATCGAGACCTTGGTCTGGATGAAAATTCAGATTATATCCAAGACCTGCAAAAACAGTGGTGGGATTATCAGGACAGTATTCAGGAAGTTATCGTTGGAAGTTATGAGGCGGTTGTTTCCGAATGGGAGAATGCTATCGAGCTAACCGAAAACCGTTTGGAAAATGCGATAAATAATCGCAACATGGATGAAGTGGAGCAGTTCGCCAGCGACATCGTTGCATACTACAAAAATCTTCAAGCCAAAGTTCATGAGGAAGCTGAATATTATCGTTCCCTTGGATATTCTGACACAAGCGATGAAATCAGTGAACTGAGCAATCTTTGGTGGGAATACGGCAACAGTGTTATTGAGGTCATGAATCGTGTTGTCGAAACATCAAGCGATGCTGTAGACCAGATTCAGGATGTATACGATATTTTGCACAATGCCGCAAACGAGTATGCTGATGGTGGTTATATTACTGTGGATACGTTACAGGACATCATCAATATGGGTGCTCAGTATATGCAGTTATTAACGGATGAGAATGGTCAGCTTGTTATCAATGAGGAGCGCATCAACGCTGTAATTGCTGCACGAGCCGAACAGCTTGCACTCGAAAGTGCTATGAATTATGTAGAAAGGTTGCGCCTTGCCTTACAAGCTGGGTCTCTTGAGGAGTTAAACAATTTGCTCTTTGCCACCACTGAAACAACAAATGCAACGTGGGGGCTTGTATATGCCAATCTGGCACTTCTCAATTTGGACGACAGTCAATACCAGGCTGCGCTTCACAATATCAATGCACTACGCTCATTGGCGCAAAACGCAATCAGCGGAATCGGGCAAGTTTCCAACTCGACTTCTGAAGCCCTTGAAGAAATGAAGACTGGTTTAGATGACATCTTAAAATATGTCATGGAAATGCTCAAGCAGCGGATTAACGACCAGATTCAGGCACTTGAGGACATGAAGAGTGCGTATCGAGATATTATCGATTTACGCAAAGAAGCTTTAGATGCAGCAAAAGAAGAGTCCGATTATCAAGACGAGGTTGCAGATAAAGTCAAGGAAATCGCTGAATTGCAGGAGCGCATCAACGCACTATCATTGGACGATAGTAGAGATGCACAAGCACAGAAGGCTCAACTTGAAGAGGAAATGTATGAGCTGCAGAATGAACTCGCAGACAAGCAGTCTGACTATGCAATGGATGCCCAAAAGGAAGCCCTCGATGATATGGCTGAATCATATGAAGCTGAAAAGGATAAAGAGATTGCTATTCTTGAAGATAGTATTTCTTCCTACCAGAAGCTTTATGATATGGCTATAGCCTATATAGAAAGCCATTGGGACACCCTGTATAACGAGCTTATTGCCTGGAACACCCAGTACGGCACAGAATTAAATAGTACCATTACCGAAGCGTGGAATAACGCTCTTGCTGCTGCTCAGAAGTATGGTAGCTATGTGTCTGCATTAAATAACATCGGTGCTGATATTGACAGTGCGGGAGGAAATATCCATAACGATACACTGCCGGGGATGAATTATGATAGCAGTTCGACTAATGAAGAGATGGTTACTGCTATTGTCTATCAGATGAAGCAACTCGGCAAGATGTGGGATGCTGAAAAGAATACTCCAGAGCGAAATAATCAGCTACACCAACAGGCAGTACAGCTTGCCGCAAGACTTGACCAGTACGGTGTTCACGCAGAATACGAGTCGCCTACAGGTATCTGGTGGGTGACAAAGGATGAGCTTCATCCAGAAAATGTCGGTAAGCAGTTACACTCCGTTTATCATGAAGGTGGCATTGCGGGTGACAATCCAACCCTAAAACAGAACGAAGTGCTTGCGGTGCTTGAAAAGGGCGAGGCTGTTCTGGACGAACAGAAAGAAAAAGGTCTGTTCAGACTGATTGATTTTGCTACCAGCTTATCCGATGCATTTAGTGCTCTGATTGACTCAACAGGGTATGACCGAGTGTTTGGAGGAGCGCAGGATAGTATATCTGAGGTTGGAGCCCTTGCGCCTATCAGCAACAGCAGCAACAGTGTTCAGTTTGGTGATGTGTATATCTATGGTGCAAACGATGAAACAGTCAAGAAGCATCAGGAGATTAACCGCAAGTTTACCAATGAGGTATTGAAGAACTTAAACATTAAATCACGGTAATCAAGGAGGAGGGGCACACGCCCCTCCCCTACCGTTTCAAAAGGAGGTGAGCGCAAATATATGTTTAACAGTTATGAATTCTCATTTGCTGGGGAGTCGTCATTGATGTACGGTCTGATGATTTATGATATTGATGGGAACGGGCAGGAAAATGTTTCGTTTGGCAATACGGCAGATATCATCGAAACAAGAACTTTGAATCGGATTCAGCCAATTCATTTTGGTGTGAATTATCATGACTCTCCGTTACAGTTCAAACTTGTGTTCGGTGCGGAAGATTATCTTGACCGGTACGAACTTGAAAACATTAGTTTCTGGTTGACAGGGCACCAGCAATATCAGTGGCTCTCGATTGACCAGCCAGATATGGAGCGGGTTCAATTTAAGTGCCTTATTACAGAGCTCACTCCCCTATCCATTGGATGGTTGCCGATTGCATTTGAGGCAACAGTTGTGTGTGACTGCCCTTATGCATATGGGTATCAATTTGACAAGCAATACAGGATTGCTGGAACAACGAACATATTGTTCCGTAACGAAAGCTCCGTGCGAGAGTTGCTGAAGCCAGTATTGACCTTTGTGCCTTCTTCCGGAACAACGGAACTTCGCATTGTAAACCACAACGATGGGGAAAGAGAATTCTTACTAAAAGATTTGCCCTCATCTGTGAACGTCATTATAGACAACAACAACGGTATCATCCAAGAGACGAACTATGGATATAACTTATACGATAATTTTAATTTGAACTTTTTCAGACTTGTCCACGGCGATAACAATATTGAAGTGACCGGCGACGGAACGCTCACTATTTCTGGAAGGTTCCTATACAATATCGCAGGATAAAGGGGGTGCAGGTGTGTATCTTGATTATTCCAAATTGGAGTTTGACGCTGACGGAAATCCTGAAACGCCACTACTCATTTTGAAGACAATGGGAGAGGACACAATCGGGATTATCCCAGGAGTGTTCAACCTGCACCTCAACATTAAGTTCTCTGAGCCGAGTGAAATTTCTTTTGATGTGCCGGCCGTAATAGATGGTGAGCCTAATTGGATTTATGACAGGCTGACGGGACACAAAATTGTCTATACGCAGCACTATGGCGTGTATGTCATTATGAATCCATCGACAGAGTCTGATGGTATCTATGATGTTAAACATATCGAAGGCTATTCCATTGAACAAGAACTTGATTCCAAGACCTTCTTTTTAGAGGAAGGTACGTTCAAGTTTTATGACCAAACCAATCCTGCTAATGCAGATACAATCATGGGCCGCATTCTTGAGGTAGCTCGTGGCTGGAGTGTAGGGTATGTCTCCCCCACTCTTGCTCAGAGATATCGGACATTCGACCAATACGATGATTATCTGTTGGACTTTGTTTATAATACGGTTCCGGAGAAATTTCGCGGCGTGTTTGTATTCGACCCGTATGCGCGAACAATCAACGCATATGATGTGGATGAACAATTGGACACGCTGCCGATATATCTGGATTTCGACAATCTGATTGAGTCTGTTGAAATAGAAGAACTTAGTGATGAACTTGTGACAGCATTGCGACCATATGGCGCAGACGAGCTGGATATCAGAGATGTAAATCCTATTGGGACAAACTGGGTATATGACCTGAGTTATTTTATTTCCAACGGCGATATTCCAGCGGAGCTTGCGGAAAAATGGGAAGTATGGCAAAGAACCGTACTGAATTATCAAGAGCAGTATCGTGGGCTTGTGGCGTTGCGTGCATCAACAACCGCACAGTTGCTTGCAGAACGGGTTGCTCTTGTTGACTTGCAAGGGGAACTTGAAACGCTTATATCTCAGCAAAGCGTTACAATTCAAGCCCTTGCAATGGAAACGACTTCTGCTGGTAAACAGACACAGCAAGCTTTGCTCAATGAAATCAACGCAAATATATCCGCAAAGAAGGCTGAAATTGCTGCAAAAGAAAGTTTGATAGAGTCCATCGAGTCTAACCTCGATACATCAAACCCAGGCTCTTATGCTGCTCAGATTCAGGAAATCGTAGATACGCTGTCCATTACGAAATACTTCACCGATGAAGAGTACACAGAGTTGAATCGGTATCTAATTGAGCAAGATATTACCGAAGACACCTTTGTTGCTACCAGTGTAGATACAACGCTATCAGGAACCTCTTATATCCTTTCAAACGAAAGCTTTCTAATTCAAGGGGCGGCTATTGTTCGAATTGATTTGAGCGAAAAGTTCCAAAAACGAATGTACACCATTACAGGTGGTACGTTTGCTCTAACTGGCAGTCATGCAGTCAATGGGGATATCATCAGAGGAACGCTTGAAGAAAATAACAGTGGAGAATATGTGCTGAGTATATATGGAGGTTCTATCACTTCCGGCAGCGCAACAGCAACCAGTGGCATGATAACTGTTTCTGGCATTATGTCTGGACTATCAAGTGATATCCATGCGGTTGTCGTTGATGGAGTTACGACTTATGAGGGGACGAAGCTGCAGTTCACCAGCCAGTCAGGTTCTCTATTTCTCACGGCAAACGTCAGCGACTACCAAAAATACTCCGTGCAAATGGAGCTGTATGACTATGCTGTTGAGGTGTTGAGTGACCTTGCTACGCCGACTTACGAGTTCAGTGTTAATTCTGGCAACTTCATTTTTGCCAATGAGTTTGCACCTTTCCGAAACAGATTGGAACTTGGCAAAGGGGTATATCTTAATATTGGAGATAGAACGGTAATTACTCCGTATATCATCGAGTTTGAGTTAGACTTTGAAGACCGAGAGGATTTCTCCATTGTGTTTTCAAATCGCTTTAAGCGGCACGACAACTGCAACACATTAAAGGATATGATAGAGCAAGGCTACTCCTCTGGGCGTAGCTTTGATGCAAGCAAGTATATCTATAATCAAACCGTAAATCACGCATCGGCTGTATCTGAGTTTATGAACAGTTCATTAGACGCAGCGAAAAATACTATACTTGCTGCGAGCAACCAAAGTGTTGTTATCAATGGTGCCGGAATCCATGTTGGCGGCGACTCCAACTACCAGTTGCGCATCGTGGACAGCATGATAGCTATGACGGATGATAATTGGGCTCATGCAAAACTTGCCATTGGCCTTTTTTCTTCTGAAGATGTTGGAACCTACTTCGGTGTCAATGCAGAAGTCATTGGTGGCAAGCTCATTGTCGGCAATAACTTAGTTATCGAAAACGAAACAGATACTGGTGTAATGCAGTTTAAGGTAGACTCCAGCGGTGCTTGGTTAAACAATTCCACATTTGTTCTTCAGAAGGATAACGGTGGCAAACTCATCATAGACCCGGCATATGGCATTCTCGCTGGTACCGGTTCCTTATTCACTACAAGTGGAACAACCGTCATCCCGTCTTTCGTGGATGATGACGGTGACCTAATACTGGACGATGATGGGATTCCTGAAAATGCGAACTTTTTCATTGACCTGAGAGATGGCAACGCCTACTTCAGAGGAAGAGTTACAGCTACATCCGGTAAAATTGGCGGGTTCACCATTGAGGATACATATTTACATGGCGGCAGCGGTTCCTCCTATGTTGCCCTTCATGGTTCTGGTTCTGGGACAAACAGTGCTTATGCCATTTGGGCTGGCAGTTCCAACCCCGCAAGTGCACCGTTTTATGTGATGAAGAACGGCAATCTGTATGCAAGGAACGGTACATTCAGTGGAACGGTGTCTGGTGCCTCATTTAGAGATAGCTCTGGAAACTCCATGATGAACAACTCCTATGAGTTTACGGCAGATTATTTGAATCTGAACGGAATCAATGTAGGCAATGGTAATTTTGTTGTCGATTCATCTGGCAATGTTTCCATTAGAGGAAGTATTACTATGGCAGCCGGCTCTTCAATTAACTGGGCGCTCGTGAATGAAACAAACGCTTCACAAAGCACTGCTTATTCCAGAGCAAACTCCGCATACAATTTGGCAGATAGTGCATACGACAGAGCGGATGATGCCTATTACTATGCTGATGATGCCTATGACCTTGCTTGGGATAACAGGCTGACAGACCTAAACGTCTTTAATGTGCTTACCAGCGGCGGCACGAGGTTCGGTATATTCAGTGACTCTACTTCAAATCGTCTTTATATAAACGCTAACTATATAAAGACTGGAACCATTGACGCAGAACTTGTTACACTGGGTACCGACGATGGAGGATTCTGTTGTGCTCGTGGCTCTGACGGAGTGAGCACAACATATGGTGCAAAAATGTATGGTTCATCCGGGCCATATGCAGATTACTATGTCTTTGTCAGTAATAAGGGTGCTATGCTCAGCGGTGGAAGTGGATATCTTTATGCTATCAACGGTGGCCTCCATGCATCGGATGAAATCACGGTTGACTCTGATATTCGTTTGAAAAGCGATATTAGAACAGATATTGATAAATACGAACAATTTTTCTTTGGATTGAAGCCATCCACCTTCTGCCTTAAAAGCCACAATGATAACATGCGCCATATTGGTTTTATCGCACAGGATGTTGTGGCGCTGAGGGACTCTTGTGGCCTTTCAGAAGAAGAGCTCGCATTATTGGAACTTTGCGAGAAAGGCATGCCAGATGGTTCTTCTGAAATGTACTATGGTATTCGTTACGGCGAATTGATTCCCTTGTGTGTCCACATGATTCAGAAACTATATGGAATTGTTGCTGAGTTAAAAAAGGAAAAGGAGTAAAGGATTATGAAAGAAGATATTATGCAGAGACTGACTGTAACTCTCAACGCATTAAATAGCGTTTCTGTTAGTGGTAAGGCAAACCTTGCCAATCTGAGCGGTAGTATTGCCATGCTTGAGGAAGTCGCCTCTCTGTTAAATTCTGCTGTCATCACGCCAAACGAGGATGCGACAGATAAAAATAAATAATGGTAAGGTGGTGAGTGTGTATGAGCTGTACTTATAATCCATACACCTTGCCGACCATCGACTTCGTTGGCGGTGAGACGCAAGACCTTGCTTTCAATGTCTATTTTTATCGAGATAAAAAGCCGTTCAGTCTCACTGGGTGTGATTGCAATTTTTCTATCGTTAGTTTTACAAACAAAACAGGAACACCCATTCTAACGAAGCAGATGGAGTCAATCTTCAACAATGAAGGGACTTACGATAATGTACTGACCGTAACCCTCTCCCCCACCGAAACGGTTGACTTATCCGGCAAGTATATTTATCAAATCATCATTCGTGATATTGATGGCGATGTGGAAATACCAAAGCAGGGTATCTTATACATCACAAACAACATCAATAAAAACTTTATACGGTAACGACAAAGCCGGCTGACCGCCGGCTTTTGTCATGCCTATTTATCTTGAAGGAGGAATGGACTCTATGAATACAAACTATTTTCTGAACTGTGTCGCCGGCAATGTGTTTGGCACCAAAACCGACCCAGCGATTCCGACTACTTATTATATCGGTCTGAGTACAACTACCCCTAATACTAACGGCTCTGGTGTTGACGAACCTTCGACCGACGCTGGATATGCTCGTGTGCAGTTAACGACTTTAAGTGAGCCGCTTGATGGTGTTGTGACTAATTCACAAGCTATCAACTTTAATGAAAGTACTGCGAGCTGGGGAACAATTACGCACTTTGTTATTTACGACTCCCCCACTGTTGACTCCGGTAACCTTCTGATGTACGGCGAGCTTTCAACTCCTCGCAGTGTTGAGACTGCCACTATTATGACCATCAAGGAAGGATACCTGAAACTCTCTGCCCAGAACCCGACCGCCTAATTTTGAAATAAGGAGATGAGTCGCATATGGCAAAAGAGTTTGATATTTATCTAAACAATCGGCTGACAGAATGCGACATCCTTGTTTACTCCATCCCGTACCGAGATGGTCTGACTGCAATTCACAAGTTGATTTTGGAAAGTTGCATTGAGAGCTATACGTTACAAAAGTTTGTTGCAATGCAGACAGGTTCTGAATTGGTTCATCACATTGATGAAATGCTGAAAACCTGTTACGAACGTTTGAGTTATGCGACAGAACTTGATGTCACGGCTACGTTCCAAACACATTACTCTCTCTATTCCGATACAGCAGGTATTATTATGTCTGCGGAATGTGTTGAAACATTGTCAAATCTATTTGCCAAAGCAGAATTCGCTATGCAACTTACTGCGCAACCGGTAATGGCATATACGGGAAAGTCTGGTGGCAACGCTGAATCCAGCCTCGTTATAAATGCTGCGTTAGAGAAAGATATCAAGAATAGTCTTCTCACTGTTGCACCGGTTGTTGAAATCGAAACCTCTGTCCTTGGAACCAACAAGAGAAGTGCTATATCCGTTTCTCCTGGTATTGATATCGCCTGCGAACTGACAAATCTGTGCTATCGATTTTATAACGGAGCACAGGCTGTTATTCAGATGGCAGCAGATGTGTTAGCGACAGAATTGCATTACTCGCTTGGTGAAGGCACTTCCGCAATCGAGTTTTCTGCTGACATTGGGGATGGGGATTGCTCGACAAAGTATGAAGAGTTTGAAACTGCGGTCATCTTCGTGGCAGAGGTTGTTGAAGCAATCCGACAGTTTATGCATCCAGAGCTCCACAGTATTGCCATTGGGATTGTTGTAGACCCGATTATGAAACGACATCGACTTCTGAGCGAAATGGATGCTGACAATCTTTCTGCCTACGATGATATGTTACTTGAAGAAATCGACTATGTGATTATTTAGAGATTGGGGGTGAAGCTGGTGCTTTACATTAAACTCGATGACGATATGAGTTTGGTCATCACCGTGAATGAGCCGATTTATCGTGGCGACAACCTGAGCCAGAAAATTACCTACCTTATTCCTACTGTGGTAGGTGAAATTGACATGCTCACAGCCAGCGTATTCCTGAGTTATGTGCGTGCAGATGGAGTTGCAGATGTCGTTGTGTTAGACCGCTCGGAAACGCCGTACAACGAATCTTATTTTCAATATACGTTCCCTATCAATTGTAAGCTGAGTAAATATCCGGGTGAGGTCTGCACTTGGATACAGATTTACAGCGGTACCCCGTCTAATCCTGTTATTGCAAAGACGGGAGAGTGCATGCTGCAAGTCCAAGAATCCAAAAATATGGATGACTATTTGTGCGACCACCAGATGACTGCGCTTTATCAATTAACTCACACCATGAACACAGCCATTGAAGACATGAACAACACCATTGAAAATGCGATTGAGAACAAGGCTGATAATATTATCTTCAATCCTGAAGATAGTACAATTCAGCTTTCTGCTAATGGTGTTCCTGTTGGAGACAAGATTGTTGTCAATACAAATACCGGTGCTGTGGTTACGAATGCCGGTATCTCTTCGGACAATGAGCTTATCCTTACGTTTAATGATGGAACGGTTAAGAATCTTGGCAGCGTCATGGGTAAGGATGGAGCGGTATATGTGCCGCACATTTCCGAACGGAAGGTTCTTACCTTCACAATTGAGGACGAACCCGGAGAAATCCCAGAGCCGGTTGACCTTAATCCGAATGATGAATGGTCAGAAATTGAGGGTGACGAAGTTGTCTCGGATTATATCTGGGAGCCAATGTAACCGGTATAAACTCTTAGAGAGTGTTTATATAATGATATTTTTTTGCAGAGGAGGGAAATAAAGTTGGCTAATGTTATCTTCAAAGTTGGTACAAAAGCTCTGTTTGATGCACTTGAACAGAAAGATACCAACACCCTGTATTGGCTGGAAGACGTACAGGAGCTCTACAAAGGTAACCTTCTTTTTGCCACTGGCAAGGCCGCATCTCAGACTGCTGCAGGGCTGATGTCTGCCGAAGACAAAGTCAAGCTGGACAATCTGTCTGCCGGAACTGTTGCTGGACTTACTCCGGTCGATGCAACAATTGTTATTGCAGATGGCGAAGAAGGAACCAAAACCATCGGGGTTCAGGTCTCGAAGGTTGAGGGCAATACTATCGAGATTGAGGATGACGGTCTCTATGTTGCCAAGGACAACACTGAGTACGCCATTGAGAAACTGGATGATGCTGCTGAAGGGTATTCCGCTACATACCGCCTGAAGAAAACGGTAGACGGTTCCAGCTCTTATGTTGGTGCAGAAATCAACATTCCCAAAGACCTTGTTGTTCAAAGCGGAAGTGTTAAGACAGTCACCGAGGATGACCAGCCATATGCAGGCGCTAAGGTTGGTGATACCTATATTGAGCTGATTCTGAATGATGCAGAAGCGTCTCACATTTACATTCCGACCAGTGGGCTGATTGATACCAGCGATTTTGTTGTTCGGGAAATTGTAAATGACGATGGAGGTACGGCTCTAATTTTCAATGAGTCTACTGGCGGCGGTGCGAAATACACCCATCAGGATGGTACGGAATCTTTCGTCGGCGTGAACAATGGTGGCGAAAACGGCATGGTCGCCCAGATTTATGCTGATAAGAATGTGGACGGCAACTGGATTGGTTCCCGTATCAATGTTTATCAGAAGGGTATCTTCTACCACAACGCAGAGGATAAGGCGTCCTCTGGTTATGTGGCCGATGACCCTGCTCATGAGATTGCCACTATCGGCGATATTCCTGATGTGTCTGGGATGCAGGGAATCATCAACTCCATGCCTGATGAAATCCTCAGCGAGATTGTAAATGTGCAGCGTACCGAAACAACCAATACCGCTGAGATTCGCATCTTTACCAAACAGGAAGACGGAACCTATTCGCCCAATGTCCAGCATGGTGTTCTCACTCTTATCCCTGCAGGTCAGGGGCCAGACGGTGTTTCCGGGGCTGGTCTGATGACTCTGGCGGACAAGCAGAAGTTGGATGCGATTGATGAAGAGGTAATTTCCAGTCTGGCCGAGAGCCTTGTTTGGGGTTCTCTGTAAATTGAATTTTTGAGGAGGTAAACTTTATGGCTAATATTGCTTTCAAGAAAGGTTTGCTGGCGAACCTGCCCTCTACCTATACCGAGGGTACTATCTACGTAACTACCGATGAACGTGCGATGTATCTGGATGTTGACAACTCTACCCGTATTCGTTTGGGTGACTTCCAGGAGTTTGCCAACCTGTCTGCTCTGCAGAGCAACACTAATCCCAGCACCACCGCGCTGTACTACATCACCGACCTGAACGTTCTGGCTAAGTGGAACGGTTCTGCTTATGTGCAGATTAACCTGGACACCGGTGCTACCTCTGTTGAGGTTGTCGGTTCTGGCAACGCTGTGACCGAGGCGTCTTATGATGCTGTATCTCGCAAGCTGACTCTGACTATGGGTGCTACCTACACCACCGCTGACGATGTGGACAGCGCAATCACTACCGCTGTAGGCAACCTCGGTGACAAGGAGCCCGACGTCCCCTACGCCAACGTGAAGGAATATGTGGACGAGAAGATTGCCGACGTTGTTGCTGGGTCTATTGAAGGTCTGGGCAACCTGGCTTCCAAGGATGAGGTCGCAGAATCTGACCTGGAGGCTACCCTGGCCGCCAAAATTAACGGCAAGGCCGATGTGGGCACCGATGATGATGAAGCAACTGCCGACACCGTGAAGGGCGCAAAGAAGTATGCAGAGGCCGAGGCTGATGCTGCCGAAACTGCTGCCAAGGCGTATGCCGATGGTCTGGTCGGCGCTCTGGATGTTGCTGACAGCGCCGTCGCTACCCAGCTTGTGAGTGCTGTGTCCGAGGAAGATGGTAAGATTACTGTCACTCGCCGCGCTCTGGTGGCAGAGGACATCCCTGAAATTGCTCAGTCCAAGGTAACAGGTCTGACTAATGCTCTGGATGGCAAGCAGGATTCTCTGGTGTTCAACACTGCTTATGATGGCTCTACCAACAAGGTTGCCACCATGACTGACGTGACCAATGCGGTTGCTGGCCTGTCTGGTGCTATGCATTATATTGGTGAGTCTACTACCGACCCCGCTACTGAAGTTACTGTTTCTGGTGTGGACGAGTTTGCCAAGGGCGATGTGGTAACCTACAACGCCAAGGAGTATGTCTACGATGGTGCTACCTGGCGTGAGCTGGGCGATGAGTCTTCCTTCGCCGTGAAGGGCAGCATCAAGGATACTGATATCGCTGCTGACGCTGCGATTGCACAGTCTAAGATTGCTGGCCTGGAAACTGCTCTCGCTGCAAAGGCCACTCCTGCTGACATCACCACTGCCATTGAGGGTCTTGATGTTGCAGACGAGGCTGTGTCTGGTCAGGTTGTTAGTGCCGTTGTTGAGACTGATGGTAAGATTGCTGTATCCCGTCGCGCACTTGTGGCCGATGATATCCCCACTCTGGCAATCGCTAAGGTGGAAGGGTTGCAGGATGCTCTGGACGGTAAGGCTGTGGAGTCTGACATCACTGACGCCATTGCTGCTCTTGATGTTGAAGACTCTGCCGTTGATGGACAGGTTGTTTCTGCTGTTGCGGAAACTGATGGTAAGATTACTGTCACCCGTCGTGCACTGGTCGCAAACGATATTCCTGAGCTGGCACAGAACAAGATTACTGGCCTGACCACCGCTCTGGCTGGCAAGCAGGACAACATCACTTTCGAGACCGCCTATGACGCTTCCACAAATAAGGCCGCTACCATGACCGATGTGGATGCCGCTGAGACCGCCGCGAAGGAATACACTGACACCGCTCTGACCTGGGGTAGCTTCTAATCACATTCCCATAACAAATGGGGCGGGTGTTACCCCGCCCCTTCATTATTTTTAGCTTTAACTCTGTAGAACGGAGGTAGAGAAAACAGATGGCTTTATTCAAAATCTTAAAGGGAGACAGCTCCCGTATTTCCACAGATGTAACGCCGTTCCATGACGGCTATGTCTATTTCACCCCCGACGATGGGGGTTTTTATATTGACTCCGAAGATAACGGTGAACAGAAGCGGCACCGCATCAATCCTGTAAACTCCAGCGGGAGCACTGCTGTATCTGCCACACTGCTTTCAGGCGGGTGGTCTTCTGGAGAACAGACATTACAAATTAGCGGAGTTACTGCAGAATCCAATGGAGTTATTGGCCTGTCTCAATCAGTTTCAGACGCTGAGATGGAGGCAGCAAAAAATGCAGAACTCTATGTGTGCGGGCAAGGAACAGGAACTATCACAATTGCAGCTTATGGCGAAACGCCTACACGAGATATTCCCGTTGTTGTTATTCTGCTTGGTTGATATGGAGGTGCATGTAAATGAGCGATACGACCGCGAACTATGGCCTGTATATCACAGATGATAGCTCAGAGCGATTCCTTGAGTGGCGCACCAAAATGAATGGAACAGAAAATTCTAACATGGTCAAGATTGACGCTGCCCTCGGCGAGAAGGCAAACAGCAGCGTACTCGTTTCTGCAACTCTTCTGGCAAGTGCTTGGACTGGTATTGATTCACCGTTCACACAGGACATTACCGTTACCGGGCTGACTGCCACACAAAACGGTACTATTTCTGTTGCCCATAACGCAACGTTTGAGCAACGTGAAATGGCGCGGGAGGCAATGCTTTCTGTGGTCGGACAGGAAGACGGCAAGTTAACGATTGCCGCCGATGGAGAGATGCCAGACATCGACATCCCTGTTTATATCATTCTTTTAGGTTAAAAGGAGGGCAAGGATATGCCAATTTTATCTAATTTCCCAGGCGGCTCTGGTGGCGGTGGTGGGCTGGCACTGGCTGCTGTTTCTAATATTACCACGCTTACTTCATCTGGAAAAGTATATATCAAATGGACAGACCCAGACGACCTTGTTGTTGCCGAATCTACACTCGCTTCATGGGGAGGCACTCTGCTTGTTCGTAAGGCTGGCTCCATGCCGACAAGCCGCAGAGATGGTACTGTTGTGATTGACAGCACAACTCGCAACCAGTATTCCAATGCATATTTCTGCGACAGCGGTCTGTCTGATGGAACGACCTACTACTATAAATTCTTCCCATACACCACAACCGGTACTTATACGGATAGTGAAGATGATGAGTTTAGCGCCACTCCTACTGCTCAGGTGGCAGGGATTGATAGCTGGAATGTCACAAGTATTGTTGCTTCCGAGGAAGCTGGTAACGGCAAGATGACCATCAAATGGTCTGACCCTGCTGCTACCATTACGAGTGACGGCGTTACTCTTGCAACGTGGGCAAGCACTACTGTCGTTGTGAAGGAAGGTTCTTACGCCACTGACAAGGATGACTCTGATGCAGTCTATACGCTGAAAGTAACGACTCGGAATCAGTATGCCAACACTCCGCTGACTGTAACCGGGCTGACCAATGGTACGACTTATTACATCAGTTTCTTCCCTGAGACTACGGATGGTGGTATCAATGCTTCCACCACCCAGCGTGATACTGGTGTGGCTAACCGTATTACGATTGCCAACATTCCTTCACAAAGCGGAAGTCTGACCTATACCGGCGGTTCTCAGTCTCCAACATGGAGCAACTATAATACGACGTACATGACTATCGGTGGCACAACCTCCGGTACAAACGCCGGCAGTTACAGTGCGACCTTCACTCCGACCACGGATTATCGGTGGAGCGATGGTACAACAACCGCCAAGACCGTTTCGTGGTCTATCGGTAAAGCAACTGGTACGTTGACGGTGAGTCCCAATTCCATTGAGCTGAGTCCATCTAACCTGTCTGATACCTTCACTATCGATGGTAACCATGATGGCACTATCAGTGTTGTGTCAAATAATACTGGTATCGCAACTGTTTCTCGCAGCGGCAATACTGTGACCGTTAACAATGTGAATCAGACAACCGGTAACACGACTATCACCGTAAGCTGCACGGCCGGCACAAATTACACCGCTCCATCAAGCCAGTCTGTTACTGTCGAGGCTAAGTTTGTCAGCTCGGTTCTGAATGAAAACGACTGGTCTGTTATCAAGAGCGTTGCTGACGCAAGTCAGGGTGCGAACTACTGGGCTGTTGGTGACCGCAAGGCTGTGACTGTTAACGGAACTGTCGGCACCCAAGCCATTAACGGTACTTATTATGTGTACATCCTTGGGTTTGACCACAATAGTTCTCGTGAGGGTACGGGTATCACGTTCGGCACATTCAAGACGGCTCTGAGCGGCGGCACGGATATTTGTCTGGTGGATAGCCACTATAACGACTATTCGACCGGTGGTCAGAAGTGGTTCAACATGAACCATAGCTCCAATACTAACTCTGGCGGTTGGAAAGGTTGCGACCTGCGGTATGATGTTCTCGGCAGTACGAACTCCAACAACAATGATGCTGGAACCACAACTGCGACGTCTCCTGTTTCTGGAACTCTGATGGCTGCTCTTCCAAGTGACCTGCGTGCTGTTATGAAGCCGATGACCATCTATACTGACAATACTGGTGGCGGCTCTAACACGGCGTCCTATGTTACCGCGTCGGTTGACTACCTTCCGCTTCTGGCCGAGTTTGAGATTTTTGGCACCAGAAGCTATGCAAACTCTGCTGAGCAGAATTACCAGCAACAGTACCAATACTACAAAAATGGTAATAGCAAGGTGAAATACCGTCACAGCTCAACAAGTTCCACTGCTTATTGGTGGGAGCGTTCCCCTTATTACTACAACAGCGCCAACTTCTGCGGTGTGACCGCGTGCGGCGCCGCGAACTACAACATCGCTAGGTATTCCTTTGGGCTCGCCCCGGCTTTCAGGGTCTAATCTTGAAACCAAATGAATCAAGCCCACGACAGTGGGCGGATTCATAGCAGGTGAAACTATATAAGGGGTTGCCCCTCTGCGGTTTAGGATGGGAACCTCGTCCCCCCCTATTAAAATATCAGCATGGTTGCATTTGCCTTTGTTTGCAGATGCATTTTTCTTTCTGCGGAGGGGGTTGCCCCTTTGTGATTAGTCCAAGAGGACAACACAATAAAAAGAACGAAAGGAGATTTCTATGTCAGTTTTGAAAGCACATAGGTCTGAAAGCAAGGCAGAGTATATCAATGTCGCCAACAAAATCTACATTCAGACCATCAACTTCCTGTCACGCCTGTCCTCGCGCTATTCAAGGCTTGTTGCGTCAGAAGTGTCTTCCCTTGCCTCAGAAGTGTTAGACCACACTGAGAAAGCAAATAGCATCTATCCTTCTGATGCAATGAGGAAAGAACTGCGGAAGACGCATTTACTTGAAGCACGCGCATCACTGATGGCACTCGATGTTCATCTTAGCCATTGTTATGAGCTGATGATGACAAACCCATCGGGGTGTTTTACTACAGGAAGTGGTAATAGCGTTAAGTCTTCAGATGCCAAAAAGAAATTGGAGCATATGGCACAGGAACTCGGCGAGTTAATCGACCGAGAGAACGGGTTATTAACAAATGTGCTGAAGAGCGACAAAGGCAGAAAATAATGAAAGTATGGGTGCATCTCTGTAAAACCTGTCGGCGGGTGTGTTTTTTCGCACTTCCGTGTTCCACTGCTAATTGGTGGGAGCGTTCCCCTAATTACAACAACAGCAACAACTTCTGCAATGTGAACACGAACGGCAACGCGAACAACAACAACGCAAGGAATTCCAATGGGCTCGCCCCGGATTTCGTAAACCAGAAATGGTTAAGGTCAACCGCAGTAACTCGAAGCAGAGTGAACTACGACCTTTACGAAAGGAGAGATGCTTCCCGTGACGCAAGTCCAAAACTGCCCTTTGATGCTCAGACACGGACGCCGCCGGGAAACCGAGCGTGCATGGCGGGCGATGTATCTTACCCCGTTTCATGTGTGGGAGCAAAGCATATTAGACGATACCCTACAAGATATATGTACGGAGGGCGAATAACTTTATGAGCAGACGAAGCGGCCGTTATGAGCGCCGCAAAGCAAAACGAGAAGCGAACAGGTTGCAGCGCAGTTTGGACGTTGGTGGACTGAGCGAGGTATTTACTTATCACGATTTATACAGCGCCGGCAAGCAGTGCTGCAATGCTGTACGCTGGAAGAACAGTACGCAACGCTTTGAGTTGCACTTGTTCTCAGGCACTGCAAGACGCAGGCGGCTTATTTTGGAACACAAATGGGAGCCTGCGGCATATGTTCACTTCATGATTTCTGAACGCGGAAAGACACGGCCTATTGATGCGCCGCGTATCCAAGACAGACAGATACATAAGGTGTTCACCCAAAA
>CAUWEI010000002.1:0-25865 GCA_963557675.1 uncultured Oscillospiraceae bacterium | reverse complement strand
GTTTTATATTTATATAATGTAGAATTGCCTGCGAAACATAATTTCAAGAATCCCACATAGACACCACCCCCTTAAATTACCTTGCTGTAGGCGGTCAGCTTAAAATATTGACCGTCACGCTCATAACCTTTGCAGTAGATGATGTCCCCTGATTTGATTGGGTCTTTATCGTATACCCTGCAAAATACCGTAAAACGACTCTCCTTCCCGCTGCCAATGGATTTTGTAAAGATACTGTACCCAAACAATTTTCCATCAGCTTTTCTATGTAAAGGTCGCACATCGGTCACATACAACTTGCGCCTATCTTCGTCCTTACCGGACACATACCCGATGTACCCCATCACATCGTAGAAATTTCGAACCTTGAGGATATCACTCAAGTCTTCCATCCCTACACTCTTAATCACTTTTTCTGCTTCTTTCAAAATCGACATGACATCCAATAGCGTGTAGCTCTTTGCCACCCCTCCAGACTTGGTAACGCCGACCGCGTATCGCTTTACAATGTCCTCAAGCGGAGTTCCGTCTACATCGGACTTTTTGATTTTCTTGGCGTCGCCCTTCTTGAATGTGTTGGAGAACAGGTCTACCATTCGAAGGAGTTCTCTCTGATTCCCGAAGTCTGAAAAGAAGTCCAGTTTAATCAGAATGTCAAGCTGTCTTGAGTTGATACTCGTCTTTTTGTCCAAGTCAGAAAGCAGTTCCATAAAGCTGGTATATTCTTTCTCTTTGGATAAGGCGTACAGCTCGTCCGCAAGTCCGGCGCTCATATATTTAATGGAGGTCAGCCCCTTGGCGATGATTCGCTTTTCTCTATCAAAGAAGTATTTCCCTCTTGACAATCCCCATTTTGGTAGTGTTACTTTAATGCCTACCCTTGTGGCATAGTTCGTAATATCCGCCGTCTTGTCCATGTTGTCACCAAAGATATTGAGTGCTGCTGTCAAGAACTCAAGCGGATAGTAATAGCGTAGATAACCACAGATATATCCAATGGATGAGTAGGCATCAGAATGGTTCCACGAGAACCCGTAGGCCGATGCATCCAGAATGATTTGCAGGAAAGGCTTGATAACCTCTTCGCACCGCTCTCTCGTAATGTCATAGTGCTCAGATGAATAGTCTATGAACCGTTTCTCGATTTCCGGTAGCAGCGTTTCTGTCCCCTTTTTCTTCGCAATAGCACGGCGAACATTGTCCGACTCTGCCGCAGAGTACCCACAGAACTTAACAAGGAACTGCATGATGGTCTCTTGCATGGCGATTCGTCCTGCTTCCGGAGCAAGAAACTCATTGAGTGCGTCAAAACCATTATCGTAGAACTCGCCCCTGGCTACGCTATCACGAAAGCTGGCACAGGCCGGCCTTAACAAACCGTTCCCAAACGACATCCACTTCAGCATGGAGAAGTTCGGAATCTTCGACCTTGCGATTTCCAACGTCTCGTCAGACATAAACTGTTTCAGGTAATGCTGGGCGCTGTCAGACTCCCATTGGAATATCAGGGTTGTGTTGTCACGGATACTTCGCCACACATTCATATCTTCCATATCCGTGTTGTCTGGTGTCAGCCGCTCAATTCCAAGTTTCTTACACGTGTCATTGATAACGCCGATGTTGTCCAAGCCAAGGATATCCAGCTTGACGTACATCAGGTCATCCAATTCTTTCATGTTAATCATGGACACCGGGTAATCTGATGTAGATACGCTGCAAAGACCGACTGTCTGTTCAATAGGCAAGTCGCTGATAAGGACTCCACTTGGATGTGTTCCGATGGAAACAATAGTGCCGTTTACGATGTCCACATATTTGAACACCTCTGGGTATTCTTTCCGGATAGAATCTTCGTGAATCTCTGCCTCTTTGCAAATATAGTTGGCGATTTGCAGATAGTTCTTGTCCTGCCTGTCCTTATACAAAGCACGGCATACATCTCGAATTGCGCCCTTCAAAGCGATGGTGTTGAATGTGATAATCTCAGCAGACCTGATATTCGGCAGATTCATCTTGTCACGAAGGAGGAACTGCTTCACAGTTTCTCTGTCTTTGCCAGAGTAGTCCGTATCAATGTCGGCGTTGGTAACACGGGAAGGGTTCATGAACCGGAAGAAGTTCAATCCAAAGCGAATACTGTCCATTTGCGTAATGCCAAGCAGATATGCTATCATACTGCCAGACACAGAGCCTCTGCCATATCCGCACTGGATGCCATTCTCTTTTTCCCATTCTCTGAGGTAGGTCTGAAGAAGCATAAAGTCAATGGACTGAGTCGTTTTGTAGACATCGTACTCTTCATCCACAACCTTACGGAGTTCCGCTTCATCGTGATTTTTCAAGGCGTATGGATGATGTTGAAGTGCGTCCTCAATCTTCGCCTTAAAGGTTTCTTCTGGATTTTCGTAGATGTGCGGATACTTTGTGCCACGGTCAAGCGTAAACTCTTCCACCATATCAGCCAGAACATTTGTGTTCTCAATGGCCTTTAAGAACACTTCCTCTGGGAGTGAGCGTTGTCGTCTATAAGCAGCGACAAGCTCATCGTAGGACTTGAATTTCAAATCCCACTTCTCTTCCCCATCAAACTGGATGTTCTTGGACGCCTGCAGGATGCTTCTCCCTTTCTCATGTTCCTCGTTAAGCACATGAGTATCCGTTCCGGCTATCAATGGGATACCAGTTTGCTCGCTAAGCCGATACAGTTTTTGGTTGTACTCGACCTGCCGCTCATCCATATGGTGTCCGACTTCAAAGAAACACCTATGCTTATTTCTCTGAATAAACTCAAGGAACATCGACTCAACATCTGCGTCTGCTTTCCCAAATACACCGCCAACGCAGGCTGTTGTAATCAGGATGTTGTCAGATGTAGCGAATAGTTCGTCAAAGGTGATACGTGGTACATAGTAGAAGTGGTTGTCTGTACGGTCAAAGCTCCTCGATACGAGTCGGTTTAGCTCTAAAAATCCATCATAGTTCTTTGCGAGCAGCACACAGTGGTAGTTATCCCTCACCTTTTCGTCCAAAGTCACAGTGAGATACGCTTCAATAGCATGGATATACTTCATGCCGGCTGCTTCGATGGCACTTTTCTTGTGCCACCATTCAAAGACAGAGCCATGCTCTGAAAAAGCCATCGCTTTCATTCCGAATTCCTTGGCTTTTTCTATGTATTCTCCATATTTTGTGACCGAGTCGATGTTTGTAACACCGTTGCTGAGGTCACTATGCAGATGGTAAACGGTATATTGCTTATCTATCGCCATGACAACCTCCCTTCGTAGAGTTTTTTCCATGTCTCAAGCCCCTTATCGACCGGGGCATCTTTCGCATCCAGCAGATTGTCTCTGTCCCAGATGTACTCAACCTTTACGAACTGCTTTAACCGCTTGATATTATGGTCGTCTCGAATACAAACCTCTTTATCCAGTGCAAAAACCACTCTGCAGCCAAGCTGCGCAAGGATTTTCATTTGGTTTGGGTTCAAGTGGGACGTCAAAATTGCCCCTGTGTTATGGATTCCCCATGTATCGGCCAACATGACGGACTTGGCGCCTTCGAACAGGATGATTTCATGCCTGTTTTGGATTTCTTCCCTGTTTTCATATAGACCGTAGAGTGTATTCAGCTCTCCCCAAGGCTTGAAGTAGGTGTACTTACGCAAACCCTTCTCTTTCCATGCTTTGTCAAGGGTTCTGCCGCCCACATTGATGATTTTTCCGTCTGGACTTCTGATTGGGTAGACGAGACGGTTGGAAAAACTGTCGTAATACACCTGAAACTTGTTCATAGAAGCTTCAGATATACCTTCTGCTCTCCAAACGGCAAGCTTATCCTGCCTTTTTTCGTACCGTTCCATATAATCATCCGGAAGCGCAGTCACCTTGCTGATTTTATTTGTCTTTTTGGGCTTAGCAAACCGCTTTGCGACCTCAGTTGCAGCAAGTTTCTTGTGTGGAGGAGCTACATCGCCATCACAACCAACATACTCCTTCAAAATCTCGATTGCCTTTTGGTATCCACACTTGTTGTAGTATCGGATGAACGTCAGAACGTTCCCGCCAACACCAGAAGAGAAATCATAGAAATTATTTTCTTCTTTTCGGATGGAAAAGGACGGTGTCTTCTCTTCCTTGAGCGGAGAAAGCCCCCAATATTCTCCGTTTTTCTCTGTAAACTCTGTATATTGCGAGATATACTCCAGAATATCAACGGACTCAATCAGTTCTGAAAGCTCCACACCGTCCCCTCCCTTCGTAGATTATTTAATTATGCTGATTGATTAAAACGGAGTCTGTGGGATATGCTGTTTGGCTTGCTGGTATAAGATGTGGTTCCCATCGAACAGCAAGTCTATGTATTCACCCTGTGCCATTTGCATTCCATTCCGGTTTACCGTGACTCGAAGCTTTTTATTGCCGCACTCTGCACCATCTGCCTCGATTTCTTCCGGAGTTTTGTCTGAAATCATGGCTATTGTGGAGGCGTTGCGTGCAATCTTCGCACTGTCGGCCAGCTTTCCTGTTACAGTTGCCTGTGCCGCTCCGATTCCCGCAATATTCATCTCACCACAAATCTGATTCTTCACCATATCCACAAATCTTCCGAGTTCTTGATAGCTATCGAAAGCATCTCCCTCACCTTTTCCCTTAAAGTAATCCACAATCAGAACGTCAAGCCCCTGTGTGTGGTTCACTTTTTTGACCGCAGTATAAATGCTATGCTGGTCAAATGTTGGGATATAAAGATGGGTAAACTTTCTTGTCTTTAGCCACTCTTTGGCTTCCATGATTCGTCGTTCTTCTTCCTCGCTGTAATTTCCCGATGTCAGACGCTTATACTCAATCCCTGTTAGGTGTGCGAGAATTCTGGCGGTAAACAATCGGGTATTCAACTCGCTGTCTAAGTATAGAACTGCGTAATCATGCTGGAGCAAATCAACTGCGCAATTAAGAAGCATCATGGACTTACCCTGTTTCTGCTCTGCGCCAAAGATAAAGAGCTCTCCACGTTCTATCGTTGCGTAATCGTTCAAAGCTGGGAACTTAAATGGGATACCTGCATATCCGCTCCCTTGACGTCCTTCAATTTCTGCCCAACACTCATCAATCACATCTTTATAAGCTGGGACTTCTGTTGTTGCAGAGAACTCCATCATCACATCGTCCAGGGAACGATAGATTTGTTGCTCGATATCTTTGATAGACTCGTTGAAACACATAGCCTCACACTTTTTTAGGCTCTGTAGTGCATCCCGTCTAAAAGCCGCATCTATAACATTGTCTACACACAGCTTATAATCTTCTACGGTATGTCTTGCAAGACTATCGCTGGTATCAAAGAAGTCGTTAAGCTGAGCGACTGTAATTTCATCTGCGTATTTTGCAGTTGCCTCCTGTGATTGCAAAGACTGCAGGATGCTATATGGGTCAATGTGCTGTACGCCGCGTTGCGCCAGATTACAGATAGCAGCATAGATATAACGATTTTCTTTGTTGAAAAAGTGATTGGGCAATAGATTTTCGGAATAAAACGAAAACTCCGGGTGATATACAAGAGAGGCAATCACACCAGCTTCGCTGTCGATGCGTGTAATGTCTTCTGCTCTTATAGCGCATCACCTCTTCTTTTGCGCGAGCCTGTAATAATCACAGAAATCCCGCATCTCACATAGATATGTACACTTAAAATACTCTACGCTTGGCAGAAAATCTGTTTCCCTTGTAATCTCTTCCACTTTGTTGAAAAGCCATTGTTTGGATTCAGCATATGCTTGCTCCTTGAATGGCTCTTCAATAAAAACTGGGGTTCGGAAACAATTAAAGCAAAGTGATTTAGGGAGTTTCCCATACTCTTGCTCTACTGCTGCAGAGTACAGGTAGAGTTGCTTCAGATAATCGTCCAATTCCAAATCTGATTTCGTCGGATTACTGCGTGTGCTTCTCAGTTTCAAGTTTCTGGATTTGTTGTCTACGACATACAAGTCTCCATCTTTTTCACCAAGAAAATCGATGTATCCGATAAATGGAATACCGGACAGATTAAAGTCAACCCGTTTTTCAATTGCCACCATATTATATGGGAACGGTTGAATCTCTTTGAGATATTGCAGGCCGCTTTTGAAATAGTTGCCAAACACCGTTTTGCTTGGCGCCCATCCCACTACCTGACTTCTGAAATCTCGCAGGTACATTTCGCATAGCTGCTTGGCGCTTTTATCTTCTTTGTAGTACAGCTCTATCAGCTTATGCATAAAGCTGCCATAGCTGGCAAAGAACATGTCCTTTCCGTGCAGCCTGCGGATATACTGCAGGTACCACCGATAATGGCAGTCATCAAAAGCCTTAATGCGGGAGTAGCTCCAAGTCATCTCTTGGATTATCGGTGCATAATTGACTTCTCCCATAGGCAGACCGCCTTAAAACGGGAGCCGGTTATCATCAAGTTCACCGTCGCCAACCTCTGGCTGCGGGTCGGTAACGTCTGTCGATGTATCTCCACCGTCTGCATCTTCAAAGGAGAACATCTTAAAGTTTGTATATGTAATCTTCTTCTGCGAATCGTATTTTGTCGTCACATCGCAATCACCAATCTTAATTCGGGAGCCCTCATGTAATTGCATAGCTTTCCGGGCTGCGGCGGTACCGATGCAAAGTACAAACCCGGAAAAATCCTGCTCATATTCACCGGTCTGCTTATTTTTACGGCTGACAGACATCCGTACTTTCGTGCTGGTATCGCTCATAGGGGTCACTTCCCATACCTTAGCGTAAGCACCTGTGCGAAATCCCATTGTTCATCACTCCTTAATCTTAAAAGTTTCTTTGAAGTCAGCAAGAAGTTTCGAGGCAAGCACTGACTCTGTGATTGCGAAATAGTTTCCGCCCTTTACATACTTGGCAACAAACTTTTTGACCTCCTCAGTCTTATCCTGGTTGCTTGCCAAGAACTCCTTAACCATTGTGTCGAAGCTGGCGATGATTTCTTCTGCAATCATCTTATCTTCTGCTGCCCCAGCAGCCTTCTGCTTGCTCCTCCATTTGTCCGGGTCGTCATCCGGTGTTGCAATGTTGAAAAACTTAAGCAAAAAATACCGCATTGCATAGCTTAATCCAGACCCAAAGCTCTGTGAACCGTCACTTTGATGCCCCACCAAAATCCACGGAACATCGACCCTCTCGTCTGGGTTCTCATTGTTTACCCATGTAAAGACCATGTCTGCACTTACGAGAACCTCGTTGACATTCTCCTCATAGATTTCGCCTTTGTTGGTTGACTTGGTCTTCTTTGTATGGTATGGAGCGACAACTGCGCTACTATGTATGACGCTGGGAATCAGAGATAAATTGTATTTATCCATGAACCCGGAAATCTTTGCAAGGATTTCATCCTCACTAACGTAGGTGTATCCATAACCTTTTTTATTGCGCTGGATAACCTCCACCTGCTTGCGAATCTTAGCAAGCTTCTGATAGATGTTCAGATTCTGTTCTGCCATATCAACCCTCCAATAAATAAGTTGCTTTCATATCTGCTACATGGAGCAGGAGCGCAAGCTTACTCTTCTCAAAAATCTTACCGATGAAGTAATCGCCACCTTTCACAGAGGTATCAAACCCACCCATATGCGCTCTGATTGCAAAGATTTCTTCCGCTGATAAATGGATGAAGTTCTGAAGAATAATAACTGATTTTTCACCATGCCCACACGGGAACTTCTCGTCAATCTCAAAAACTTCTTTTGTTACCCACTGACCATTCTCCTTGACATTTCTGGTTCCCTTCTTGTAGAAGTTAGCCTTACACACATCGTGAAGTAACGAAACAAGTGCTACTGTCTCCTCTGTGTAGGTGTTAGACAAGCCCGAAAGCTCCAGTTCTTCTGCCAAACAGCGGTATACGTTCACAGAATGTGTGACTAATCCGCCTTCAAATGAGCCGTGGTACCTTGTTGATGCAGGCGCAGTGAAAAAATCCGAAGAGGTTAACCACTCCAGAAGTTCCTCAGAACCTGCACGCTTGATTTTGCTCTGGTAGATTTCGAGAAACGTATCTCTGGGGTCGTTCACAAAATCCTCATTGCACAATGCACATCACCTTTCTTCCCGGAACGAAAATACCGCCCCATAAGTTTATACAAAGCCTTGCGGCATTGTAGTTTATTTTATTATGTTGATATGGTAATAAAAAGAACCCGATTCCGAGTTCCTTTTATTGCAATACCAACTCTCATCATTCTTGGATTGCCGTTACAATACCGTCATCAAGGTAAATGTATTTAGTTTCTGAACCTGACCTATAAACCCATTGTTCTGATACGCCATATCGCGTGGTTGTCCGATTGATGTCTGATGGCTCTCCCCAGGTGGATGCTCTGACTTGCGCGGCAGTCATACCAATAGCGGGAGGGACTTGTGTATTTTGGATTTTATCAGAGTTGGATTCCCCAGCGTTCGGATTTTTATCTTCATATGCCTCTCTGTTTTCATCATTCCAATAAATAGATGCGATTCCTTTTCTCCATAGAGAAAAATCATATTCTGTTAACCCAGAAAAAACTGTTATACCGCCATAATCGAGCGAAACATCTCCGAACATATCAACCAATTTATCGCTAACCTCGTCGTATTCTTCTCCTTTGAAGTTTTCTTCACTATTCAAAGTAAGAACGGCACGGGTTATCGTTGTGCCATCCCATCCAACACATACTGTTACTGTTCCTTCATGCCCGTACAGAGAACTCGTACCGCCATCGTATTCTTCAAACCCTTCCTCCATGCCGAATAGAGAAATATCCTCCCCAATATAATTTTGGAAATCTAAAAAGTCTTCCGGAATATCCAAAACGACCTCGATTTGAGGAGATGTGGAAGAAGTGTTGGATGGAGTTTCTCCTACAGCTTCTTGTGGAGAACTATTACATGCAGTTAGGAAACAGACTATGAAAACCAAGCATATCAAAAAGATGAGGGACTTCTTCCTTTTGTAGATACCAAACACCATATTCACCTCTCAGATAGAAAACGCAAGTTTCCATCGCTGATAATCTTCCATGTAATCCCGCTCAATCCTGTTTTGCTTATGCTCGATTTTTTCTCTCCCCTTCAAAGAATATGTCTTTCCATCCATAACCCGCAGCGCAGCGTCAGAAAAATTCGGAGCAATGCCGGCTCGTTCCATCTCGTATATACGATAGAAAAGTCCTGACATCCTGACTCGGTAAAAGCTGAGCTGCATGTCGGTCTTCCCTTCCTCAACTGCTTTGATATTCCGCTTGGACAGTGTAGCACGCATTGTGAAGGTCTTTGTTACGGCTTTGATACCACGCATAATCGTATCGCCTGGGACTCTATCGCGTCGAATAGTCTTGGAATAGTTGGGATGTCTATAGACAAAACTTGTCAGATTGACAGCATTTCGAAAAGCCGGGAGTGCTTCGCGATAAATCGGAACACTTATCGTCTTATATCGAATAATCATCTCCGAAAAATCCACATCTTCATTCCGTATGAAAATCGTATCATCCTCATCTATGCCGCCATATGCCATCCAAAAATAGCATCGATAGATATTGTCTATTGTTTCATCGCCCTCTGGGTCAAAAATCGAATCCATAAAACGCTGAAGATGTAGGGGGCTGGACACCATCTGATGACGAATTTTATCCAGCCCAACTGCTTCGATATGGAGCATTCCGTCACAAGCGCCGGGAACTTTCATGGCGATGCACCACTTGACGTACTCTTTGAGAATCGTGAGCGTCATCCACTTGCTTCTGGAACGCAGTCCGACAATCTCATCAATAACCGGCTGAAGCTCTTCTGTGCTTCTGGTGCATAAATCCGCATTCCATTCTGTCTCATACTTCTCAACTGCATTGAATACGGTGGCAGCTACGTTGGCGGTATTCAAACTGCCCGTATAGTCACGGACAAACCGCTTTTTCAAATCCTCGTTATACATCGCAAACCTCCTACAGATATGTAGCGTTACGCTGATGTAACGGCATTTAACTCAACGGCCTTCGTCCATGCCGTGACCAGAGAAACCACATCCAGATAGGAAATAGCACCGGAGGCAAGAAGGTTTGCCTCCGCAACCTTACGCATGCAGGCATCTGACAGCTTGCCAAGATACTTTCCTAAATTGTCCTTGGACATACGCTGCGGATTCTCGCATAGTACCATGCTATCTTTTTTGAGGCCAGCATCGGATGCTTTGATAAATACATGTGTGGGCTGCGACGCTTTCTTTATCGAGCTGGTGAGAGGAAGGGCAATAACATTGGGGCTGTGCGAGTTACCAACATTATTCTGGAATACGAGACCAGGACGCCATCCGACCTGCTCACTGCCGCTGCCGCTGAACTTCATTAGGTATACTTCTCCGATTTGTGGGGTTTTCCCGTTTCTTTGAAAACTCACCGCTATAACTCCTTCGATACAATTATGTTGATACTTGGAGTATAGCATGATTCGCTTCCCGTGTCAACTCAATTAAATGAACAACACGCGAAAAATTTTTAGGCTACAACAAGCTTATATGTAATATCATGCCCTGCAGTATTAAAGTCCCCACAAAAAATCGTGATAACGGTGCCGAGTATTGACGCATCGGTATCTACTTCGATAGATTTTACTCGGTCAAAAGACAGAGTATTTCCAGAAGACTTCAGGCAAATCAGGTTTGGGTTTTCGCAAATCAACATAATTGAGAAGGCCATGTCTAACTTACATGGGTCAGACGTCCTATACCAAGCCTGATTCTCCGTCTTAAAATAAATGCAGTGAGGTTTGTGTTCCTCACAGTACCTCTTCAACTCTCTCACTGATAACTTCTTTTTCATCCTGCAGCAAAAACCTCCATTGATTTACGACGAGCTCGGTGGTATACTACAGGCAGGAGTATAGTGAGTGGTGTCACTGTAGTCCTCACCTGTAGAAACAGGTGCAATTGTGCGCCGTGTCCTTTTGTATTCATGCACGACGCACACCGTCCGGGCAGTCCGTCTTTATGGCGGGCTGCCTTTCTTTGTGTTGACAAAAACAGATGGTTGTGTTATCCTACGTTTACAAACAGTTGTTGTGCTGATAATGCTATCACAAACAACCGCCGGTGTCAACAGCAATCATCGAACATTTTTTTGGAGGGTCATCTCGTGGACTTTGCACATAGATTAAAACATTTCCGTGAAAAAAAGAATATGACACAGCAGCAGCTCGCTTCTTCTATCGGAGTAACAACTGTATGTATTGGAAATTGGGAGCGTGGAACCAGAAAGCCAACGATGGATATGCTGATTGCGTTAAGTACATCCCTGAATATATCCATAGACAGTCTTGTCGGGGCTGTTACTACCAATGTAAGCCAACCCGTTCTTTCTAACAGCGAAATGACGCTGCTAAACAACTATAACTCTCTTGATAAGCACGGCAAAATAGCGGTAGATACAATTTGTAGAGTAGAAAAACAGCGTATAGAAGCAGAAAGGAAGTCTTCTTCCAATGTTGTTGAGCTTCCTACACCAAGCGAACGGTTTATTCCGCATTATACTTCTCCGTCCGCCGCCGGATTCAATGTTCCGCTTGATGGCGCTGATTTTGAAATGATGCTCGTGAATAATTCTGTTCCAGACGAAGCCGATTATGCCGTTGATATTCAGGGTGATAGCATGTATCCGTATATCAATGATGGCGATATGGTCTATGTAAAAAAAGACGCCGAGCTCCAGATAGGAGATGTCGGTATCTTCTGCGTTGATGGAGCTATGTATTGTAAGCAATACTACGTTGATGACAACGACAATCTTATACTGGTCTCTGCAAACCCGAAACGTCGGAATTTCAATGTTTTCGTTGCAGCAGACAGCGGCAGTTCTGTGAGAGCGTGTGGTAAAGTCTTGCTTGGAAAACGTATTGAACTCCCCGACTATCTATTTGACGAATAATTGCTATGATAAACGGGGCGCTTTACTGCGCCCCGTTTTCATGTTAGTGGTTGGTAATCGTCCAATCCGGTTTTGATTTCACCTTTTCTGGAATACTGACGTTCATACGGAGAACCTTTCCATGCATACCCAAACGGTATCTCTGCTCCCGTTTTCATTACAACGAGCTCTGCCTTTTTGCCTTGCTTTTGTAAAGCCCTTTGGAGCCATACCATAAACCCATATTGTTCAAGTTCATCATCTAAATCTCGAACGTATCCTTTGCCCTTTCCTTTCCCGTCGCTTCGGTATCCAATCCAATAACCAAGCTCTGCTCCTCTGCTGCTAACCTTTCCACGATTCGCAAGCAAAATATCCAGCTTATCTTGAACGGAAAGATGTTGATGCCCTCGCTTTTGATAACGCATTTCTGACAATGCTTCAGCTATCTCTTGATTGACTTGTTCCCGATGCTCCGGATTCTCAACAAAAGCTAAAACCTGATTTTCAAACTGACGATTCGTATACTCATCACGGAAATCCTGTCTTAGATTCCACTCCTTGTCTGTCTCTTTTTTATTCTCGGCCTTTCTTGCACTGTCGTCTTTCTTAATAAAGAACAAAACCAAGCCAAGAATTACAGCAATCAAAAGCGGCAAAGCTTAACACCCCCCCTTACTTTATAGCGATGGATATACATTCTTTTGCTTCATCAATTTTTTCCAGCGCATCGTTCAAACTATCCACGGCATCTTCCATACGCTCAAATCTTTCCGTACTCTGCAGGTTCTCTGGAAAGTTGTCCAAGCAATCCTGCTCTTTGTCGCAGACTGCATCGATAATAGATGCCGCATTTGTCATCATTGTTAATGCGTTTCTAAGCTGCCCTCTTCGTTTTTCATTCATTCGACCTCTCCCACATTTTATCCAGATTCAAAGAAATGCACACGTTCCCATCCTTTGATTTTGAAAAGGAGAAGGAATCAAACATCTGAATCACTCGAAAGAATACATGCTCTCTGCCGTGCTGCAAAACCATTTCCTCGCAAATGATTTCTATGGCAACCCTCTTATGCGGTACATCGTATACGCTGACATCCAAGCAAAGGCATTCAATCTCTTCAAATAACTCATCAACTCCACGGCAAATGTCCGGGAGTTTCTCATACAGTTCTTTGTTCAAAGTATAACGACCACCATATTGTTCAGTGGCCTCGCTTACAACATCTTCGACGGCATCAAAACACCCCGTATATTCCATGCCATACCTCCTTTAGTCAATGGATTTCGTTAAACCGTGGAACGTGAATGTAAGCCGTACCCGGTTTTTTGCCAGAGGATATACTTCCGTATTACTGGCGAACTCGGCAACACGTGCAAACCATTCCGGCTGGTAAAACTCAATAGATTTGCCCTCTACCGATACGCTCCCCATTGTCTTAAACGGTTCATGTAATTTGTAGGAAACAACGGCATCGCTCCCACGTGTCAGATATTTCAAAACAGAATAAGCGAACTGAATTTGCTTAGATTTTTGGATATCAAGCACAGTGGTATTCCATTCTTCGTCTTCGAGCTCTTGGCTAATCGCTTCAATGAAATCATCCATGCTCTGCTCAAGGTCTTCATCGGTCAAAAACGTTTTGTCAAATCCGTATTCCACCAAACCACTCCTTTTGAAGAAATTCTATCATAAATCACCCACCATAACAAGGTTCTCACGGCGCCAAATTGCAGGTTACTTCAATCTCACCCACAGAATGGTCTCCAAGAATACGTATCAGTGAATTCGAAATCATGGAGACATCAATTTTGCCGCTAAACCTCAGCGAAAAACTGCACATTGACATCGGTTCCTCGTCGCATGTCTCTTCGTTTTCCGCGCTAACTTCATTCTCAGATTGTTCAACAGCATCTCCAGAAAGGAAAAGCTCCCATGCACGTCTATCCTCCGCGTTCATGGAGTGACCAACCGGGAACGAAACCGCTAACCCCTGAGTAGCAATATGACGTCGCACCGTAATTGGTGTGATATGAAACATCTCCGCAAGACTGCTGGCATTGATATGATATTTTTCCATAAGGTTCTTTAGATACTCTTCTTGTGTTTGCTTTGACAACTCTTTGAATGATGCCCATGATACCGGGCTATCCATCTTGATTGTCACAATCTTTCCGCACCTTTCTATCCATTGTTTTTTTGTCATATGGTCGGTAGACATAGGACACTTCTTGCTCTTGCTTCCACGTTTACGGTACTTTGCCTGCTGAGCAAGGCGTTTTTTCTGCAGGCAGTCAAATTCAAAATCATTCATGGTGTCACCACCAGTCTTTTATTGACTTCAAACCTTTCTTCGAGTTCCACAGGGGACCTCGCTCTCCCAAGTTTCTTAAAACCCCCGTCAACCAACTCGTATAAATAGTAGTAATCTCTGGACTCTTTGCTCGTCAGAATAAGAATCAGTTCGTGGTTAGTGTTATAGTACCCAACCCATACCCGCTCGCCTTTTGGATATATCAATTCTCTCTTACCGCTCATAAATTCATGTGTATGTATGAGGTCACTGCTCAATCTGGACAAACTTCTGTGTCCAAATGTCTTTCAGACGAAATGTAGGGAGGGTTCTCGTATCTCGGTTAAGTTCTCTTTTTGCCTCTTCCGTATATTCGAAACTAAAAACTCCCCTTATTGAAGTGGGTACACGCTCCATCCATCGGTTATCGGAACGATGCCCTATCTTTCCGCATACAACGCAATAGTCTCCAAACATTTCCTTTTCTTTTGGAATTACTCCGTGTGCACTGTCAAACTGGATACCTTCATACTCAAAGATACATGGTTGAAAATCATGCTTGTGCTTAGCCTTGGCAGGCGCACGTCGTTTTGATTTTTTCTTATAGGGCATAGTCTCGTCTAAATAATCCACTTCACACCTCCACGACTGGTATTTGTGGGGAATATTCTTTGAACAACTCTTTCTCTTTTGCAAGACGCGCAGCAACAGCGTCTTCTTTTAACTCGAACCTGCCAAGAAATACACGCTTTCGGTTATAGGAAATATTGGCCACCCACTTGCGACGCTGCTTATCGTAATACACGCCGGCAACGCCGGATTTGTTGGATGAATATATTCCACGGTTCCTATCGTTCTCAGCGTATTTACAGCATCGCAAATTTTGCTTTCGGTTGTCTGCTCGATTGCGATTGATATGGTCAACAAATTGCTTTGGCTTCGCGTGCATTACAATTCTGTGAAATCTGGTGAACCTTCTTCGGCCATTGTAATAATAGCAGTTGACAAGATATCCGTCCTTATCCCGATACCAATCTCTATTTTCAATCAGCGGAAGGTCTTCCACATCAAAAAGGAACTCAGAGGTGCCAAGGCGTAATACCCCATAAGTTCCCATCAGTTTAATGTTCTTTTTCAATCTCTTTATACCGAAAAGAAGTAAATCGTCGTGCCAAGAACGCTGTCATAATATGACGTATACACCGGGCCAAGTGCCATCCCAGACTGCCCAATCACATAAGATGGTAGAGTTGACCCATGTTCCAGAACATATTTGCAATTGGTTACCACCTTACTTGTTGGAGTGTTATAGATACTTCCGTTGTTAACACATCCATATTGACCAGACTGGAAAATGACATCCCGAATGGTATTGGGATATCTGGAGTCGTTCACTCGGTTGACAACTACGCTTGCCACGGCCTGTTGAACCCAATCAGGGAACCAGTTACACCCAGCCTCTGCATACACAACTCTGGAAAGCCAGTATAAATCTTCATCTGAATAGGTAGGATGGGTATCATGCTCTTCACTGCCGCTGCTGCTCTGTGTTTCCTTGTCAGACTCCATAGCGTTCAAAATTTCGTCTGCATTATCAAACCTGCTGAAGTAGTCCGTTTCTTGATATTGAGATAAACCCATATCACGAATCTTCAGATTTCTTTGCTGTTCATATATGTAACCAACTTCAATCGCATATGGACTACCATCTTTTAGACATTCGTAAATCTGCGCCGTATAATCTACGTTAGCATCATATCCAGTGACCGAAACATAAGTGGATGTACCTTCCATAGCCGCCGCTGCCATAGGTGCATTAACCATAAGCAGGGCGGCTGTACTCATACATAGCAATCGTTTCAACATCGAACCACCCTTTCAAAATAATAAAGTAATCCGGTTGCCCTCCGCATCGGCAGTATATTGAGTGTAGCCGATGTGCATTAGGTGTTTGTTCCGAAGGCCGGCAAGACTCGCGAGCATTGCTTGCAATGCGATGCGAGTCAAAAATCTCTCACCCGCGAAGCGGGTTGCCGGACTCGGAACAATAGAACCGAACTCTCACTTTTGCCTTTGGCGAAAAGCTGCTGGACTTAATTATATGTAAACAGCAAATCTTCAGGGCAACCGGTATGGGATACCGCTGAATTAAACCTCAACGGTTCAGAAGGCTGTGAGTTAAAATATCAATCGTACCTTATTGCCTTCGGTGTATTTGTTCCAGTATGTTAGCACGGCCTCGTAGTACGCATATTCGTCTCTGAAGTCGTCGTCCTTATCAAACTCTTCCAAAACCTCATATACTTCTCTGACAAGGTCGTCCAACGGAGTGTTTGCAAGATACTCTTCCGGCGCCGCATCTTCTGCCTCCTGGCCACCAAAGTAAAACCAGCTATCCCCTATGCTGCACACCGTTCCACTACCCATATTGGGGTCAACTATAAACGTAATCAGGTGTTCTCGAATACCAGACCGAACCATATCCTCTGTTATCATACCAACACGCCTTTCCCGTCCAAGTATTTTTTAACCTCTTCCATTTGCGCTTCGATTGTGTTTTCAATGCCGCCAGAAATAACCATGTTAAGAATAAATTGCAGTGTATCTCCAACTATCTTCCCTTCTGGAACTCCGAATGACATGATATCTTTCCCATTGATAGCAAGGTCTTTAATGGAGAAACATTGTTCCTGCTTTATTACTTCTTCCATAATAGCCTTGATGTCGTTGCACCGCTTGATGCGAGACTCCTGCGTCCCTTCTGCATGGGCATATATATCTGCCAGCCTAACATCAATTAACTGAGAAAGTCTGTGCTCACCGATTTTGTTGAGCCATCTCTTCACTGTTTTAGTCGTTGGCTCTATAAGAGAATCGTGATATAAGACGAGGTCTAAAACCTCGCCTTTTGTTTTGTTGTCAAAACGAAGTCGATTTAACACTTCCTCTGAAATGTCTTTGCTTGGCACAGCGTGGCCATGAAAGTGTCCACCCTTTTCGTCCTCTGTGTAACAATACGGCTTCCCGATATCATGTAATAGCAGCGCTACCTTTACTGAGATATCAGTACCGGTATAATTTGCTACAGCGTGGGCTATATGCTCGTAAACATCATACTGATGGTATGGATTGTTTTGCTGGAATCCGATACACGGTTTGAGCTCCGGTATGACAGTAGTGATTACATCGCTAAACTCCAGAAGGATTTCAAGTATCCCTTTTCCGAAAAGCATTTTGCAGAGTTCAGATTGGATTCTCTCCGCTGAGATATTGTTCAGGTTGCTTTTATTTCTATGTATTGATTCTTTTGTTTTGTCCTCTATCTGAAATCCATATGTAGACGCAAATCGTAAAGCACGCAAAATACGGAGCGCATCCTCGTTGAATCTGTCATCCGGATTTCCTACGCATCGAATGACTTTGTTTTCCAAATCTACTCTCCCGTGATATGGGTCTATCAGACCGGCCTGATTGAACGCCATTGCATTGATTGTAAAATCCCTCCGCGCCAAATCAAGGTATATGCTCTCCGTGAAATCCACACTATCTGGATGCCGCCCATCTGAGTAGTGGTTGTCGATGCGGAATGTCGTGACTTCAAATTTCCCGCTCCGCTCCATGTCTACTGTAATGGTTCCATGTTTTAGACCGGTGTCTATGGTTCTTACGCTGCAACGGGAAAAGTATCCTTTCATTTCTTCTGGAGTAGCAGATGTACAGATATCCCAATCCTTTGGCTCCAGACCGAGCAGGCTGTCTCTTACACACCCTCCTACTACGTAGGCGTCATAGTTTGCATATCGAAGTCCTTGTACAATAGTTCTTGCGCCCAGTGGCATTGCGATTTTATTCATCGATTGCCCTCCTGTTTACGCTCATTACAAACTCCTCTACCTTTTTCATATTAGGATTGCTTGGAAGAGACGTGTTCTCTTTCGCATATGCAAGTCGTTTCTCAAGGTCGTTTACCATTTCAAAAAACTCAGGCAAATACGTACCATCTTCCTTTTGGTATTCACCCGCTCGGATGCTCATCAAAAGGTCATGGTCTTCTTCCCGATAGGTTATAATGTCTTCCTTTTCGAGAATATCAAGACACATCAGGTACAATCGTATGAGATGCATTGCGTGTTTGTTCAGATGATTATCATCTTTCTTATGATTGCGATGGTTGAGCTTTTCATAAGTCCCGATAATGTTTGTTAGGTCATTCATAACGCTATTGAACTCACGAACAGGATACTTATCTATATGGATATCGGCAAAGATTTCTTTGTCAAGGTCATCTCTCTCACTGTCTGTGGTGTAAAGAACCATGCTGCCATTCTTAAACGAAGTATATCTTCCTTCGAAAGACTTGACTGCACTTTGCATGGATTTAAGGATATGCTCTTCCTTGTGCCCCTGAGATAATTTATCTCTTGCTATGGCATTCTCCAATCTACGGAGTTGCTGATTGGCATAACCGCCGAAAGAATGAACTGCTCGTCTTGACAGAAACATCTTTCTGTTATCAACCATCTCTTTCCCAATGTCCGTGATTAAGAAATAATGCTCAGGCTTACACCCAAGCATTTCAATCGTATTTGGGTTGCAGCTTAGCAATAAGCTAATCAGCTTATTAAAGCTGTAAACTGTTGTGTCTGTTTCTGTGTTGACTACTTGCTCAAAGTTTGTTAACCCAAGAAGGTCAGACCGGCTGTTCAACGCGCAGCCACGAACATCAACATCTGATGTCTCAACATTGGTGCCGTATGAATAGCTGCCGCCCAAAGTCAAGAAAATAATGCGGCCATTCAAGTGGATATTCTCGCGCAGAAAATTGTATTTGTCGCCAGCAATCATCTCTCTAATCTGGTCGGTTGTCATTTCGGTTCACCACCTATCTAACATTTTCTAAAATCTGGCCAGATTTTGAAATCTTCTTTTCTTACAAGACCATTGGCACTACGCATTCTTCGCCCATCTTACCGTCTTTGCTATGGCGAGCGTGATACCTAAGTTCCTGTATTAGTTCGTTAACGGGTTTGCCCATATAAGTCACATCCAAAATTCATAATCGAACAGTTTTGCTGAAGTAACATGTATTTTCTATAACAGTCACTGCATAGATTCGCAAGAATCTTGTTCCCGAGTCCGCCGCGAATCTCTCCAGTTGATAGTTGTTTGGATAAATCCCTTCCACAAAAGCAACATCTCACATTATTCCACCTTGCTTTCTGTCATTCCACCAAGCGCAGTATCGAGAAACTTCTTGAATCCCCATGCCGTATTTTTGGTGCAAATAGTCGGCGAGGTCATAATCAGCCAGGTTTTCTACCGCTTCTGCAACATCGTCTCCATAATCCTTAATCCAATCTTCGATATCATATATATCTACACCGTAACAACGTTTTAGGATGGGAGTAAAATCGTACTTGTCTAACGTTTCTGCTGCCTTTTTTGAATCTTCATCGTAATCAAACATTATATCACCAACTTATTTTATTCTTCGAGACAGAACCCCTTATGGCAATATCCTGTTGTATCGGATAAGTAATCTGAAATTTCGTCTTCGTCCGTCATCAAATCAGGAATTTCAATTTCTTTTGGTAGCAGTTCTAAATCTTCTTCGTAATCCACATCCCATATAATGCCGACCGCTTTCATACTACACCTCCGACAAAACTAATCTTTTATACGGCAGGCAAGCCTGTAAGCTTCTGCAGAGTTCTCATCAAATGTTCCTGCGCTTGCAGTTGGAGAACACGCACCACATACAGGGCACTCATACCAAGCGTCCCTATCGGCAACCGTGTGGCAATGCCGTAAAACCATCTCTACATGACCTATTTGCTCATCATGTGTATACGGGCAAATAATCTTCTCTTGCATTTTTAACACCGTCCATTGCCAAATTATTCTTTTATACCGCACACCAATTCTGCTTTCGCTGTCTCTTCATCCAAGAAGAAGCAGTCACCTATCGCGTCGCCACAGAACTCGTCAAAATCTCCAGTCTCATCAAAGTCCACAGAAAAGCTGTACACTTTTTTGTCTTTGTATTGAACACCGAAAACGACACCGCGTTCGATATACCCATTTTCAAAATCAACATACCACACTGGTGTCCCCTTTTGGATTACACCACTTTCTGTCAACGAAAGCTTCCGTAATACATCGACCGCTAATTGCAATGCTTCAGTAATCTTGATGGCATGTGGATATTCATCGACATAATGAATGTGTATATGCTCTTGGATTCTATCTGCAGCCTCTTTGTAAGTCATAGTCACACCACACTCACTACTAAATTAACCGTTCAAGTACACCTTTACATTACAGTCCGGCAAGTTCTGGACAATCAATTTTTCAACCGTACTCCAGTCGCCTCCAGCAAGGCCGCACCCAATTCCGTATGGAAACGCAACAGATTTACCAGCGCATAGCCGATTGATTTTTCGTAAAGCGTTTTTCATCGCCTGGTAGTCAGTGTATATGACGCCACTTTTGCGACCATAGTTAAGCTGACCAAAAAGGTTGATTACCGAAATACCGGCTTGCTCTATGGGCACTATCTGAGCTTGTCCCAGTAAATCATATGGAGATTTGGCCAATGAGCAAAACCTGTGGTACTCAGATTTTACTTCCGGATATTTTGTGTAAATTGATTTTGCAACACCGGAGCCCATAACGTTTCTACAATTCACCTGATGGCAGATATAACCAGTAGTTGCACACAAGATGTCTCCCATAACAACTTCAAACATAAAATCAACCTTTCTTGCAAGAGATATAACGCTCGTTCGTTTCCATTTTTTCGTTCCAAGTTTTTGTGCAGTAGAGCAGCAATTCACCTTTTCGATACTGTACTTTGTTAATCGCCCATGTTGCCCATCTCCCTATGTAACGGTCTCCCGGACTGGGTTTGTAGTTTCGCGGAACATGAAAATATCCAGATGTTGCCCAGTGATATTGTTTCTGGGGCAGTTCTCTTTCATAGACTTTCATGGGCTCACCTCCCTGTGGCTAATGTAGTCATCTTACCCTCGCACCGCAATGATAGCAAAAATGTATCTCTTCTACCGGGATATAATCTGCCCTGTCATCTGTTGGAAATAACGTTCCGCATGTTGGACACGCATCGTTTGGAATGTGTTTAGGCGCATTTACCTCGCCTTCTCCATTGCAAACATCACACTTTTTAATTCCACGGATACCGGGGCCGATGCCGACAAAACCTGTACCATTGCACACTTTACATTTCATATGCCATTCTCCGTGCCACTTCTTGGTCATTTTCTGGGTCATCGTAGTACTTATACATCAACTTCATTGGATAACGCGAGTCCTTCGCAGCATCCCAAAGCAAATACTCGACCCACGCCGGTTCTCCATCGCTTTCCGGATTCCATGAGAACGGTTCGGTCATATCTGAATACGGCTCAGGTTTGTCCAGCACCAATATCCTGCGCCTATCACTCAGTTTCACAAGAATATCTGTAACATATACTCGTTTCGCAAGCCTGTTCAACCATTTGTTTAGCTCTCGTTTTGTTTCATCAAACTCTCTATCTCTCAGACTTGCCTCAAGAACCAGTGTGTAACGACTCTGTGTTTCCAGCCACCCGTTGTTGTCAGCATCACGCCGTGGCCACAACGGTTCATCAAACTCATTGCAACTCGAAGCGCTGTCATGTCCATACTGCTGGACTACGTGGACTTTCATATTGCCCTCCGAACCGCTCACGACAGGCAGATGCTCTAAAACTGTATCCAAAATATAACGCTTTTGAGGTTATGTATTTCCAATTGGACACACCTCAACAATGCCAGAAATATATGTCCAGTAGCTCATTAGGTTTCCCCCTTAGCTAAACTTTTGGTTAAATTGAGAACCCCACGAAATCATACCCGCTTCCGCTATACTCTGCTGTGATGTCTGCTCCGCAATATGGGCATGTCATATACACCTTGAGCGTCCTATATCCATCATTGTCAGCAAATGAAGTGTCAATCTCGTCATCAATTTTTCTCCCACAATGAGGACAAGCATATTTATCAACCGCTTCACATTGTTTCCATTCATCTTCACAAACCCAGATTTCAGAACCGAATCCAACGTCCATTATCCACTCGTCATAGAGTTCTGAAATTGGAGTGGAGATTCTATCGCTATCCTCCGGGTCATCGTACTGCATGTTTGCGAGTTCTTGAATCAAATCATCTAAGGAATATCCGTGGTTAATCATCCATTGGAGCTGATATTTTTGATACTCCGTCATTGTCGTTCACTCCCCGTTCGCTTTGTCTATTCGCTGTTTGAACTCTTGCAACCTCTGTTCGAATGCTTCCATAAACTCGGCGTTTGAAATCTCCTGAACCTCTTTGTTTAACAGGTCATGGCCATCTCCCCAGATGCCTGAAAACAGTGTATCATAGTAGAACGGAATCACGTTATTCTCTTCATCGTATCCAAGATACAGTGCTGGATACTGGTACTGATTAAAAATCGGCCGGCCAGACAACTGCCATTGTTCCTGCGGGATACCGATAACTTTCACGTATCTACCGTTCACAATAAAGCACCGGCCTACGTTATCCCGCGCATGTTCCTTAAACTCGGTAATCTCTTGCTTGCTCAATTCATCACGCAGATTTTGTAGACGCTGAATTTCCGCCTCGATTTCCTTAATTGTCATATATGCACCCCTTTTTATGTTGTATGAGTGACTCCACTCCCAGCCTCGCCTCTTGCCTTTACGCAGAACTACCATTCAAACACAGACTTAGCTACGAGTATTTACGCTTTCGTCCAGTGTATCCGTGCTCTTTTCAGCCTTTCTATTGGGGAGCAGGGGGATTAGTGTTTCCCGTCTTAGTCTACCAAGGTATTTCGGTGTACCGATACATACACCCGTTGCACCTGTCCCAGCCTCCGCAGAGAACTGAGCCGTTACCATCTGTGTGCAGCTATGGCCTGTGCGCAGTTTCAGCAAGCCATCAATAGTACAACGCTATTTAACCGCCTTTTCTTTTACGCCCCCGTATCCGTCTATATCGGATACGACCTTGGGAGTCCGACCGCCACTCACAGCCGTGGTATGTTATCTCAACCGGGCGGTATTTATTTTTCTTATCAATCCTTTTGACCGCCATTCCAGCACTCCCTGACTTCTTCAATCTCAGACATGTCATAGGAAAGGCGCCAGCTTCCGTCCACATATTCGCGGTCATCCGGTAACGGCAAAATACCGTTATCATCACGGGCATAAATCATTGCGTCTTCCAAAGTGGGAGCCTCTGTGATAACTTCACCGCACATCTCCCAAGTCACTGGAATCCTCCATGTTTTCATCAGGAACCTCCCTTGCAATTCGCTGTAATGCAAAAATGCACGACGCAATAATCTGCGCCGCACATTCCATTTCGTTATCTGTATTATATTTTGAAAAAGAAAACCGCAGAGAACTTCTTGCATCTTCCGGCGTAAGCCCCATCGCAAGAAGCACATGGCTCGGCTTTGCCTCATGGCTGCTGCAGGCGGAGCCGGCAGAAACATAAACACCCTTTGTGTTTAACATCAGCAACATTGTCTCTGCATCAACACCGCTGAAACATAGATTCAATGTCTTCCCACTCTCAATAACCGGCCTGCCGTTAACACGAACAGATTCGCGTCCGATACCAAGCTCCTGCAGCTCGTTCATAAGCTGTGTATAGAATTTCTGCTTTAGAATAGAAAGCTGGATGTTGTTTTCTCTGAGGTTTTCTTTTGCCAGCTCACATGCTTTTCCGAATCCTACAATGCCATACACGTTTTCGGTGCCGCCGCGTAATCCGAATTCCTGTTCTGCCCCACCGGAAATGAGGGGAGAAAAATTCCTATCTCTCACATACAAAGCACCGACACCCTTGGGGCCGTACAGCTTATGAGATGATACGGATGCGAAATCTATATAGTCCGCATCAACATCAATCGGAAACTGCCCTGCGGCCTGCACGCAGTCGGTATGAAAAAGAGCGGAATGGATTTTGCAAATCTGCCCGATTGCATGGATATTGTTGACCGCACCGGTCTCATTGTTTACATACATCACGGAAACCAGCCCAGTATCTTCCCGGATTGCAGCCTCAACAGCGTCTGCTGTAACTACGCCTTTCTCGTTTGGCCGAACATAAGTGATATAAAACTCGTCTTTGGTCAACATTTCTGCAGCCCGAAGAACGGAGTCATGCTCAATTGCTGAAACAACAATGTGCTTCTTGCCAATCTCGTACAGCTTGTGTCGAAGCCCTTGAAACACTGTGTTGTTGCTTTCACTTCCACCGGATGTAAAAATTACATGCTCCGGCGTACAATTAAACAAACCTGCTGTCTGCTCTCTGGCGTGTTGAACTGCGGCGGCAGCAGACTTTCCAAGCTGGTACAGCGTACCGGCATTCCCATATTCGTCCGTCAGGTACGGCATCATTGCGTTGAGAACCTCCGGCGCAATTCTTGTGGTCGCCGCAGAATCAAGATAAATCATTGGAATCACCGTCCTCATTTTTTCTTATAGAGATGCATTACTACACGGCATCAAGCACCCCAAAAGTAACTGTGCCACATGCGTTTTTCACGGCTCTTTTTTGTCAACAGGTTCATAAATCACGAGCTAATCACTCCTGCGAAAGTATGTATACTGGATACCTGATTTCACTTAACGGGACACAGCAACAACGATTTCATCCAATGTCCTTGGTGTATAGTCCATCCAAGGCATCATGGCGCCCACGTTGTACATCTGACATGGATGCCCATATAACTCTTGCATGAGCATCTTGTCATGCTCCATCATGTGGAACTCGAACGAATTGTGCACATGCCCATAGAGGTGATACCATCCGTAAAAATGATTCTTAAAGCACGGGATTGGATAGTGGCACAAGACCACCTTCCTATCCGCGTCGTCAACCTCCATGTACTCAATTACCTTTACAAATTTTTTTAGAAATCGTCCATCGTTACAACGGTCATGGTTACCTTTTATCAAAAACTTTTGCCCATACAGACTGTCGAGCACAGGCATCGACTCGGCAAACGGAACCCAAAACATATCACCCAACACATATACGATATCGCCAGGGGACACAACACGGTTCCATCGTTCTACCAAAGCCTTGTTCATGTCATCTACCCTTGTGAATGGGCGATTATCATAAGCCATAATGTTCGCATGTCCGTAATGCCAGTCGGCGATATAAAACTTTTTTGACATAAGTTCCTCCTTAGAATGGGAAGGAATCCCTTGCCTCGAATATAAGTTCTTTTACTTTGCCGGCAAACTCGGCTTCATCTAATGCTTGAATGTCATCGTGGCGAAGGTAATCAATCAGTTCATGGACTGCAGTTATAATTGCCGCATCTACAATTTCCTCCAGCGAAGATATTCTGGAACCATTCGTTGATATCCTTCCTCTTAGGTCTTCTGATAGTTCGTTAATCATACTGCACAGTTCAGAGCGTAACTCATCAATCTTGTATTCGCAGTTCATCAGTCCAGATTCCAGCCGAACAATCTGCTCTTCCATGCTGTCACCACCTTATTTCGCACATAACATATATGTAACCAGGAAATGGTCACCATTTCCCGTGCGGAATATGATGCACAGCAAGGGCG
>CAUWEI010000001.1:0-32965 GCA_963557675.1 uncultured Oscillospiraceae bacterium | reverse complement strand
AATAAAAGGAGCGTGCATAGTTTGACACAAAACCTGATTTGCAATCACTGCGGCAAGGAGCTTGACTTCTTTGACCTGCAGAATGACTTTTCTATACATAAGAGAATTGGATACGGAAGTGTCCATGACGGAGACGATGTGCATATGCGCCTCTGCTCCGATTGTTTTGATAAGCTCGTAGAAGAATGCGAGGTCTCACCAATTGAGGAGATGGATGGCTAATGGATAGAGAACGATATACAGAACTGGTTGCGGATGCAGTCGGGAAAGCAAACCGGCTGCTCGCCGTTTCAGATGGGCAGAACAGTGTGGTGGTCGTGATGAGCAGAACCATGCGGAATGAAATCTTAGTGCAAGAGGGCGCTAATTACACCATGCGAAATGGCGATTATGTTGAGGAGTATTGTGGCTATCGTGTTGGAATCGTCAATGAAATTGATGATGAAGAGTTCATCCTTCCAGCAATGGTTGGAATGGCTTATCACCCTGGGATGCAGATTGACGATGTCATCGTTGTAGACGATGAGAACCGGTTGTTCAGGCTGGAGAGTACAGACCCAGTGCAATTTGCCGATATGGGTCTCACAGTGAACTTCGGTCTATATGCAGATGCAGCCACCGCAGCTACTGCTGATAATGCTGCTACTGTTGCAGTAGATTTAGCAAATACAATCTCAACAACTGCCAATACCGCTACCATTACTCTTGATGACTTCGTAGGTGCTGTCTCAAACATCACATGGGATGACGTTCTGAACACAGGAGCTCAAACCGTTACCGCCACTGACGGTATGAATTGGTGGTTAAGAGACACCTATCCGATTCCCGATTACTACTCCCGCCCAGTAGAATACTCTCCTCCAAAACGAAAGGCGAGGAAGAAGGAAGAAGAATTAAGCGCCGGAGACACGAGGCTTCTGGATGAGTTTTTATCCGGATTTGCAAGAAACGGAGCGTGACCGACAAACATACTGCGTAGGGAGCCCGGAGTGAAAAACTCCGAGCTCTTTTCGCAGACAGCAGAGAGGTAAAACAATGCGGAAATTATTCACTATCTTCCCGTTGTGCATCGTGTTATGCCTGTTAACAGGCGGATGTTCCACCGCAGATGCGAACGAGGAAAATTATGAAGAAGAAATTGCCACGGTAAGCTATGATAACAACACTGACTATATGTCACTGATGGTTCAGTATGCTGCTGCCGGCAATATGGATGCGTTGGGCGCCGCTGTTACAGCGAGAAATGAAAAAATAGCGAACCAACAGTTGGGATATGAACAGTTGAGTGTGGACGAGTTCTTAAACAATTATGAATCCTACGCCGGATTTTCCTTAGATACCGACTACATGAGCCAAATGGTGTCATGTTGCTTGAGTGGAGATGTGGCTGGCGGCTTGGAGGCAGAACGGTTAAGAAATCTGAAAATTGACACACTCAATCTGGATGTTACAAAGGTCAGCTTTAACGATTTGTATTTGCTGTCCAAGATTATTACATCAGAAGCCGGGTCAAACTGGCTCTCTATGGAGTGGAAGATGATGGTTGGAGAGGTACTTCTGAATCGTGTTGCATCCCCAGAATTCCCAGACTCGATTGAAGAGTGTATCTATCAGACCGGACAGTATTACAGCAGAGGAAACCAATACTTTGCGAACCTCTTGCCGTATGAAGACTGCGTTGAAGCTGCTTTGCGGCTGCTCAATGGGGAGCGTATCATCAACGATGGTTCAGTTGTTTTTCAGGCAAACTTTCGGCAGGGCAGTGGCACGTACCTCAAACTGTATGACCAGCAATTAGGATATACATACCTCTGCTATAGCAGTTATCCAGAGTTATACGAAAGTTGAGGTTAACAATGGGAAAAGTAATCATTCAACAATATACGACAAAGTACCCCATCACCATGATTGGTGAAGAGGCAGGAACCTGTTGGGGCGCTGACACAAGTGACAGCAGTAAAAACTATAAGCGTGGCCTTGAGTGCCTTAGCAATGAACACGGGAGAACAACAGAGTACCCAGATGTCTACATGATTTTGGATGGATACTCCGCAAGAGTTATCCGTGAGTGGTACACACATATTGGCGGCTCTCCAACGAGGCTTCAGGCAAGCACACGGTATATCGATTATGAGCATGGTTTTGACTTTGTCGTACCTCCAACAATTCAGAATAACCCACAGGCTCTCAATGTCTACACTGGAATCATGGCAGATATCGCTGACGGGTTAAAGGAATTAGACGAACTGGGCATCCCTCGTGAAGACTCCGCGCTTGGCTTACCACTGGGGATGACCACAAGAATCGTGTGTAAACACAATGCGCGGAACTTAATGGACATGTCACATCAGCGGATGTGCAACAGAGCGTACCACGAATACCGTAAGCTGTTCAATGACTTATGCGATGCACTCCGAGATTATTCGGAGGAATGGCAATACATCGTTGACCACTACTTTATGCCCAAGTGTAAGTATATGGGCTTCTGTAAAGAGAAGTACACTTGTGGATTGATGCCACGGAGGGAGGCGCCCATGTGAACATCTATATATTGCTTACACTGGTGACTTTCTTCATTTTGATTCTGTTGCTAAATAACGACCGTGGCTGGCCAGTGTGATGCCTATGGACAGCAAAATTAGAAACCCATATCGGATGAGACAACTCATCGATTTTACTGGGTTGGAACTCGAAGGTGGTATCTATCCAACCGATATAGATGGGTTGATTGAATACCACGACCAAGAATACATACTGATTGAAGTCAAATACGGGAAGACCAAAGTCCCTTTTGGGCAAAGGTTAGCGATAGAGCGCATGGTTGATGATTTCACAAAGATAGGAAAGCCTGCGGTTGCCATCGTGTGCGAACACACCGTGAAGGACGCAGATAAACATGTCGTTGCGGCGGCGTGTAAAGTGCGTGAAATCTATTATGGTGGTGAGCACAGGTGGAGGAAAACCGAAAAACAAATGACGGTCAGAGAATTCGTTGATAACTTTCAATCATTTCTGACAGAGAAGGAGGGATTAGTAGAGTGCAAGTGATTGTGATTTCAGGAAAGGCGCAGCATGGGAAGGACACAACGGCTGGGTTCCTGAAAGATGCTCTGGAGGCCGATGGATATTCCGTTCTTATTGCCCATTACGGCGACTTGGTTAAGTATGTCTGCAAGATGTACTTGGGCTGGAATGGGGAAAAGGACGAATACGGAAGGTCTTTGCTGCAGTATGCAGGGACAGATGTTGTTCGTGCGCAGAATGAGAACTACTGGGTTCAATTCGTGGGCGACATGCTCACGTTCTTCAAAGATAAGTGGGATTACGTTTTGATTCCCGATTGCCGGTTCCCAAATGAAGTCAATTATTTAAGGGAAGTCGGGTTCAACACAATCCACATCCGCATTATCCGTGATGGATTCATTAGCCCGCTGACAGAGCAGCAGCAAAATCATCCGTCTGAAACGGCACTGGACAATGTCCAGGCTGATACATACTTCCACAACGATGGAACACTGTCAGACCTGAGAGAAAAGGTGGTGCGGTGGGTAACGGAACACAACGGGCATCACCAGATTACCTTTGAAGAAATTATCAATTAAGGGAGGCGGCCGCCATGTCAAAGACGAATCCGAATAGCTACTATGATATTGAGTTTGAAGTTGAAGAAGTTCTTTTCAGAAACGGGCTCGTTGAAGATATCTTCTATCTAAAAGACTTGAAACAGCGCAAGCTCTTTATTGCAGCTAACATCAGTCAGGAGACAGTTGAAGACGCTGTGAGACATATTATGCAGTTCAACAGAGAGGACGCAGACATTACTGCGGAGGAACGAAAACCAATCATTCTCTACGTATCCTCTAACGGTGGAGATGTAGATGCCGGCTTTGAGTTGATTGATGTAATTATGAATAGCAAAACGCCTGTCTACACCATCAACCTCGGTTATCAATACTCGATGGGGTTTCTGATTGGGCTTGCCGGACACAAGCGGTACGCAATGCCAAATGCAAAATTCCTGTTGCATGATGGGAGCAATTTTGTGTTTGACTCTGGTGCGAAAGCGCAAGACCGCATGGAGTTCAACAAGAAAATGGAGTCTCGTATTAAGGATTACATCTTGTCCAGAAGCAAGCTGACCACCGAAGAGTACGATAGCAAGTACCGTATCGAATGGTATATGTTCAGCGATGAAGCAAAGGAAAAGGGCTTCGTCGATTTCATTATCGGAGTAGATTGCGGATTGGATGAAATTGTGTGAGGTGTTTCTATGCAAGAGTATTTTGGATTCCGTGAGGCCATTATGTCCGATGATGAGATGTCAGCGTTCTATGGTGGCGAGCGGGATGAAAATATCTACGGCTGTCTCCAAAACGAATACCTCGTACTGAAGAATATGGAGGGGCAGGTCTGTGACCAATTCAAATGGGATGGTTCTCACTACATAAAGGTTCCTTTCAAGCAAATCAATACAAGGTTCATCGGTAAAGTAAAGCCAAGAAACCTGCAACAGCAGTTGGCACTGGACATGCTGTATGACCAAGACATTACCGTAAAAGTTCTCGTAGGCAAATTCGGAACCGGTAAGGATTATCTGATGACATCTGCGGCAGTTGACCAACTTGAAAAAGGGAAGTATGACAAAATCGTCTGGGTAAGAAACAATATCGAGGTAAAGAATTCGAAACCGATTGGACATCTTCCGGGCGACTACAAAGATAAGCTCCTCCCGTTTGCGATGCCTTTGGCCGACCATCTCGGTGGTGTAGAAGGGCTTGAATATATGCTTGGACAGGGCAAAGTCGAACTGGTGCATCTGGGTTTCATTCGCGGAAGAGACATTAAAAACTCTATCATCATGTGCTCAGAAGCGGAGAATATGACGAAAGAACACATTCAGCTTCTGCTTGGTCGTGTCGGGGAAGGTTCATCACTTTGGATGAATGGCGACTACAAACAAGTGGATGGCGATGTGTTCCTGAAAAACAGCGGCCTGATTCTCGCTGTGGACAAGCTCAAGGGGCATCCCCGTTTTGGCTTTGTCAAGTTACTCAAAACAGAGCGGAGTGAAACCGCAGCGATGGCAGACCTACTGGATTAGACCGGAGGTGTTATGAAAAAACTTACAATACTGATTGATATGGACGACACACTGGAAGACCTGCTTGGTGCATGGGTTTCCTATTTGAATACCCAATATGGCACCAATGTACATAAGGAGGACATCAGGCAGTGGGATATCTCTGTGGCATTTCCGTCCTTGTCGAAGACCCAAGTCTATGAGCCGATTCTGTTGGATGATTTTTGGAAGACCGTCCAGCCAAAGGATGGCGCAGTAGAGGTTGTGCAGAAACTCATTAGCGATGGACATCGCATTTATGTTGTGACAGCGTCTGCCTACGAAACGCTTCGAACAAAGATGGAAGATGTGTTGTTCCGTTATTTCTCATTCTTATCATGGGGCGATGTCATCATCACCTCCTGTAAGCAAATGATTAAGGGCGACATTCTGATAGATGACGGCGTTCACAATCTGCTTGGCGGTGAATACACCGGTGTCTTGATGGACGCCCCTCACAATGCTGACTTCCATAATGAGGACGTGGGAATTGTCCGTGTCCACTCTTGGGATGAAATCTACAAGGTGGTCGTAGAAATCGCAAAGAAAGGCGGGTAATGCGTATGCTTGTACTTTATTCAACCGGATGTCCCAAGTGCGGGATATTGAAAAAGAAATTGGATGAAAGGGGAATGCAATATCAAGAAAACACGGCGGTAGAAGAAATGCTTTCGCTTGGAATCACATCCGTGCCAGTGCTGTGTGTGGATGGCCAGATGATGGATTTTGCTAACGCTGTGAAATGGATTAACAATCAGGGGGATTGATGACGAATGGACATTACACTGAAACTTTCCAAGGACTTCGAGCGGTGTTTGGAGGATTTGAAGAAGAAGTACGGTGAGGACTTTGAGTATATCAATGGTCTGCATCCAAGCCAGCTCGACTTTTCAGAATTCATTGATAACTTTGTAGATAAGGACACGCTGGCAGATGCGTCTATCGACCCCAATGCCAATGCAAACCACAAAGACATTCGTAGCTTTATGACGGAAAAGGCCAAGAGCGAAGATAAGCTCTTCGGCCTGAACAAGATTTTTCTTACCATTAAGAAACAGTGGGGACTGCGTACCGCAAAACAGTGGCTGGAACAGGAGTTCAGTAAAGGGTTCTATCTGAATGATAGTACAACGGCGAGCTATTTCCCATACTGCTGGGCAAATGACCTGACCCGTCTGGCAACTGAGGGGCTGTTCTTCCTTACAAACTATAATCATCAGGCACCAAAGCACCTGACTACATACTTCGATGATGTGATTGAGTTCGTGTCATTCCTGTCGAACCGGCAGTCCGGTGCGGTCGGTCTCCCCAACGTGCTAATCTGGGCATGGTACTTCTGGAAGAAGGATGTGGACGCTGGCTACTGCATGAAGAACCCGGACTACTATGCACGTCAGCAGTTCCAGAAGTTTATCTACCGCCTGAATCAACCGTTCCTGCGAATTGACCAGTCGGCCTTTACCAATGTATCCATCTTTGACCGGCCATATCTTGAGTCCCTGTTCGGTGGTGTAGAGTTCCCGGATGGCGAACTCGCTATCGACCACATCGAAGACTTCATTGATTTCCAGAAAGTCTTCATGGAAGTCGTGAGTGAAATCCGTGAGGAAAACATGTTCACCTACCCGGTGCTCACATATTCTCTGTATTACAAAGACGGTAAGTTCCAAGACGAAGAGTTTGCACGGTGGGCGAGTGACCACAATATTAAGTGGAGCGACTCCAACTTCTTTGTCAGCGACAACATCGGCATCCTGTCCAACTGCTGCCGGTTGCTCAGCGACACCAAAAAGCTGGACGCTTTCATTAACTCCATCGGTGGTACGGCTTTAAGTGTTGGTTCCTGCCGTGTCAGCACCATCAACCTTGTCCGCATTGCGTATGAGAGCAAGATGAACAAGAAGAAGTACATTGAGATTCTGAAAGACCGTGTGCTGCTGGATTGTAAGGCGCTTTCATCTATGCGCCACATCATCAAGCGCAACATCGAGAAGGGGCTTCTTCCGAACTATCAGGATGGTGCTGTTGAGCTGGATAAACAGTTCTGTACCATTGGCGGCATCGGGATGTATGAGGTCATGGATTTGTTCGGCCTGATTGAAGAGGACGAGATGGGGAACAAGTATTACTCCGATGAGGCGGTAGAGTTCGCCACAGAAATCCTTGATACCATCAACGAGGTTAAGGACAACTTTGAATGTGACTTCACCTTCAACTTGGAGATGATTCCTGCGGAGAATTGCGCCGGCGTTATCTGCGCCGCTGACAATTTGCTCTTTGAACAGAATCGGTATTTTATCTACAGCAATCAGTGGATTCCCCTCATGGAGAAATGCACTATCCAAGAGAAGTGCCGGCTTGGTTCTCTCTTTGATATGAAGTGCGGCGGCGGTTGTATCGCACACATTGATGTGGAGAGCCGGTTCCCCAACGAGGAAACTGCGTGGGAAATGCTGAACTACGTGGCGTCGCAGGGCGTCATTTATTTTGCTTTCACCACAAAGATTTCTGTTTGTGAGAACAAGCACGCCTTTATGGGAACGTCCACTTGCCCTGTGTGTGGCAAGCCGATTGCGGATACATATGCTCGCGTAGTTGGATTCTACACTCCTGTCAGCAGTTATCAGGCGGTGCGCAAACAAGAGTTCAACCAGCGCAAGTGGTACGATGTGCTGACAAAGAGCGAGGTTATGTAATGCACGTTAAAGGAGTCATAGAAGAGGATTTTGTCAATTATAAAGTCCCATCAATGTTTATCAACACCTGCTTCTGTGATTTCAAATGTTGTACAGAACTTGGTCTGGACATAGGGGTGTGCCAAAACTCACCCCTTGCCCAGTCCGATACAAAAGAAATCGCAGACAGTGTTATATACAAGCACTTTACATCTAACCCAATTGCCAAAGCAGTGGTTATCGGTGGCATGGAGCCAATGATGCAGATAGGCGAGGTCACAGCTCTGATTAGTCTGTTCCGTGAGAATGGGTGTACAGCGCCATTTGTTATATACACAGGCTATTACCCATCAGAAATCAGTAAGGAGCTGGATGCACTCCGGCCGCTGGGCAACATTGTAGTGAAGTTTGGGAGGTTCATACCAAACAAGCCAAGCCGATACGATGATGTACTTGGCATAGAGTTGTCCTCTGATAACCAATTTGCAGAAAGGATTTCATAATGCCAAAGGAAAGCGAAGAAAAGTATGTGATTACACCAAAGGGGATTGCTACTCTGGCAATGCTCCGTACTGGTTTGATTCAAAGCACGAATGACCCACGGTTCGAGGGGTTTTGGCAGTTATTCGAAAGTGATATGGAAAGGCTCGGCTATATCGTATACGAACAAGAGGTAGAGTGAAATGAGGATTTATACCAATCCAGATAAGGAATACGTCGCTGAAATCAGGCGGCAGCTCAAAGCAAATTCAGGCTATTGCCCTTGTGCTCTGTTAAAGAATAAAGACACCAAATGCATGTGTAAAGAGTTCCGAGAGATGGAAGAGGGAATGTGCAATTGTGGACTGTACATAAAGGAGAAGTAAAAATGACTAAGAAAACTGTGGTCGAAACTGTGTATGAATATAATAGCGAAGGTAAAATGGTTAAGAAAACCATGACAGAGACAGTGGAATACGACTCGCCGTATTTCCAACTGCCGGATACCTCTCCATATACGACGCCTATGGTTGTCCCATATTGGGCAACTCAGCCTACATGTACCTGTAATGCGGCGAGTGAAAAACAATGACCGGATGTAAGTAAAGGAGTGTTACTATCAAGAAAGCGCAAAAGATTTTAACGACCGTATTTGTTTGTGCGGCTATGTTTTCTTTGGCTGGTGCTGCCAGTGCAAATGATATTAAGAGCAACATTGACGCTGCAATCCAAAAGCAGAATGAGGCGCACCAAATCGCAGAATATGTACGTGGGTTTGGGGAAGAGGAAGACCACCCAGCCATCCTGTTTGCACAGGAAAAATGGTGGGAGCAACAAGAGATTCTCACAGACCTGTACCAGCAGTACGACAAGGCAGTTGCTGAAGAACAGTCAAAGGGTACATACATAGGCACCTTTCGCATTTCCCATTATTGCCCTTGCTCTATTTGCAACGGTGGCTACACTGGTACTGCTACGGGCGCACGGCTGACACCGTGGTACACCATTGCGGTTGACCCGTCGGTCATCAAGCTGAACAGCACAGTTTATATTGATGGATACGGCGAGTTTAAGGCGCAGGATACAGGGAGTGCAATCAAGGGAAACCGAATTGATGTGTGCGTCAGCAGCCATGAAGAGGCGTACAGACTTGGCGTTGTTTACAAAGATGTATATGTGAAATAAGGGGGAACACAGCATGAATCGTGTTGGAGAGTTTGAAAAAGTAAGTTTTGAGCAATTCCGTATTGCAATGGACGATGCATTCCATGATATTGGATATACCGAAGATGAACTGCGTGAAATCTGGGAGGCCATCCCTCTGCCAGTCCGAGCGACATCAGGTTCTGCCGGATATGACTTTAAGTCACCCATCCCGTTTATTCTTCAGCCGGGCAAGACAATCAAAATCCCAACAGGAATCCGTGTGAAGATTGAAGACGGATGGTGGCTCGGCTGCCTTCCCAGAAGCGGTCTCGGATTTAAGTACCGTATTCAACTTAACAACACAATGGGGGTAATTGATAGCGACTACTATTACTCTGATAACGAGGGACATATCTTTGTCAAGATTACGAACGACAGCAATGAGGGGAAAACGGTCACGGTCAAGCAAGGAGACGGGTTCGCTCAGGCCATCTTCATTCCATACGGAATTACATACTCCGATGACGCAAGCACCATCAGAAACGGCGGCATGGGTTCCACGGACGCAAAGAGGTAAGGGCGATGAGAGATAAGAAAACGAGCAGCGGGCTTGGCCTGCTGGATGTACTGGCTGTCATCTTTATTGTACTCAAGCTCCTTGGTGTGATTACATGGAGCTGGGTATGGGTGCTATCACCAATCTGGATTCAACTCGTAATTGTGGCGATTGTTTTCATCGTCATCTTGATTAAAGACCCTTGGTTACTCAAGAAGTAGAAAGAAGGGGCTGGCATCAAGCCAGCCCTATTTTTTTATTTGCCGAAAGTAGGTGGTATATGAACAGAATGACGCAGATTCCTTTTTGGGAACGCTACACGATGAGCGTCGAAGAGGCTGCGGCGTACTTCCGAGTTGGAGAGAATAAACTGCGAAAGCTTATTAGCGAAGATAATGATGCAGATTACATATTGTGGAACGGCAACAGACCTCAAATCAAACGCAAAAAGTTTGAAGAGTATATAGACCGTCACAATTTAATTTAGATATCTTGAAAAAGGGAGCCGGCTATGATACACTGGGTTAAGTCGTATTATTGTGGGCTCTTTATCGGAAGGAGCTGTGTATGTCCGAGAAGAGACGCGACAATAAGGGCAGGATTCTCCGACAAGGAGAACTACAAAGGAGTGACGGCAAGTACGAGTACAGATACTTCGATGTGAAGGGTGAGAAGCGTAGCATCTACAGTTGGAAGCTGGTAAGCACGGACAAAGTTCCAAAAGGAAAGCGAGAGTGTCGTGCACTCAGAGATATGGTGAAAGAAATTCGGCGAGATGTAGAGGATGGTATCAATAGCTATCAGGCATACCGCACCTCTTTGAACCGTTTCTTTGATGATTATATCGAGACAAAGTATGAACTCAAACCCTCTACCAGAACCAACTATAAGTATATGTACAACAAGTATGTGAGAGAAGAAATTGGCTATAAAGATATTGCCTCTATAAAGTTCAGCGATATCAAAAAGTTCTATATCCATCTAATTAAAGACATTGGGTTTAAGCCCAACAGCATGGAGATTATCAACACAATCATCCACCCCGTATTTACGATAGCCATGAGGGATGGGCTGATTCGTATCAACCCGGCGGATGGGGCTATGGCAGAAATAAAGAGAAGCCATAACTGGGAAAAGCCTAAGCGCCATGCTTTGACAGAAGCGCAGCAATCTGCTTTTATAGAGTATATCAAGGGCAGCAAGACGTACAGGCATTGGCTCCCGCTCTTTACTGTTCTGCTCGGCACAGGATGTCGAGTTGGAGAAATCATAGGATTGCGGTGGCAAGACTGCGACTTCCAAGAAAAGATAATCACCATTGACCACAGCCTGATATACCGCCAACAGGAAGACGGGGGAGGGTGTGTGTTTCACGTTAGTACGCCCAAGACTAAAGCAGGCATAAGGGTAATCCCTATGCTCGAAGCTGTCAGAAAGGCATTATTGGAAGAACGGCTAAGCCAAATGCGAACGGGCTTCAATCAGACGGTCATAGATGGATACAGCGGCTTTATCTTCTCCAATAGATATGGAGACGCGCTAACGCCACACTGTATTAACAGGGCAATCGAGCGCATATCCAGAGACTATAATAAAGAAGAAACAGAAGCTGCAAAGGAAGAACGGCGACAACCTGAACTTCTTCCACATTTTACAGTCCATAATCTTCGTCATACATTCTGCACACGGTTCTGTGAGAATGAAACCAACCTCAAGGTTATCCAAGAGATTATGGGACATGCCGATATCTCCACAACGATGAATATTTATAACGAAGCAACCAAAGAAAAGAAGAAGGAGAGTTTCGCAAATCTCGAAGGAAAAGTCAAAATCAGCTAATGAGATTTTTACACCTGATTTTACACCTTTTCAAAGCAGAGTTGCGTGAACTTATAAGAACTTATGGGTAAGATGGCTTTGCGCGTGTGCTGTGTACCAACGGTTTTAAGAAGTTATAAGAAGTTATGTACGGGTCGTATTCACGTCCCCACAATGAAGCCCATCGATGCGCCCAAGGCGGAAAAGTCTGTTGTTACGGTCAATGCAACACAGGATGGTCCCGAGGCTGTGTGGACAACTGAGTGCAAGGAACCCGACGAAGTTATCGATTTCTCTAAGGTGGAGATCGAGCCTCTGTTTGCTGATATGGTGGACTTTGACACCTTTGCCAAGAGCGACTTCCGTGCGGTGAAGGTCAAGGAGTGCACCGCCGTGAAGAAGTCCAAGAAGCTCTTAAAGTTCGTGCTGGATGACGGAACGGGTGTGGATCGGGTGATCCTCAGCGGCATCCACGATACCTACGAGCCGGAGGAGCTGGTCGGTAAGACCTGCATTGCAATCACCAATCTGCCTCCGAGAGCGATGATGGGTATCGACTCTTGCGGTATGCTGATCTCCGCTGTGCATCACGAAAACGGCGAGGAAAAGCTCCATTTGCTGATGGTCGATCCTCACATTCCGGCAGGCGCAAAGCTCTATTGATTGACCTATAATTGTCGGTGCTTACGCCACAACTTACGCCAATTTACTCCGAGCTTACGCCAAAAATGCGTTTGGAATTTTGCGATTGCAGACAAGTTCCGATAGCATACGATAATTTCATATGATTTAAGCCCGCTGATCTCGGTCAGCGGGCTTTTTCTATTTCTGCCCCTATTACATCTTTGTGATGTGATAGGGGCTTTTTTTATCCCTGAAAGGCGGTCAGAAAAATTTTTTTGAAAAAATCCAAATTTGGTTCGTTCAAATCGAAAAAAATTTCCCAGTTGGTTAGTGAGGGCAAAAACCTCACGAACCTTGAAAATCGAATAGACATTCAACAGGTACATTCCTGATCGGGGGCGAAAGCCCCAGCCGGATGAAGGTACGCCACGAACTTCCTGCCCGCAAGGGTCATCACGGAAAGCAAGGTTGGTAGCGATTCCGAACCATTCTGAAATATCCGCTTGCTACGGATAAGGCGATGAAACGATTCAGGGACAATGATACTTCCCTATGGGGCTGGCGGAGTACCCGGCAGAGGTGAGATTCCTATGAGTTCGGTCAGCAGCCGAACGCCTGTTGATTTCCTTTTACGCATTTGGGGGATGAGATCGAGTTAAATGCGACCACCAAAGCACAGGACTCGCTTCCTGTGTTTTGGTGGATCAAGCGATCCAAATCTTACAAGAAGGAGGAAAAGCGAAATGCCAAACTGTAAAACCATTGCTATCTGCAATCAGAAAGGCGGCACAGGCAAAACGACCACAACGGTCAATTTGGGTGTCGGGCTTGCACGACTCGGCAAGAAGGTACTCCTTGTAGACGCTGACCCGCAGGGCGACCTCACAACTTGCCTTGGGTGGCGAGATAATGACAGTCTTACGACGACCATTACCGATAAGCTATCCGGGGTTATCCGTGAAGATCATACAGACCCACGAAGCGGCATTCTGCATCACGAGGAAAATGTCGATCTGCTCCCTGCCAACATCGAGCTGTCTGCTATGGAAATGATGCTTGTCACCGCAATGAGCCGTGAAACCATTCTGAGAAGCTATCTGAGCAAGGTCAAAGACAATTATGACTATGTACTGATTGATTGTATGCCTTCGCTCGGTATGGTCACTCTGAATGCGTTGGCGGCGGCAGATAGCGTAATCATTCCCGTGCAGGCGCAATATCTTCCTGCAAAGGGAATGACCCAACTGATGCAGACCATTGGAAAGGTCAGGCAGTACATCAATCCGAGCCTGCGAATCGACGGTATTCTTTTGAATATCGTAGATAACCGCACCAACCTCGCAAAAAGCACTGCCGACGCACTGCGAAAGAACTTTGGGAGCGTTATTAAGATATACCGTTCTTCCATCCCTATGGCAGTGAAAGCCGCAGAGGTTGCTTCCAAGGGCGTAAGCATCTACAAGTATGAGCCGAGCAGTCCTGTTGCAAAGGCTTATGCCGAGTCCGCAAAGGAGGTGTCTGCCGATGGCAGGAAGAAAGAGCGACTTCACTCTGCCGACGCTCGATGACCTGTTTTCTACACAGGAGCTTCGGGACGATGCCAAGCTCAGTAAAATCCGAGATATTCCCCTTGAGCTGATCGACGATTTTCCCGACCACCCATTTAAGGTTCGGGACGACGAGGATATGATACAGCTTGTGGAGAGCATTAAGGAACGAGGGGTCATTACTCCGGCTACCGTCCGTCAGAAAGAGGACGGCAGATATGAACTGATTTCCGCTCACAGGCGAAAACGGGCTTGTGAACTTGCCGGGTTTGAAGCACTCCGTTGCGAGGTCGTAGACCTTGACCGTGACGCCGCCACCGTCCTTATGGTGGAGAGCAACTACCAGCGGTCGCAGATACTTCCCTCAGAAAAGGCGTTTGCCTACAAAATGAGGCTGGAAGCGATGAAGCGGCAAGCAGGTAGACCAAGCAAAGATAATTCTGCACCAGTGGTGCAGAATTTCGATGGGAAAACCACACGGGAAATTGTTGCCGCCGAGAGTGGCGAAAGTCACGAACAGGTTCGCCGGTATATCCGTTTGACGAACCTTGTCCAAGAGCTTCTTGACCTTGTGGACGAAGGGAAAATCAAAATGCGCCCTGCGGTGGAGCTATCCTATTTGGACGAGGACAGCCAGCGGGCGGTGGTTGATGAAATCGACCTGAACCAATGTACCCCGTCCCACGATCAGACTATCCGTATGCGGAAGTTCTTCACGGAAGGCAAACTCACACCGGAAGTAGTATCTGTCATTATGAGCGAGGAGAAACCGAACCAGCGTGAGAAAATCGTCCTGCGTGGGGATAAGGTGCGAAGCCTGATCCCGAAGAATATCCCTGTGAGCCAAACGGAGGATTATGTGGTCAAGGCATTGGAGCATTACAGTCGTTTCCTGCGCCAGCGGGCAGAGCGTGACAGCCGATAGGCACACGGAGTATGTTTTCCGCTGTCCCCTTCCTCACACTCCAACCCCTAAGAACTACCTGACTATCCGAAATAAACTATCTCCTGATTTATCTCTATCTCTCTAAATAAGTCTATCTAAGAGAGACTCGGAGATCGCACAGTTTGGAATTGCGCCCACCGGCGATATGATGAAAAGTTGCGCTTCAAAACGCATCTTTGTCTGAACGGTTATCATCGGGTAGAATGTGGTCGAAGGGAGTGAAGCGTATGAAATCCAAAATCGCAGTTCTTTTTCTCATTGTCCTTTTGTGCCTGACTTCGGGGTGCAGCAACACCTCGCAGATTGCAGAACAGCCCGCACCGGTTTCTTCTTCGGAGAGTAACAAAGCTCCTTACCAATCAGAAACGGCGCAGGCGACAGAGAAAACGGAGGTTGAACAGCCCCGAAGTACAGAGCCGAAAGACGATGACCGTTCAACAGAAGCAACGGCAGGCGTGTTGGATAGCAGTATTCAAACAAAACCGGCATCCGAACAGCCTAACAGCGGCACAACGCCGCCACAGGTAAGCGAACCGTCCAAGACACCTTACGAGTCCGAGCACCATCCGGAAGTCTCTGCACCGTCCGAAAAGGAACAGACCACACCTCCGGCAACGGAAGAACCAAAACCGGCAGAACAACCACAACCGACCGAACCGCCGCAGGAAGAACCAACAGAGCCGGCATTTGACATCAGCTATTGGATCGGCTTTGCCATGAGCTATGCCGAGAGTGTCGGTCTTACGCTGAACAGCGAAGCCGTGTACTGCTGGGACAATCCCATTGCCGCAGGTTCGCAATGCAAATACACCGAAAGGGACATCAAGGGTTACTTGAGCCGCTACGCCGAAGATCCCGACATCACGGATGTTTGGATTTGGTATGAGCAGACCGGAACCGGTTCCTTTGAGGTGTATATCGGCTACGCATAACAACAAAATCAAATCACACTGAAACGCATCGTCAAAGTACGGTGCGTTTTTCGTTTTCAAGGAGGTAATCAACACAATGAAAACACATTTTTTCAAGCGAGGAATTGCAGGAATGCTTTCTCTCGTGATGTGCCTGACAGCCCTTGTGGGGATCGGCACAACTACTGCCTATGCCGCAGGAGAGAGAGCAGAGGTCTACCTTGTTTCTTTTCCGAGAAGCGGCGATGCTAATATTGATTACAGCGGTACTTGGGGGCATCCCAATCTCCGGTATATGAACGGCTGGCATTCCGGTGAGTCCAAGTACACTACCATTCGAGCAATGCACTCGTATGACGGTAACATCTGTTACTGCATTGAGCCGGGAGTGCAGCAGGATACCGGCGACACTTATACCAGTAAGGGCGAAACCTTTTGGGACAACCTGCCCTCAGACATCAACAGCACCATTTCCCCCTATGATATGAAGCTGTTCATCGGGCGTATTATGCAGTACGGTTACACGGGACCCATCAGCACCTCGTGGCGTTCACAGAACCCCGCTGATGCCGCAACGCTGGCGGAAGCTATGGCAACACAGGTTCTCATTTGGGAAACTGTTGTCGGTGAGCGTGACGAGGACTTCGATTATGTAAGCCCCGGTAGCTACGATGCAGTTAAGGGCGTTATCAGCACCGCCCACCCGCTGTATGACCTGTTTTGCGATTACTATGACAGCATTGAAGCAAGCGTCCAGCGTCACTCTGCCATCCCCAGCTTTATGTCCAAAAACCCAAACAGAGCGCAGAGCGTGGAACTGGAGTGGGACGGTAGCGGTTACACCGCTACCCTGACAGACCACAACCGTGTGCTTTCCGATTACAGCTTTTCCGCTAATGAGGATGGCATTTCTTTCAGCGTCAACGGAAACCAGCTCATTATCACAGCAACGGATGCTCCTTCTGACAGCGTAAGAATTACCGCCAATAAGGTCGGTTCAACCCGCCGAGGTATCATTACTTGGACGGACGGGAGATACGCTCCCGGAGGCGGTATTCAGGATGTAGTCAGCTACGCTCAAGAGGTTAATGACCCGGTGCAGGCATTCCTCAATCTGAAGGTGTCCTACGGCTCTGCCAAGATCGTCAAGACCTCGGAGGACGGCAAGGTGGATAACCTCACCTTTACCGTTACCGGCAACGGCGTCAATCAGACCGTCAAGACCAACTCCAAGGGCGAGATTCAGATCGACAACCTGATGCCCGGCGTTTACACCGTGACCGAGATGGATTACGACAAGTATGAGCCGCAGGAGTCCCGCCGTGTGACGGTAGTTTCCGGTCAGGTTTCTACCGTAAACTTCAACAACAAACTCAAGCGAGGAGATTTGCAGATCGTGAAGTCCTCGGAGGACAATCTCAACGAGGGCGTGACCTTCCACCTTTACGGCACTTCACTTTCCGGCATTGCCGTGGACGAGTATGCCGCAACCGATGCAAACGGCGTGGCGACCTTTGAAGATGTCCTTATCTCCGGTTCCACACCTTATACCGTGGAGGAAGTGGACACTGCTGTTCGCTATATTGTTCCCAAAGCGCAGTCTGCACCTATCAACTGGAACGAGGTCACGAACCGCAGCTTCCTCAATATTTTGAAGAAGTTTTCCGTGACCGTTACCAAGAGCGACGCTGAAACCGGCACGGTGCAGGGTGATGCTTCTCTTGCCGGTGCTGTTTACGGCATCTATAAGGGTGAAACCCTTGTTGATACCTACACCACCGACAAAAACGGGCAGTTCGTTACCAAGGAGTATATCTGCGATAACGACTGGACGGTGCGAGAGATCACACCCTCCGAGGGCTATCTGCTTGATTCCACCGTTCATAAAGTCGGTGCAGAGCCGCAGCTTTATACCGTGGAGCATAATCAGACGGCAAATGATGTGACCGAGCAGGTCGTAAAGGGTAATATCGCCATCATCAAGCACACCGATAACGGTGATACGCAGATCGAAACACCCGAAAGCGGGGCAGAGTTTGCTGTGTACCTGAAAGCCGCAGGCAGCTACGAGGTTGCCGTGGACACCGAGCGTGATTATCTCACCTGTGATGAAAACGGCTTTGCTCAGACCAAGGATATGCCTTACGGCATCTACACCGTCCATCAGGTTTCCGGCTGGGAAGGCAGCGAGCTGATGCCCGACTTTGATGTGTTCATTTCTCAGAATGGGGCGACTTATCGCTACCTTATCAACAATGCACCCTTTAACAGCTTCATCAAGATCGTGAAGCAGGACGCAGAAACCGGCAAGACCATCCCTTATGCCGGTGCAGGCTTCAAGATTTATGACCCGGACGGCAACCCCGTAACAATGACCTTCACTTACCCGACGCCCACCACCATTGATGTGTTCTACACCAATGCAGAAGGTTCTCTTGTTACGCCGGAAAAGCTGTCCTTTGGAAAGGGGTACTCTATTGTCGAGGTACAGGCTCCCTACGGCTATGTCCTCGATGAAACGCCTGTGTACTTCGATGTCACGGAGGATAATTCCACAGAAGAAAGCGGGGTTACGGTAGTAAAAGTGGATAAGCCCAATATGGCACAGAAAGGCACCATCACCGTGGAAAAAACCGGCGAGGTGTTCTTCGGCGTTTCCGTCATCGGCGGCGTTGATGAAAGCGGAAACGAACTGCCCACCATCTATCAGCCGCAGTATGAAAAGCGTGGACTTCCCGGTGCGGTCTATGAGATCATCGCCGCAGAGGATATTATCACGCAGGACGGCACTGTCCGAAGTCAGAAGGGCGAGGTCGTAGACACTGTTACAACCGATGTAACCGGCGCAGCGGTGAGCCGTGAACTCTATCTTGGCAAATATGAGGTGCGTGAGATCACAGCACCCCACGGGATGGTGCTCAACCCGGAACCCCACTGCGTCGAGCTTGTCTATGCCGGTCAGAATGTTGCCGTAACAGAAACGGCGACTTCGTTCGAGAACGAGCGTCAGAAGGTGGAGATCAGCCTTGTAAAGTCCATCGAGCAGAATGAGTGCTTCGGCATTGGCAATAACGGTGAAATGAAGAACATTTCCTTTGGGCTGTTTGCCGCCGAGGAAATCGTGTCTGCCAGCGGCACTTCCGTTCCCGCAAATGGTCTTGTTGAGATCATCTCTCTGAATGAGGACGGAACGGCGAAAATCAAGACTGACCTTCCTTTTGGAAGCTACTATGTGCAGGAGCTTGCTACCGACAGTCACTACAAGCTCTCCAATACCAAGTATCCCGTAACCTTTGCGTATGTCGGTCAGGATACGGTAGTTGTAAAGATTGCCGCTAACAACGGCAAGGCAATCGAAAATGATCTGATCTACGGTTCGGTTTCCGGCAAGAAGGTCGATGAAAACGGCAGTGCTCTCGGCGGTGCGCTGATTGGACTGTTCCGCACGGATGACGGCGAGTTTACAAAGGAAAACGCTCTGATGACTGCCACTTCTGCTGAAGATGGTAGTTTTTCTTTTGAGAGCATCCCTTACGGCACTTGGTATGTCCGTGAAATCGAACAGCCCGCCGGCTTCGTGCTGGACGATACCATCTATCCCGTGACCATCGGCGCAGACGGTCAGGTCGTGGAGATCAAGATCGTCAACAGCTATGTCCGTGGAAACATCCATCTGACCAAGGTGGATTCCGAATATCCTGACAATAAACTGACCGGTGCGACCTTTGAGGTCTATAAGGACAGTAACGCAAACGGCAAGATGGACGACGGTGATGAACTGCTCGGCACACTGACCGAAAAGGAAAAGGGCGATTACAGTATGAACGACTTGTTCTACGGTCGCTACTTCGTCAAGGAAACCAAAGCGCCGGAGGGGTTTGTCCTTGATACCGGCGTGTATGAAGTGATGATCGACACCAACGGCAAGACCTACGAGGTGGAGAACAAGGCAGGCGTCGGCTTCATCAATGATGCGATGCGTGGCAACCTGAAGATTGTTAAAACCTCCTCTGACGGCAAGGTCAAGGGCTTCGCTTTCCGAATTACCGGAGCAAATGGCTATGACATTATCCTTGAAACCAACGACAAGGGTGAGATCTTCATTGACGGGCTTCGCATCGGGGACTACACCATTTCCGAGGTGAGCAACTCGGCTTCTTCGATGTATGTTATCCCTGCTGATAAGAAGGCAACGGTCAAGATCGGCTCCACTACCATTGTGGAGATGCACAATGTCCTGCGTGATACGCCCAAGACCGGCGACACAACCAATCTGCCGCTACTCTATGCCCTTGCAGGACTGTCCGCAGTGGGCATTGCGGTGTGCGGCGTTATCGGCTTCAAGAAAAAGAAGAAGGAGGATTGTAACTAATGGAACCTAAAACCATCGTGGCTATCGTACTGGTAGCCTTTATCATCGGCGGCTTTATCTTCTTGCAGGTCAGAAAGAAAAACAAGAAGTGAGCCAATCATCCAAGGGGCGGAGCAAAAACTCCGCCCCGTTTCAATATCACAAGGAGGTACGCAATGAACCATCTCAAAAAGATTGAGGATAGGGTTATTTCCATTCTCAAAACCAATGTTGACGCACGAAGCGACGATATGATGTTGTATCTTCTCGTGTGTAACAGCTTTTACAGCAATGAAAATTCGGTTGGAAAAATGCCTTTTGAGGTCGTGATGAAGAACTACAAGGAACTCGAACTGCCTCATTTTGAAAGCGTCCGTAGGACGAGAGCGAAAATCCAATCTGAACATCCTGAACTGGCTTGTTCTCCCGAATGCCGAAAAGCACGAAAGAGGATGCAGCACCTTTATTCCAACTATGTTATGAGTTAAGGAGGCAGATTTCTATGGCAACAAAGAAAACCGCAGCCGAGCAGGGCTTGCAGCAGAAAATGAAGGTGCTGGCAAAGCTCTTTGACGCAGGCTGTAAAACCGAAAAAGACTTGAAGGCGCTGACCTTGCCGACGATTCTGAAAATCCCCGATGTGACCGTTCCGGATATGACGGTCATCACCGAGCTTCAGGAGCAGGCTGCAAAGAACCGCCTTTTCTCATACTTGGGAGGTGGAACAGATGAGCCAAGCGACACGACCGAATGACCGCCACATCATTTGGAGCAACCAAAACCTTGATGTGGACGACTGGCGAGAGGACTACAAGGAGTTCCTTGAAGCCAACGAGCTGGACGACGACCCGAATGATGAGCAGGCACTCTATGAGTGGATGGAGGAAACCAATTACGACTACCTCTCCGATGAGCGAGTCAACCTGAATGTTCAGCTCTCCCAGCCGATCATTGTCATTGGCGACATCGGCAGATGGAACGGCAGAGTGATGGGCTACAAGGACATCCCCTCCGGAAACATCCGAGATTGCCTGTATGCCGACACCGACTATACCGAATGGTATGTAGATAAGTACGGCGATCTTCGTGCCGATGCAACTCATCACGACGGCACAAATCACTATCTTTACCGTGTGTTCAAAGACGGCGTTTCCGAAACGCAGATGGAGAACCTGAGAGATAAAATCTATCACGGCAAAGCCACACGAGCTGATATTACCCGGCTGACCCGACGACTTGGGGATGAGATCGCCGCCGTTTACGGCTTTGACATCCCGAAACAACGAACACCGCAAGAAAGGGGCGCAAGATAATGACAGATTTCACACTGCGACCGCTGACCGTTCCCGAACGCAAATACACCTACGCTCAAAGCTCGCAGCTTCAAGGGCAGACAGGCAATATCGGTTATCTGCGTGGGGACTTCGGCTCAAGCGGCAATCAGTTTTATACCACTTGGTTTGATACCCGACCGCAATGGAAAAGCGATGAGTTCAAGCGGGACTTGGACGATGTAATCAACGCCCTGCGCTCCGAGGAGTACGGACTGCTTCAAAGCCGTTCTCAGATGGTGCGTTATGGGCGTGAGAACAAGGAAAGCGAAATGCAGGGTGCTTATACCACTGAGTTCGGCTTCCGAGCAGATACCGAGAAATATGCGTTCGTGCTTCGCTGTAATCCAACGAGGGGCGACTATAACTTCTACTGCCTCTGCTATGTAAAGGAATGGCTGGACAAGCACATCGAAGAAGCCAACCGGGATATTCGCTTTATTGACAGCCACTATAAAGAGTTGTTCCGTATCCCGGACGGAGAGCGCATCATTGTGACCGACCGTGACGGTAAGACGGAAAGCTATCCCTGCCGCTATATTGACAACTATCACACAGAGGTTGGGCGCAATCTCTTTCACATTTGCGAGTTTGCCGAGCGTATGGAGCAAGGTGGCTGTACCTACGCTCCAATGGAGCCGCCCTTGCCTCCGATGTGCTATTCCATACTCCCGTCTACCGGCGAAGTCATTCAAATCGACCGCTGGCAAAAGGGCTATACCGCCACAAGGTTTAACGACGGGAACCGTGCAGAGAACGAAGCAATCAAAGACAAGTTCAATGAAAAGCTGGGTGTCAGCAAGGCACAGGAGCAGGCGATGCTTGCAGGTTCTATGATCCGGTGGAACTCCATTGCCGCCAAACCCAAGAGCTATGATGAGAACGGCAAAGCCATCAAGCCAAAAGACTATGAACGATAAGGAGGTGTCCGCCGATGGCACGAAAATACGACTTCATCTCGGAGCTGTATAACCGAACCTGCAAAACGGTCGTTGCAAACCCCGCAAGCTGGGAAGCGTTTCTGCGCTCTGCCTGCTACAACTACCGTCTGCGCTTTGACGAGCAGCTTTTGGTACACGCACAGCGACCGGACGCCACCGCCGTTCTTCAGATCGACGACTGGAACCAAAAGTTTGGGCGATGGGTCAATCGTGGGGCGCACGGCATTGCCGTTTTTGAGGATGCTGACCAACGCCGCCAGCGGCTTGTCCACTACTTCGATATTTCCGACACGCATCCCAGCCGCTTTTCCCGCAGAGTTCCCATTTGGCAAATGCGGGACGAATACACGGCAGAAGTGATCGACACGCTGGAAAGCACCTTCGGAGAGTTGAACGACAAGGAAACCCTTGCCGTTGCCATCGAGTCGGCGGCAAGAAACGCCGTAGAGGACAACATCCCCGACTATCTCCCCGATCTGATTTACAGCGTGAAAGACAGCTTCTTGGACGGCGTATCTGAAGAAGAAATCACCCACATTTTCAAAACGGCGGTGCGAAACAGCGTCGCCTATATGACGATGACCCGCCTGGGCATTGAAGCCGGAGAATACTTTGAACCCGATGATCTTCGGGATGTGGTGAATTTTACGACGCCTGCCACGCTGAACGCCCTCGGCTATGCCACCAGCGATATTGCGGAGATGGGACTTGCGGAGATTTCCCGTACCATTCTTGCCCTCGACCGTCAAAATCGCATAATTGCAGAGAAAACCAAAGCCAATTACAATGTAGGCAAAGAAAAAACCGAAAGGAGTCCTGACGATGAACGAGATCACTTACACGAGGCAGGGGGATTATCTGCTCCCCGATCTGACAATGCCGGAGCAGCCGGAGCTGTCGATGGGCAGGTACGCCCGGATGCGGAAGAAGTTCCTGAAGGAGCATCACAAGGTACGCTACTACAACCTGCTGACGAGCTGCGCCCTGAACGAGCATCTGAACGACACGGAGCGCAGAGCGAACGAGATGGAACAGATGCTGACGGAGCAGATGGCAGCGTCGGAGGGCGTGACGGAGAGCCTGAAAGCGACGGATATGATGAGTTGGGTTCGGAAGATGAACAGCGTCCGGAGCCGGGTTCAGGAGATCGTGATGGCGGAGGTAATCTTCGCTTAGACTATTACGACCGAAGTCACGAGGATAAAAGCCTGCCGTTCTTTGGCGGCGATGATACGATTCGTGAAATCCTCGGCACTACGCCGCACCTGAAAGCAAGCAAAGACGAGATACGGGCATTCTTTGAAGCTACCGCTGATGAGAACGCCCGTATTTCTTATATCAAGCGCATTTTCAACAACGACTATACCGAGGTCATTCTGAGCGATGGACGGCGTGTGGGCTACAAGACCTATCAGAATGTGTTGCAGCTTTGGGAGGGCAGTTATCTCTCCCGCACAGCACAGAGCTTCTATGATTGGGGCGTAATTGCCCAGCATTTTGAAGCGATGCGGCTGCTTGGAGAGTTGCAGGACACGATGAAGCCGCTGCCATCCATTGACGGGCAGTTGAGCTTGATGACAGCAGGAGCAGAGGAACGAAAGCCCTCTGCTTTTACTTTCTCTCAGGAGATCATCGACGCTGTTCTCACCCGTGGCAGCGGCATCTCTGAGGGGAAAATGCGAATCTATGAGCAGTTCCAAAAGAGCCTGTCTGCAAAGGAAAACGCAGATTTTTTGAAAAATGAATACGGCTGGGGCGGCGTTTATCCCGCTATCACCGGCGCAGGAATTGACGAACAGCACGACGGCAAGGGCATCCGTATTTCTAAAGGCATCGGAAGCGAAAAACCTCATATCGACCTGAAATGGAGTCAGGTGGAGAAGCGTATTGCCGAGCTGATAAAACTCGACCGTTACCTGAACCCCAAGGAAAAGGCACAGTACCCTGCGTGGCTGCAAAGGCAGGAAGAACGCCGTGCAGAGCTTGCCGAGGAACGAAGGAACAGAGAAATCTTGTCTACTGCACCTTCAGAAAAGGCAGAGGCAAAAAATGAGCAATATGAGTACCATCTCGGCAGCACCGTCTATCTCGGCGCAAACGAATATGAAATCCTGTCCTTTGATGACGAGCGTGTGATGCTCTATGATACGCAGTTTCCGCTTTTCAACAAGGAAATGACGAGAACTGAGTTCGACAGCAAGGTGCAGGAGAACCCGCTGAATGACCATTTGAAGGTAGTAGAAAAACATCGCGAAGAAAAGGCGGTTGAGTTCGACATCGGGATGGGCTATCTCGGCAACGGACTGACCGTTTGGAACCGTGCCGTGGAGGTCAATGGGGACTATCAGAACATTGCCCACATCTCCCCCGAAGGTGAGATTACCTTCTATGTGCAGGACTTGCCGCAGAGCGTTGTGGAGCGTATCAGACAGGCGGAAGAAAGAGAAAAGTCAAAGGATGCTGCTTTGCCGGAGTTCTATCAGGCGTATCTTAAAACCAAAGCAGACAATCCGAGTAGCCTTTTGCTCTATCAGGTGGGCGACTTCTTTGAAGCCTATGCCGATGATGCAGAGGTCGTCGGGACTGCTCTTGAGCTGACACAGACTACTCGTGCCAGTGGTCATAACACCCGTGTCCCTATGGTGGGATTTCCGCAGCACCGCTTGGAAACCTACCTTACAATGCTGACCGACAGAGGGTACGATATAGAGGTCAACGCCTTAGAGGACGGTAAACGCATTACCCGCACCGTGGTTTCCACCACGAAGGAAGCGCCCATCGAGTCCAAACCTATCGGCAGGATCGACTATCTCGGCACGGACGGCAAGGTCGGTGAAAGCATCGAGTACACCAGCCCGTATAGCTTTGAGAAGGATATTAAGGAGGAAAATTACTATGGTGTGCCGATGAGCATTGTTCTGTATAAGGACAAGGACGGCAGCACCATCCCCCACGACTTTATTACACAGCTTGATCCGCCGCCTAAGAGCTTTGAGATCATTGACAGCCCCTATCTGACGGACACTGCACTGGATAAAGCGAAGCAAATCATTGATGATTTCTGCCGTGAGGAATACCAGCAAGAGGACGGTGCGGATTACACCGACCTTGCCAATGTGGGTGTTGCCTACACTACGACGGAGGACGACAAGCACGAAATACAGGCAAGGGTCAATCTTGTGGATTTTCGCATCGAAACCCTTGCAGATGGAAAAGTCGTCCGCAGTGAACAGTATGATTCGCTTGAAGAACTGACCGATAAGGGATTGCAAGCACTGTCCTTTGACGGCCTTATTTATCTCTCCGAGGAAGAACTTGCACAGGTGGAAGCACCTCTTACCCCTGTTTGGGAGCATCCGAAGAAAAGCCGGGTGCAGACCTTTGATATTCATCCCGAAATCCCAATGGCAGACCGTCATACCTTTGACCTTGCTTCTCACGAGGTCGAGGAGGTCAACAAGAAAGAACGCTTCCACCGCAACTATGCGGCGATCACCGTTCTGAAAAGGTGTCAGGAAGAAAACCGCTTCGCCACACCGGACGAGCAGATCATTCTTTCCAAGTATGTTGGCTGGGGCGGTATTCCTGAAGCCTTTGACGAACGGGCAGACTCTTGGCGAACCGAATACGGTATGCTTAAAAACATCCTGACACCGGAGGAATACGCTTCCGCAAGAGAAAGCACTCTCACCGCTTTCTACACGCCGCCAACGGTTATCAATGCCGTGTATAAGGTGATGAAACAGCTTGGATTCCGTGAGGGCAACATCTTGGAACCGTCCTGCGGCATCGGGCATTTTATCGGTATGCTTCCCGAAGAAATGAAGGAAAGCAAGATCTACGGTGTGGAGCTGGATACGGTTTCTGCCGGCATCGCACAGCAGTTATATCAAAAGTCCTCTATCGCCGCACAGGGCTTTGAGGAAACCAACCTCCCCGACAGCTTCTTTGATGCCGTTGTGGGGAATGTACCCTTCGGGGATTTCAAGGTTCCTGACAAGCGTTACGACAAGCACAAGTTCCTCATTCACGACTACTTCTTCGCCAAATCCTTGGACAAGCTCCGTCCGGGCGGCGTAATGGCGCTCATCACCAGCAAGGGAACGATGGATAAGGAAAACTCCGCTGTCCGAAAGTATATTGCTCAGCGAGCCGACCTGCTTGGTGCTATCCGTTTGCCGAACAACACCTTTAAGGGAAATGCCGGGACGGAAGTCGTTTCGGACATTCTTATTCTGCAAAAGCGTGACCGCATTGTGGATATAGAGCCGGATTGGGTACAGCTCGGCACGGATGAAAACGGTATCCTGATGAACAGGTACTTTGTTGAGCATCCCGAAATGATACTCGGAGAGATGAAAATGGTGTCGGGGCGTTTCGGTCCCGAAGCCACCTGCGTACCTTACGAGGGGGCAGACCTTGCCGAGCAACTCAGCGAAGCCGTTTCCAATATTCACGGTGAGCTGACCGCATATGAGGTGGAGGATGAGCTTGCAGAGGAGGACAATTCCATTCCCGCAGATCCCACCGTCCGTAACTTCTCCTATACGGTGCTGGACGATAAAATCTACTTCCGAGAAAACAGCCGTATGGCTCCGGTGGAGGTATCTGCTACCGCAGAGAACCGCATAAAGGGTATGATCCGCATCCGTGATTCGGTGCGGACGCTACTGGAGATACAGACCGAAGATTATCCCGACAGCGAAATCAAAGCCGAGCAGGAAAAGCTAAACCGGCTCTATGACGAGTTCACCAAGAAGTACGGACTCATCAACAGCCGAGCCAATGTTTCCGTCTTTTCGCAGGACAGTTCCTATTCCTTGCTGTCTGCACTTGAGGTGCTGGACGATAACGGTGAGCTGGAGCGCAAGGCTGACCTCTTTACTAAAAGAACCATTAAACCGCATACGCCGGTTACAGCCGTGGACACCGCCAGCGGAGCGCTCGCCGTGTCTATGGGCGAAAAAGCTTCCGTGGATATGGCTTATATGTGTGCGCTGACCGGCAAGACGGAGCAGGAAATTTTCGCAGATTTGAAGGGCGTAATCTTTCTCAATCCACTTTACGGCTACGGAGACAGCACGGAGCCAAAGTACCTGATGGCGGATGAATATCTCTCCGGCAATGTCCGGGAGAAGCTGGCACTCGCCAGAAAGTCGGCGGAGCTTTACCCCGAAGATTATACCGTCAATGTGGAAGCACTGGAAAAGGTGCAACCCAAAGACCTGTCTGCAAGTGAAATCTTCGTCCAGCTCGGTTCCACTTGGGTGCCGGAGGAAATCGTTCAGCAGTTTATGTTTGAGTTCCTTGATACGCCCCGCTGGGCTTACTGGAATATCAAAGTGCATTACTCCAAATTCACCTCCGAATGGAATGTGGAGGGAAAGTCCTACGACCGAGGAAATGTCAAGGCGAACAGCACTTATGGTACGCCACGCATCAATGCTTATCGGATTATCGAGGAAACCCTAAACCTGAAGGATGTTCGTATCTACGACTATGTGGAGGATGCCGAGGGCAAAAAGAAAGCCGTCCTGAACAAAAAAGAAACGGCGATCGCACAGGCAAAACAGGAACTGATCAAGCAGGGCTTCCAAGATTGGGTTTGGTCTGACCCAGCCCGCCGAGAGCAGCTTTGCCGTATCTACAACGAGAAATTCAACTCCATTCGCCCCCGTGAGTACGACGGCAGCCACATCGTTTTTTCGGGAATGAACCCCGAAATCGAGCTTCGGGACCACCAAAGAAATGCCGTGGCGCACATCCTGTACGGCGGCAATACGCTGTTGGCACACACGGTTGGTGCGGGCAAAACTTTCGAGATGGTCGCTGCTTCTATGGAGGCAAAAAGACTCGGACTTTGTACGAAATCCCTATTTGTCGTCCCCAACCATCTGACGGAGCAGTGGGCGGCAGAGTTCTTGCAACTCTACCCCTCCGCTAATATCTTGGTTGCCACGAAGAAAGACTTTGAAGCAAAGAACCGCAGGCGCTTTTGCGGTCGAATCGCCACCGGTGACTATGATGCCATCATCATCGGTCATTCCCAGTTCGAGAAGATCCCGATGAGCATCGAGCGTCAGCAGATGATTTTGATGCAGCAGATGGACGAGATCACCGAGGGTATTGCCGACTTGAAGCGCAACCGTGGCGATAGGTTTTCGGTCAAACAGCTTGAAAAGACAAAGCGCTCCCTGAAATTAAAGCTGGACAAGCTGAACGATCAGAGCCGAAAGGACGATACCGTGACCTTTGAGGAGCTTGGCATTGACAGGCTTTTTATAGACGAGAGTCACTACTACAAAAATCTCTATCTCTATACCAAAATGAGAAATGTAGGCGGTATCGCACAGACCGAGGCAATGAAATCCAGCGACCTTTTTATGAAGTGCCGCTATCTTGATGAGCTGACCGGAGGGCGTGGAACAGTCTTTGCTACCGGCACACCCATCTCCAATTCGATGGTGGAACTCTACACCATCCAGCGCTATCTCCAGTATGCCACACTCCAAAAGTACGACTTGCAGCACTTCGACTCTTGGGCGGCGATGTATGGAGAAACCGTGACCGCAATCGAGTTGACACCCGAAGGAACGGGATACAGAGCTAAGACCCGCTTCGCAAGATTTAACAATCTGCCGGAGCTGATGGCGATGTTCAAGCTGGTTGCAGACATCAAAACCGCCGATATGCTTCATCTCCCGGTGCCGGAGGTGCAGTACCACAACATTGCCGTGAAGCCGTCTGAAATTCAAAAAAGGATGGTAGAGTCCCTCGGAGAACGAGCCGAGCGTATTCGAGGCGGCGGTGTTTCCGCCAGCGTTGACAATATGCTGAAGGTCACAAATGACGGCAGAAAGCTGGCACTTGACCAGCGTATGATTGACCCGCTACTCCCCGATGAGGACGGCAGCAAGGTCAACGCCTGTGTTGGTGAGGTCTACCGGATATGGAGCGAAACGGCGGATCAAAAGTCTGCCCAGCTTCTGTTTTGTGACCTTTCCACTCCGAAAAGTGACGGCTCGTTCAATGTCTACGACGACATCCGAAAGAAACTGATCGCCCGTGGCATTCCTGCTGATGAGATCAAGTTTATCCACGAAGCCGATACCGAAGCAAAAAAGCAGGAGCTTTTCAAAAAGGTTCGGCGTGGTGAGGTGCGAGTGTTGATTGGCTCCACTGCCAAGATGGGTGCCGGAACCAATGTGCAAAACAAGCTCATTGCCTCTCACGACCTTGATTGTCCGTGGCGACCCAGTGACCTTGAACAGCGAGCCGGCAGAACCGTCCGTCAGGGCAATGAGAACCCTGTTGTCGGGCTGTATCGGTATGTAACAGAGGAAACCTTTGACGCATATTTGTATCAGCTCGTTGAGGGCAAGCAAAAATTTGCGTCGCAGATTATGACCAGCAAATCACCTGTCCGTAGCGCCGACGACATTGACGAAACGGCACTGTCCTACGCCGAAATTAAGATGCTGGCGACCGGAAATCCCTATATCAAGGAGAAGATGGATTTGGATATTCAGGTTCAGAAGCTGCGTCTATTGAAGTCCAGCTACCTCTCCGAGATTTACGCCTTGGAGGACAAGATCATCAAATATTTCCCTCAGCAGATCGCTGTGAAAACGGAGCTGATTTCGGCACTGGAAAGCGACCTTGCCACCGCACAGGAGCACCCGAAACCCGCAGATGACCGCTTTGTCGGCATTGAGGTAAAGGGCGCTTTTTGCTCGGAAAAGGCGGAAGGCGGACAGAAAATCATTGATGCCTGCCAGCAGATGAACTCACCTGACCCAATAACCCTCGGCACATATCGTGGCTTTGGATTGGAGCTGTCGTTTGATACGATGGAACGAACCTACAAGGTCAAAATCCGAGGTGCCGCTTCCCGTACCATCTCTTTGGGTACTGATCCTGCCGGCAACATCACCCGCATCGATAATGCAATCGAGAAGATCAGCGATAACCTCGAAGCCGTGAAAGCCGAGCTGGAGGGCTTGGAAAAGCAGTTTGAGGTTGCCAAGGAGGAAGTGAAAAAGCCATTCTCCAAGGAGCAGGAGCTGAAAGAAAAGACCGACAGGCTGAATGTTCTGAACGGTCTATTGAATGTGGATAAGCGTGACAATGAGCTTGCGGACGATGCCCCCGATGAGGGCGAAGAACTTCCTGACCGCAATCCGAAAGAATTGGAGCGCTAATTCAGATACAGAGCCGCTTGGTTTTCAAAAGAAATCAGGCGGCTATTTCTATTTTGAAGGAGGTGTTCGCTATGAACGAAACAGATTACAACGCTCGACTTTACGAGAAAATGAAAGCCGAACAGGACAAATACCGGGACTGGCTTGTGCGTCAGGAGCCGTGCGAAATTCTCAATCATACCTACGAATACACGATGCGGGAGGACATCGTGATGTGTATGGAGGAGCTGGAGCTTGAGCCGGAAAAGGCAAGGGCTTTGCTTCGTTCCCCTTGTCCTCTGAGTGATGTGTATAAGGAGTTCCGGGACAGAGAAACCGAGCATATGGATACCATCCGGGACTCCATCGAAACGGAAGCGGATAAGAGCCTGCAACGGCAGGAGAAGAAACAGCACCGGGAAAGCAGGTGATTTTATGCCGTATATCCCCCAGAGGTGGTGGAACAGGCACGGCAAATCGACCTGCTTACCTATCTGCAAAGTTGTGAGCCGCAGGAGCTTGTCCGCATTTCCGGCAACAACTATACCACCCGCACTCACGACAGCCTGAAGATTTCTAACGGCAAGTGGATGTGGTGGTCACAGCGCATCGGCGGCTACAATGCCCTTGACTATCTTGTGAAAGTCAAGGGCTGTTCTTTTGTAGAGGCGGTCGAAACGCTGATGGGAAAAGCGGCAGTAATGCCGTCAACGACAGTCAAGCCAAAGCAGAAAACAGAGCCGAAGGTCTTGCTTCTGCCGGATAAAAGTGCTTCCACAGAAAGAATTACAGAGTATCTTTTCGGCAGAGGAATCGACTATGCCATCATCCAATACTGCATTGACAAGGGACTGATTTTCGAGAGCCTGCCGTATCATAACCTTGTGTGCGTGGGCTTTGATGAGAAGAATATCCCTCGCTATGCGTCCTACCGAGCGACCAATGACCGCCGTGTTTTGGGTGACTGCTCCGGCAGTGACAAGCACTATTCTTTTCGGATCGCAGACAGCGAGAGCAGTACGGTGCATCTCTTTGAGTGTGCCATTGACCTGCTTTCCTATGCGACGCTTGAAAAGATGGCGGGCAGGGATTGGCGGAAAGACAACCTTGTTTCCCTCGCCGGTGTGTATCTGCCCAAGGAGAAAATCGAGGACAGCACTACTCCTGCGGCTCTTGTGAAGTACCTCAATGAGAAGCCGCAGATTAAGATAATCTTCCTGCACTTCGATAACGATAATGCCGGAAGAAAAGCCAGCCTTGCGCTGAAAACCATATTGCCGAGCAAGTATGAAGTCATTGACAGTCCTCCGCCCTGCGGCAAGGACTACAATGACTTTCTTTGTTTCCAGCTCGGTATCCACCGCAACAAAACCAAAGAAAGGACGAATGAACGATGACTGAGTTCAGTATTTATCAGATCAACACAGACCGGGACAACAATCGTGTATGCTTCTTGGGGCTGGATTCCCTTGAACGATTCCAGCACTCCAAGGAGGTCGATCCCGCCCTCTATGACCGAGTTTATGACGGGAAACTCGATTGCAATTCCCTCGAAACCATCTATGAGAAGTTCAATATCGACCATCCCGCCGACTACAAAGGACGCTCTCTTTCTGTGTCGGATGTAGTCGAAATCAGGGAGAGCGACACCCTGAATCCCGGCTTTTACTTCGTGGACAGCATTGGGTTCAAGGCGATTTCTTTCGACAAATCGCTCTGCAAGGAGCCGGTGAAAGCGGGCGACGGAAAGATTTCAGTTCTGCTCGTGGAGCCGAACAAGTACCCCAAGATGATCGAGATCGACGACACCTTGGAAGCGATGCAGAAGGTGGTCGGCGGCGACATTGAGGAATATATGCCTTTTGAGGATGAGGTCGCCATCATCTGCAATGAGGAGGGCAAGGTCAACGGACTGACCCCGAATCGGGCGGTTTATGAGGAGAACTCCCGTGAGATGCAGGACATCATTTGCGGGAAGTTTTTCGTTGCCTATGTTCCATTTGAGGTAGAGAAGTTCCAGTCCCTCCCGCCTGACCTTGCGGAGAAATACCGTGAGAAATTCAAATACCCCGAACGCTTTATGAGAGTCAACAATGAGATCGTAGCTGTGCCTTTTAAGCCCGTCAGGGCGGACAAAGAACGCTGATCTCAATGAGAACGGGGTTCCCCCGAACGCTCTGTATTATCTTAACGAGCAGACTGTTTTTACTCCTACCGGTCAAAAACAGTAAATCGCTCGTTAGGGGAACCCCCTAATACCCCGTGCAAGAAGCGCCACACATTTCAAGAGAAAGATTAACTATTAAAAGTCAATCCCTAAAATGAGTGGAGGGGGTATTC